>CADEER010000006.1:57504-90894 GCA_902826395.1 uncultured bacterium
GGGACGCAGGGCATCAGTCGTCTGGGCTGCGACATCGGCGGCGCGACGGTGAGCGGGGGGCCAGGCGTGCCCGGGGCGGTGCGGAGGTCGGTGGGAGGGATCGGGGGCGGGGTGGTCGGCGTGCCCGTCGGCGTATCCGTCGGCGTGCTGGTCGGGGTGTCGGTCGGCGTGTCCGTCGGCGTGTTGGTGTTGGTCGGCGTACGGGTAGGTGTGTTGGTCGGGCTGCTCGTCGGAGTATCCGTCGGCGTATTCGTCGGGGTGTCGGTCGGCGTATCCGTCGGCGTGTTGGTCCGCGTCTCGGTCGGCGTACGGGTCGGTGTTGCCGTCGCCGTGTCGGTCGGCGTGCTGGTCGGAGTATCGGTCGGTGTGTCGGTGACGGTCGGCGTCGGTGTGATGGTCGGCGTCTCAGTCGGAGTCGACGTCGGCGTGCTGGTCGGTGTGTCGGTGGGAGTCGGCGTCGGCGGGAACGTGACGTTCAGCACCAGGACCGGACGCTGCGCGAGCGTGCCTTCGCGCGAGGTGTAGTCGATCGCCCCGGTCTGCGCCTCGGTCCGCTTCTTGACGAGCCAACCAAGGTTGGGTGTGCCGAGGATGAAGGCGGCGACGTCGGCGGTGACGTCGAATGTCACGTACACGCCGGTCACGCCGTCGGTCTGGAAGAACGTCGCGCTGGGCGTGATCTCGAAATCGCCACCCGCCCACTGCACTCCGCAGTCCGCATTGCCGTCGCCGGGCACCGTGTCGATCGGGCAGTTCCAGGTGACTCCCGCCTCCGTCCAGTCGGTGTTCAGCCGGTGGACGTCGATCTCTCGGCCGGCACCCCATGCGTCGTCATTGGCTTCGATGAAAAGCTCGAGCGATGCCGACAACAGTGTTCCACCGGAGGTCGCATTGAGGATGTCGGTCTGGCTGAAGCGAACGAGCGAGCGCTCCGGGCCGGTGTCCCGGACCAACAGCGCCGTCGACGACCCCGCATTGGCGTTCTGGTTGACGCCGCTCAGATACGCGTCGGCGGACGCAGACAACGTCTGCGCATGGCCGGCGGCGGCGACCGTCATCACCGCGAAGAGCGCGACCAGAAAGCGCGGGATTCGTCTGTTGGATCTCATTAGCACTTCCTCGGAGAATTGATCAGCGGCCCTGCAGGAGCTCGACGACTGCCGTCAGGTCGGCGGCGGTGACAAACCCGTCGCCGTTGACGTCGGCTGCGGTGCACATCGGGGTGAAGATGGCGCGGATGACTCCGAGCACGTCGGCATCATCGATCCGGCCGTCGCAATTGGCATCTCCCGGCCCAGCGGGTGTCGTTGTAATGATCGGCGTCGGCGTGTCGGTCGGCGTGGTGCTGGTGCGGGTGAATGTTCGGGTACGCGTCGGAGTCGGCGTCCGCGTCGGGGTGCTGGTAATCGTCGGCGTGTTGGTGATGGTCGGTGTATTGGTCGGTGTGAAGGGCGCGTCGGCGCCGCCGCTCAAAACCACTGTCACCCGGTCCTCCATGGAGGAGCTGGCGACGATGTCAGGCCGGTCGTCGCCATTGAAATCGGCAACTTCCAGATCGAGGACGCTGAGTGGATCGAGCGAAGCGGTGAAGATCACCTCGCCGAAGACGAGCCCGCCCGCTTCGGAGCCCAGCCAGAGATCGCCGCCCAGACTCGACGCGATCACCAGATCGGTCGCACCGTCCTGATCGAAATCGTCCGTCCGCAGCGCGCCGGGCAGAAACACCTGGTGCTGCTCGAGCTCGGCGAACGAGCGTGCCGACGGCTGCTCGAACACGAAAAGGCGATTGCGGCTGGTCGCGGCAATCGCCGCGAGTGGACCGGTCTGCGGCAACACGGCCACCGCGGTCACCGAATTCACTTCGGCAACCTCTTGCGCCGACGCGAAGTCGCCACCGGTGCCGAACATCACATAGACGACGGACTCGACGGGATCGCCCACAACGATGTCAGCATCGTCGTCACCGTCGATCAGACCGATCGCCGCACTCGCCGGCTCGATGCCGACAACCGTGCTCGAGTCGATGCGGAACTGGCCGTTCGGCGAGCCCTGAGCGACGCTGCCGAGGAGGACCGTAACGCGGCCTTCAGAAGTGCCGCCGGTGCTCGTCGAGTGACAGACGACAAGGTCGAGCGCCGGATCTCCGTTGACGTCTCCGACTTCGAGACACAGCGGGAAGATGCCGGGCAGGCGGTACTCGAGCGGTGCCGCGAACTCGCCGTTCCCCTCATTGAGAAAAACGAGCACGACACCGCGCACGGGGAAGTCGATGATGTCGGCGGCGAGAGCGATGTCCCCTCGCCCGTCGGCATTGAAGTCGGCCATGGCGGCCGTCTGAAAGCTGAATCCGTTCACAACGGTTCTGGTCTCTGGGAAGAAGCTGCCCGAGCCTCGATTGTTCAGCAGAGAAAACGACGGGCCTTCCGCACCCGTGCTGTTGGCCGTCGCAACATCGAGACCTTGTCCCCCATTCACTTCCAAAGAGCCGACGCCTACTGGCGCACCGTCCACATCATATGATGCCGGCCGGCCAAAGAGCGGCGCCGCCGTGGCAACCGCCGTTCCGACCGTGGCCACCCCCGCCAGCGACAGTAAAAACCCTCGTATTTGGGTGCGCCACGAGCATCTTATCATTCATCTCAGTCCGTTGGTTCGCGCATCCTAAGGTGCGTTCCAACTGTTTTGCAAGGCAATTAGTCAGGTGCCACTAGGGGGCAACCCGTCGATTTTTATTGCCTCTTCGCATTTCGCTTGCTGCATACCGGGCTCCTCACTAAGAACTTGGACTGTGAATTCTTTGCAACAAGGAGTGCTAATGGAACGGCGTGTCGCCCCTTCGATCTCGGCCGCCGTCCGTGGCGTGAGACGCCTGTCGCACCTCCTCCTTGCGAATGCCCTACGCCTGGCCGCCGCTCTGACTCTCGCGGGCATTGTCGCCGCGACACCGGCATGGGCGCAGGAGGAGTGTGCGTTCGTCGGCAACCAGATCGTCGGGACGGTCCGCATCCTCGCCATCCCGGACGGACAGGATCTCGGCGTCACCCCCCTGCCCGATTGCAACGGTATCTGCCAGCTCACCGATTTGGTCGTCAGCCCGTCCCTGGAGATCTTCGTCAGCCAGTTCGACGGCAATCGCCTGTGGGTCGTCGATGCTCAGGGAGGCAGCGGTCCGGCCCAGATCGGACTCGCAACCACGCCGACCGACTTGGTATTTTCTCCTGATAGTTCAGCAATTTACGTGATTGCAAACGCAACTTCGGAAGCTGCCGTATTGAACGTCGCCAACCGGACGGAGACCAATCGCTTCGCCCTCCCGAGTCAGGCGCGCGGCCTTTCCATCACCCCCGACGGCACTCAATTGGTGACGACCAGCCGGAATCAAAACTCCGTTTTTGTTGTGTCTTCGTCCGATGGCGATGTGTTGCGCGATGGAGATGTCGGCGAGCGACCATTCACGGTGGCGCTGTCGCCGACCGGTGATCGCGCATTCGCCGCTGCCGAAGACGGTACGTTGACGGTGGTCGACGTCGCCTCGGGCGACGAGGTCGACTCGTTCACGGTCGGCGAGTTGCCGACCGCAGTCGCCGTCTCGGCGGATGGCGATACCGTCTACGTAGCCAATCGCGGCGATGACACGGTATCGATGATCGACTTGGGCGAACAAAACGTCAGCACTCTCGAGGTTGGCGACGAGCCGGTCGCGTTGGCTCTGACGAGCGCCGGGCACTTGGTCGTCGCGAACAAACAGAGCGGCACCCTGTCGGTGATCGATACGGCGAACGGCAACACCGCCCTGACCCCGATCCAGGCGGGAGTGAATCCATCTGCCCTCGCCATCGCCCCGTGCCCGGGGCGCTCGGTCGCGTGCGTCGGCGATTGCAACGCGAACGGCAGCGTGGCGATCAACGAGCTGATCATCGGCGTCGGCATATCTCTGCGCATGCGCGACACGGCCGACTGTCCCTCATTCGACGCCAACGAGAGTGGCGCCGTCGAGATCGCCGAGCTCATCCGCGCCGTGAACAACTCCCTCGACGGCTGCCCGTCGTGAAGCGCCAGGCCGTCGCGATGGCGGTGCTGACCGCCGTCGCCTGCGCCGCGCCAAAGCTGCCGCCACCCATCGATCCAAGCTCGGAATACGTGCCGCCTTTCGCGGCTCAGGTGCACCTGCAACGCCCCGGAATGACCTGCCGCGGCGCGACCGGCGCTACCCGCACGGCCTTCAGACGCATGGGCTACAGCGTCGAATCGGTCAGGGCTCCGGCACCCGGCGTCGTCGGCGAAGTACGCGCCTTGCGCCACACCGGCTGGTACACCGGCGACGCCGGGGACGCCTATCAGGTAGCGGCCCGAATCACCTGCGACAACCATGGCGCGACGATCGAAGCGGCTACCGAAGAGCCCTTCTCGCAGCGAAGGGTCTTCAAGCGTGACTTCGCTGCTGCAGTCGATGCAGCGGCTCGAGCCCGTACCCAGCGAACGCCGGCGCCGCGAACGACCAGCAACAACGACGATCTGCGTCTGGCAGTCGAGCCGTTGCGCGGCGAAGGCGCTGCCGCAATCGCGGGCGCCGCTCCGGAAGTGACCGGCCTCACCCCCGTGCACATTCGCATCGACAACGGCAGTGCACGCCTGTATCGGCTCCACACACGGCGCATCAAGCTGGTCACGCAGGAGGGCCAAACGCATCGGCCGCTGAGTATCGACGACGTGCTCGCCCGCCTCGCGCCCGAGTGGCATCGCAGCGTTCGCGAAGCGCATCTCGCAGATTCAGACGTCGCGCGCGGTGCGACCGTCAGCGGCTACGTCTTCGTCCCGGCCTCGGCCTACCAGCGCGCACAAGTCATCCTCATCGAAGCCGAAAGCGAGGAAGCGGAAGGATTCTCGGTCGAGTTTTGACCCGCACCGACCGTCAGCTCGACTCATCGAGCTACGACTGTTTCCGACGCGGGGTTCACTAGAGTGAGCGAGCGTTTGCGGACATGTCTCCTTGACCCGTCTCGCCGCGCCGTGTTCAGTGGCGGTTTATGAAACGTCCCACCAAGAAGGGGTCCGACACCGCCGGCGCCACCGGCGAGCCGGAAAGCGACTCGCTGATCGCCTCGGCGATTCGCGGCGCCAAAGATCTCGCAAAGACGTTCGTGCCGGCGATCCTCATCGCCCTCGCAGTGCGCTCTTCGGTCGTCCAGGCGTTTTGGGTGCCGTCCGGCTCGATGTTGCCGACGATCCAGATCGGCGACCACATCTTCGTCAACAAGCTGGCGTATACCGTTCGCATGCCGCTGGCCGGGCCGATCACCGAGATCAAATCGCCGGAGCGCGGCGACATCGTCGTATTCGTCAGGCCCGGCGATCCCGGGACCGATCTGATCAAGCGCGTCGTCGCCGTCGCCGGGGACACGATCGAGATCCGCCGCAAGAAGCTCTTCGTCAACGGCGTCGCCGCCGAGGACGTTCACGCCCACTTCGAGGAACCGGTCGCGGCGGGGCAACGCGACAACATGAGGCCGCAGACCGTGCCGTCCGGCAAGTTCTTCGTCATGGGCGACAACCGCGACAAGAGTTACGATAGTCGGTTCTGGGGTTTCGCCAACATCGAGGACATCAAGGGCCGCGCCACCTTCGTGTACTGGTCGCGCGACAGTCAGACGTGTTGGGAAGACTTGCGCCAGCACGGAGTGGGACAACTGTTCTCCAGCACCTGCATGCCGCGCTGGCGCCGATTCGGCATGTACATCCGCTGAAGCAAGGCTCCGCACGTACCGTGCATTGCCATCCGTCACTCACGTTGTTAGCCTAACCAATTCGAGAAATTCGCGAGCGCGAAAGGAGAACATCCGATGGCTGGCGGAAAGACCTTCAAGCGTGATCAGAAGCGGCGCAAGGAGATGGCGCGCCGACTGAAGCAAGAAGAAAAAAACCGCAAGCGCCTGGCGCGCAAGGAAGAGGGAAAGAAGTCACTCGACGAGCTCGAGCTCGACGCCGAGATCGACGCGGAAGAGCACGGCCTGGGCGAGGACGATCTCGACGAGGCGGGGAACTCTTAAGTCACGCCCATCCCCAAACCGAGAGCGGCGGATTTTCGAAGATACGGGTTAGACCGGTTCGAGATTGGCAAAGCGGAGTGACAGCTTCTTCACGCCCGAGGAACGAAAGAGGATCGTCACCTTCCGCGCATCGCCGCTGCCCTCGAGGCCGCGGATCACACCGACGCCGAACGATGCGTGTCGCACTTGGGCTCCGACGCGCAACCCATCCTCTCCCTCGTAAACGACGCGCGGCTCGGATCCGTCGCTCTCTTCGCGGTCCATCCACGCTGGCCTCCGGCCGTTCCCGCGTTCGAACCCGTTGAGCGAGACGGTGCGCCGCTGCGGCTCGCGGACGACCCGCAGCAGCTCGACGGGCACCTCGTCGAGAAATCGCGAGCGCCGATTGGCCTGAAAGTCGCCGAAGACACGCCGCCGTTCGGCGTGCGACAGATAGAGCCGCTTCATCGCCCGCGTCATGCCGACGTAGCAGAGGCGGCGCTCCTCCTCGACATCGACGTCGTCGACGCGGGCGTGAGGAAACAGTCCTTCCTCCATGCCGGTCATGAAGACGTACGGAAACTCGAGTCCCTTGGCGGCGTGCAAGGTCATCAGCGTCACGCGGTCTGCCGCATCGTCGAGCGAGTCGAGATCGGTGACCAGCGCGATCTGCTCGAGATACTGCTCTAGGCTCTCGCCGGCGGCAGCGCGCTCCTCCATGCCGGATAGGAGCTCCTGGAGGTTCTGCAATCGATCGCGCGCCTCGAACGATCCGTTCTCGCGCAACATCGGTCCGTATCCCGACTCTTCCACGATCGCCGCGGCCAACTGCGGGAACGCCAGCTCGCTGCTGCGTTCGCGGAACGAGTCCATGAGCCGCACGAATGCCGAGACCTTGTCCAGCGCGCTCCCGCGCAACAGGTCGCGCTCGATTGCCGCACGGCAGGCGCCCATGAATCCGCCAGCGACATCCTCTTCGAGTGCCGCGATCCTGCCGACGGTCACATTGCCGATACCGCGCGACGGCACGTTGACGATTCGCTTCGCCGATACCGAATCGGCCGGATTCATGCAGAGGCGCAGGTAGGCGAGCACGTCCTTTACCTCGGCGCGCGCGAAGAACTTGACGCCGCCGACCATCGCATACGGAATCTGATTGCGGGCGAAGGATTCCTCGATCGATCGCGACTGCGCATTGGTGCGATAGAAGACGGCCACATCGCGGCGTCGCGCCCCGTCGGCGACCAGGCGGTTGATCTCCGAAGCTACGAACCGCGCCTCCTCGAGGTCGTCGCCGAGCGTCGCCAGAGCGACGGGATGGCCGCTAGCGTTCTCCGTCCACAGGGTCTTGCCCTTGCGGTTGGTGTTGCACGCCACCACGGCGCCGGCAGCGGCGAGGATGTTGCCGGTCGAGCGATAGTTCTGTTCGAGGCGAATCACTACAGCGTCGGAGAAGTCGCGCTCGAAGTTCAAGATGTTCTCGATCTCGGCGCCGCGCCATCGGTAGATGGACTGGTCGTCGTCACCGACGACGACCAGGTTGCGATGCACCGACGCCAACGAGCGCGTCAGGCGGTACTGCACGGCATTGGTGTCCTGGTACTCGTCGACCAGAACCGCGCGGAATCGCTCCTGATAACGCGCCGCGACCTCGGGGAACTCGTCGAACAGCCGGACCGTGAGAACCAACAGGTCGCCGAAGTCCAGCGCGTTCGATCGCCGCATTCGCTCCTGGTACATGCGAAACACGCGCGCGACGATGCCGCTCTTCTCGTCTTCGACGACAATGCTCTCCGGCCCGACCCCGCGATTCTTGGCCGCGTCGATGCGTGCCGCTACCGCGCGCACGCTCATGGCCGCGTCGCGCACGCCGCAATCGGTCAAGCAGTCCTTGAGCAACCGCTCTTGATCCTTCTCGTCGTAGATGACGAACTGCTTCGCATATCCCAGCGCCTCGATCTCGCGGCGCAGGATGCGAACGCCGAAGGAATGGAACGTCGACACCCAAGGCGATTCATCCGCGTCGACCAGCTTGTCGACCCGCTGGCGCATCTCCGCCGCCGCCTTGTTGGTAAAGGTCACGGCGAGGATCCGCCAAGGCGCCACCTGGCGCTCGCGGATCAAGTGCGCCACCCGGTGTGTCAGCGTGCGCGTCTTGCCTGAACCGGCGCCGGCTAGAATCAACAGTGGCCCGTCGCCGTGCAGCACCGCCTCGCGCTGCTTGTCGTTCAGGGATCCGACCAGATCAACCATGCAACGACGTCGCCTTCATCCACACATCCGACCGCATCGGGGCTCGCTACCACGAACGCCGCTTCGAGCCAACCGCGACCGCCGGCCCGATGCGCGCGATGCCGGACGATTCACCTTCCACGGCCCACAGTTCACGGTTCACGGTTCACGGGGGTCGTCGAATCCGATCTCGATTTGGATTTTGATCCAGACGTCCGACACGGTTCGGGATTTCCGCATTGCCGGAATCCGGGGCGTCTCCTATTCTCTGCCGCGTGGCGCACCAGCGACATCACCGACAGGATGCAGCCGCCGCCAGCGTGCGCTTCGGCGTCCTCACCATCAGCGACACGCGCAGCGAGGCTGACGACACGAGCGGACGCAGCATCCGCGACGCCGCGCTCGGAGCGGGGCACGCGATCGCGTTCTACCGAATCGTCAAGGACGAGCCACAGCAGATCCTCGACCTGCTGCGCCGGCCACCAGCTACCGCCGACGTCATCGTCACCAACGGCGGCACCGGGCTGGCGCCGCGCGACACGACCTTCGAAGCGGTCTCCGGGCTGATCGACCGTGAGATCCCGGGCTTCGGCGAGTTGTTTCGCATGCTGAGCTACGAACAGGTGGGCGCGGCGGCGATGCTCAGCCGCGCCGTCGCCGGCACGATCGGCGATCGCGTTGTGTTTTGCCTGCCCGGCTCGACGAAGGCCGTCGACCTGGCGATGAACCGATTGATCCTGCCGCAGGTCGGGCATCTGGTGGGACTACTGGCGGTGAAATGAGCCCGAGCATCGATTCCGGTGTGCGTCACCAGTCCGTGCGCGGTCTCCACATGATCTGGTTGGCGTTCCTCGGCAGCATCTTCTGCTACGTGCTGATCCTGATGTTGCTCTCCCAGCAGAGTGAGGCCGTCGACGAGGACGTTCTCGTAGTGCTGCGGCCGCTGTTCTGGATTCTCGCCACGTTGCTGACCATCGCGAGTTTCGTCTGGCGGACCCAGGTAGCGGATCTGCGGGGACGTCGCGGCAGCGACCCGACCGACGGCTTCACCCGCCTGCGTGTTGCTTGCATCGTCACCTGGACGTTCTGTGAGGTGATCGCGGTGCTCGGCCTCTGCCTGGGGGCCATCACCTATCGCTTTGCGGACTACGCACCGCTGGTGACGCTCGGGATCGTCCTGCTCTTCGTGCACCGACCGGCCGCGTGGCCGATCGAGCGCTTCCTGCTCGAGGACTTGCGGCCGTGAAGGTGCGCGTCCTCTTCTTCGCGTCGCTGCGCGAGAAGGTGAAAGCGAGCGAGGCGACCGAAACGCTCGCGGATGGGGCGCGTGTCGCCGATCTGTGGGAGCAGTTGTGCGGCAAGCACCCCGCCATCGCGCCGATGGCGGCGTCCGTGTCGTTCGCCGTCAACCGCGAGTACGCCGACCGTGAGCTGGTTCTGCACGACGGCGACGAAGTGGCGCTGATCCCACCGGTCAGCGGCGGCTGAACGGCATGAGTGATCTCGAAGAGATCCGCCAACTGGCGTATCGCTATGCGCTGGCGGTCGATTCGCGCGATCTCGAAACCCTCGTGTCGCTGTTCGTCGACGACGTGCGCGTCGGGCGTGACGGAATCGGACGCGCCGCCCTGCGCGCCGACTTCGAGCGCCAGCTACACGCCGTTGGCGCCACGATTCTGCACGTCACCAACCACATCATCGATCTCGACGGCGCCGACGCGGCGCGCGGCACGGTGTACTGCCGGGGCGAGATCGAGCTCGGCGAACAGTGGATCCACCAGGCGATTCTCTATCTCGACACCTACGCGCGCCGCGACGGCAAGTGGCTCTTCGTCCGCCGCATCCACAAGCTCTGGTACGGCGCCGCCGTCGCGATCAATCCGCGATCCCAGCCGCCCGCCGAGTGGCCGCGCAGCCAGATCGGCCGCGGCACGCTGCCGGAGGAGTGGGCGACCTGGCGGGACTTCTGGAAGAAGTCCTGAATCGCATCAAACGACGCGACGGATCGGACGCACGTTGTCGTCGGCCGCGTCGAGCGCCGGCCGCTTCTCGACATGGATCAGCTTGCCGGTGATCTCGCGCGGCAATTGCAGGCGCACCGTCGTGCCCTTGCCGAGCTCGCTCTCTACGTCGAGACGACCGCCCAGCAGCGTGGCGAGCTCGCGCACCAACGGCAGACCGACACCGAGACCGCCGTAGCGGCGCGTGAACGAACCGTCGACCTGGCGGAAGTCGTCGAAGACGAGCGCCAGGTCGGACGATGCGATGCCGATACCCGTATCGGAGATCGAGAGCTCGACTGCCATTTCACCCGAGCGCCGCACCATGACGTTGATGCGACCCTTCTCGGTGAACTTGGCAGCGTTGCTGAGCAGTCCGCCGACCGCCTGCATCAGCTTGCGACGGTCGGTCGTGATCGTGTCCGCGTCGGCGTCGACCTGCCAGGAGACGGCCACCGGCTTGTCCGCGACCTGCCCGCGCACCTGGCGGCCGAGCTCGTCGATGAGCGCGGTCAGCGAGACCGACTCGGCCACCACGCGGCCGTAGCCGGCGCGCAGCTCGGCGAACGTCAGCAGCTCCTCTAGCAGGTTCTTCAGGCGCCAGCCGTTCACCCGCATGCGCTCGAGGCTCTCTTCGACCATCGGGTCGCTGGTCTTGTCGACGGCACTCTCGAGGATCTCGAGGTATCCGAGGATGGCGTGCAGCGGCGTGCGGAACTCGTGCGACACCGTGGCGAGGAACTCGTCCTTGGCTCGCGCCGCCGTCTCGGCCTCGGTCGACTGCGCGGCGGAGTGCAGCGCCGCCGCCGCGGTATGGGCGACGATCTGGCAGATCCACTGCTCCTGATCGCTCAGCGGCTGGCGACTTGAGCAATCGACGATCAGCGAGCCGAAGCACTCACCGCGCGAACGCAAGGGAAACGCGATCAGCCCGCGCTCGCGAAAGCTCTCGATCTCGACGCCGACGACTCGACAGCGGACGCCGTCGCAAGCGCTTTCGACGAAACGCCCCATGCCGCGAACGAACTCCTCGGTGACCTCGCTCTCGGAGAAGGCACCGGCGAGGTCGAGAAGCAGGCGCAATTGGCGGCTCTCGTACTCCGCGGTCAGGCGGCGCCGGCGCTCCGTCTTCAACTGCTCGATCACCATCGCGTAGAAGACACCGACCAGGAAGAAGAACGGCAGGCGAACCCAGACCGCCGGCGTCAGCGCCGAGCCGCCGTCGAGCCACAGCCAGTAGCCGTACATCGCCGCGACGAGCGCGCTGCCGATCGCGATCTGGCCAAGTGTTTCGCCGATCGATACCAGGAAGATGGTGAAGAAATAGACGAGAATCAGATCCTGCGAGACGGCGTGGCTCCACGACAGACAGGCCAGGATCATGGCGCTGTCGGCGAGCAGGAGCAGCGGACCGAAGCGCGAATCGTCGAAGCGCTCGCGTGGCAGGAAGATCAACACGGCATGCGACACAGCGAATGCGAGGACGGCGAGGATCGCGACGGCGATGCCGACCGAACCCGAGCCAAACGCGAGGTAGGCCGCGGTCGCAAAGACGATCGAACGCACCGCCAGGATCAATCGCTTGCGACCGATGGGACCCATCCAGGACGGCGGGCTGGGAAGAGCCTCCGGCGCTTCGGCCGGCGGCATGGTGGGCGGCTCTTCCATACGCTCTACCGGGTCCATGCGGTCCATGAGGTCGGAATTGATCGCTCGTATCGGTGGTGTCACGGAGCCCATGGGACGGCGGCGGCGGCCCACGGCGGTTTATCCGCTCGTGGTGCAAGGGCGATGCCATGGCGGATTCTCGGCAGCATGCGGAAGCGCGCCGGTCGAGTGATGCGATCTGCGGGGAACTCTCGCCACGGTCGCCGAAAAGTTGCCGGCGCCAGAGCCGCGACGGCAGTTGGCGAAAGGCCCCCCTCCCGTTCCGAGACTGTCGGAAAACGAAAGATCAGTGACCGTACACGTACTCGTACTCGTACACGGAGTTTCCTGCAGAATTCGGGCATGAATCGTGTACGGGTACGCGTACGAGTACGTGTACGGGAGAAAATCGACGGTCTCTTCCGAGGAGTGATCGCAAACGCCCCCCCGTTCATCCCGAGTAGCGAGCGCAGCGAGCGTATCGAGGGACGGCCCCCGCGTGCCTCGATACGCCGGGGCTCCGCCCCGGCTACTCGGCATGGACGGCTTTTGTGTCGAGACGCCGCCTATTTCTCGTTGCCGAGGACCACGACGCAAGAAACCGCGCCGGGACCGCCGACATTGTGCGCGAGACCGAGTTGCGCATCGGCCACCTGGCGCTCACCGCAGTCGCCGCGCAATTGCTGCACACATTCGTAGATCATTCGCACGCCGCTGGCTCCGATCGGATGGCCGAACGACTTGAGGCCGCCGCTCGGGTTGATCGGCAGATCGCCGCCGAGCGTGGTGCGACCCTCCTCGACCCAGTGCCATGCTTCGCCCTTGGCGCAGAAGCCGAGGTCCTCGACGTTCGAGATCTCGGTCCACGTGAAGCAGTCGTGAACTTCAGCAAAGTCGATGTCGCCTGGAGCGATGCCCGCCATCTCGTACGCACTGCGCGACGCGACGGCGGTCGATCGAAAACCCAGGTAGTCGAAGGTCGGATCGTAGTACGGGCGTCCGGTGGTCACCGACAGCCCAACTCCCTTCACCCAGATCGGCTCGGACTTGAAGCGCGGCGCCAGATCGGCGCGGCAGAGGATCGCGGCAGCGGCGCCATCGGTGGTGGGGCAACAGTCAAACAAGCCGAACGGCGACGAGATCATCGGCGCTGCCAAGACCTTGTCGACAGTGACCTCGGAGCGCAGATGCGCCTTCGGATTGCGGGCGCCGTTGTAGTGGTTCTTCACCGCCACCTTGGCCAGCGTCTCGCGCCCCATGCCGTAGGTGTGCATGTAGCGGTTCGCCGCCAACGCGAACAGACCCGGCGCCGAATTGCCCTTGCCGAGCAGCGGATGGCCGAATCTCGGCAAGCCGCGGCCGCCGCGATCCTTCAGCTTCTCGGCGCCGACGACGAGGACGATGTCGTACGTGCCGGAGGCGATGGCCATGCAGGCGTTGCGAACCGCATCGGTACCGGTCGCGCAGTAGTTCTCGACGCGCGTCACCGGCCGATCGTAGAGGCGCAGTGCGTCGGCCAGAGACACCGCCGCCTTGCCGCCCGACGGCCCCGGCATGTACGTGCCGAGATACGCCGCCCCGATGTCGGCGGGATCGACGCCCGCATCGTCATACGCCTGGAACGCCGCATCACAAATGAGATCTTCGTAGCCCTGCTCGAAGAGGTCCCCGAAGCGAGTGCAGCCGACGCCGACTACTGCGATTTGGTCGCGCATTGATGCAGTAGTCCCGTCGATTCGAAGCTTTGCAACACAATGCAGGGGTCAGGGGCCAGGGGCCAGGAGCCAGGGTTCAGGGAATGTAGAATCTTCGCGTTCCGCGAAGATTCCGTCAGTTGGTTGAACGTTCGCGCGCTGATCTCTCCAAACGACGCGCCTTCGCGAAGGCGCCACCACCCCTGGTCCCTGACCCCCGATCCCTGACCCCTGGGAAGGTCAGGCCGAGGCGGGCAACGCCCGCCTCGGCCTGGCCTTCCAATAGTAGTTGCGGTTGCCGCCGCCCTCGTGCAGGCGGCGGTAGGTGAGCACGACCGGAGCGCCGATGGCTATGTCGTCGGCGTCGGCGATCTGCAGGTAGAGGCGGCCGCCGGCCTCGGCATCGACGACGGCCATCGGCAGCGGGTGCTCGAGGTTGGCGATCAGGTGATCGACGGTAAACGTGAACACCGTGCCGCGGCGCCGGATCGCCACGTCGTCCAAGCATTCGCGCCGCCGGCAAGCGACGCAGACGCGCGCGACCGGATACTGCACCTGGCCACACTCGCGACAGCGGCTGCCGTGCAGGCGGACGTTCTGCGCCAGCTCCTTGTGCTCGAGCACGTTGGTGACCACGTCGCTCGGCTCGTCGACTTCCACGAGGCGCCGGTACTTGAGGTACTTCTCGTACGACGCCAGCGGCTCGCCGGCGTCGATCCACGCCTGCACCGGCACCTCGCCGCGCCGCTGAGCAATGGCATCGGTCGCACGTAACAGCAGCGCATCGGCGCCCTCACCGAAGCCGCCGACGAGGATCCAGTCGCCCGGCGCCGCGGCGTCGAGCGCGCGCGCCAGCAGCAGCGGCGCCTCCGCCGAACCGGTGCAGCCGACGTCGGCAGACAGCGACGCCGTCAGTTGCTCGGGCTTGAAACCCATCGAGCGCGCCAGATCGGAGGCGGCACGGGCGTCCGGCGAATACAGCGCCAGCGCCGCGATCGATGCCGGCGCCAGGGATTGGCGGCGCAACAGCGTTTCGATCACCGGTCGCAGATCGCGTGCGTAGCCGTAGTCGTTGGCGAACTTGCCGCCGGCCACCTGGACGCCGCTCTGCCGATCGGTGCGCCAGTGATACGTGAACTCCTCGCTGACCGACGCCGCATCGACGATCTCGGCGATCACGTCGCGATCCGAGACGACGAATGCCGCCGCACCGTCGCCGAGCACGCCTTCGAGCTCGCTCTCCGGCGCCGCCAGGCGCACATCGGCGGCGGTCACCAACACGCGCGAAGCCGCGCCCGCTTGCACAGCTCGCGTCGCAGCCAGCAGAGCACTCACCCCACAGCGCGTCGAGCCCGAAAAATCAGCGGTGAAGATCTCGCGCGACAGATCGCACACCGTCGCGACGACCCCGGCGCACTGCTTCTCCAGATACGGCGCACTGACACTGGCGAAGTACACACCGTCGATCGCGTGTGGCGCGTCGCCCAGACACCCCATCGCCGCCTCGATCGCGAGCGTCAGCGAGTCTTCGTCATAGTTCGCGACAGCGACACATCCCTTGGGCTGCCGACTGCCCCACGCGGAGCCGATGGCGGAACGCGGCAACCGCGGTTTGGGGATGTAGCTGGCGTAGTGGGAGATTCCGATCATCGATCAGGGGCCAGGAGCCAGGGGCCGGGGGTCAGGGAATGTACTCTCATCTGATTCAACATCCTCAGCGCCGATGGGACATTCGGCAGGTTGCACTGACACGCGCACCTGGCCACTATCTGAATTGGTATCTGATTGATCTATGGCGATACGTAGCTATCGAGATCTGGTCGTCTGGCAACGGGCCATGGCGCTGGTGGCGGAGTGCTATCAAGCGACCTCGGCACTTCCAAGCTCAGAGCAATACGGGCTGGTGAGCCAGATCCGTCGGGCTGCCGTTTCAGTGCCATCGAATCTGGCCGAGGGACACGGACGCGCCCACACGGGCGACTACCTGCGTCACATATCCATCGCCTATGGATCTCTGATGGAGCTCGAAACCCAGATCCTGATTGCGATCAAGCTGGAGATGATGGCGCGAGGAACAGGCGGCTCCCTCCTTGGCAAGGCCGCCGAGATCGGCCGAATGCTGAACGGCTTGGAGCGCTCCCTCAAGAATCGAAAACCATAGCCCCGCCAGGGGCTATCTCCGCCCCTGGCCCCTGGCCCCCGATCCCTGGCCCCTGACGACATTCCTACCCAACATCATCACCGCCAAAACGAGCAGCAGCGGCCACGCGCCGCCGGTCGCCGCCGGCGCGATCGTCAGGCAGCCTTCGCCGCGCACTTCGAAGAAGCCGGGCGTCGTGGTGATGGTCGGGGTTGAAGTGCGCGTTGGGCCTTCGGTCCTGGTCGGCGTCTCGGTCGGCGTCTCCGTCGGTGTCGACGTCTGGGTCGGAGTGCCGGTTTCAGCGGGCGTCAGGGTGACCGTCGGCGTTACGGTCGGAGTGAAGGTCGCGATAGCGATGTTGTTGCTGAGGAACATATTGATCGAGCCGCCGTCCTGGTTGCCGACGGCGATGTCGAGCTCGGTGTCGCCGTCGAAGTCGGCGACCATCAGCGTTGCCGGTCCACCGCCCGTGGGGTAGTCGCCGTTCGGCGTCAGGCCGAGATTGCTCCCCCGGTACAGCAGCATGCGGTTGCCGGCGGCATCGGCGGCAATGACGTCGAGGCGTCCATCGCGATCGAGATCCCCCAGCGCGACGTCGGAGGGGGAGAATCCCGCCGCGTAGTCGCCGCCGTCCTCGACCGCGTAGCCGTTCGGACCGCCTTGCACGCCAATCAGCACCCGCAGCTCGCCCTCTTCCGCACCCGTGCCGACGAGGACGATGTCGGGAGTGCCGTCGTTGTCGAGATCGCGACCGAGCGTTTGCGGATCCGCGATCGCGAACGCCGCGAGCTGCAGCTCCGGTGCCTCGAAGAGCAGTTGGCGATCGAGGAACAGGTTCGGAGGAGCCGGGGTGCCGGTCGGTGTCGGCGGCGGATTCGGATTTTGCCGAAAGAGCTGCAGCCGGCCTCCCTGGTCGAGCACCACGACATCGAGCAGCGTGTCGCCGTCCACGTCCGCCACGGCGAGCGAGTCGACGGCGTTGCCGACGCGCAGCGACTGGAACGAGGGGGTGATCGCCCCGGGGCCAATGATCTCGACGGAGTTGTCGCCGATGGTACCCACCAACAATTCGCATCGGCTGTTCGAGTTGCCGCTGCAACTCCCGACACCGTCTCCGTCGATATCGGCGGCGACGATGGCGCTGGCGTCGAGCCCGCTGATCGCGCGGCCAGCCGAGGCCGCGCCTCCGAGGCCGTCGCCGAAGAACACGGCCGCACGGCTCACACTGGCGACGGCGATATCCAGGTTCAGGTCGTCGTTGTCGAACAGCACGTCGAGGTCACGGGGACCATTATCGGTCAGGGTCGTCACCGTCGTCGCGCGCGAGCAGTCGACGCGCCGCAACGCGATCGGGTCCAGAACGATCAGCGAGACGGAGTCGCCGTCGGTGTCGGCGACCACCAGGTCAGGGATGAAATCGGCGCGATTGAGATTGCCGACGACGCCCACGTCGATCGACGAGAGCCCCGTCTGGCCGCCGGTGATCGCGCAGGTCTGAAACGTCTGCGCGCCGGCGGTGCCGGCCAGCAATGCGATCGCCAAAAGCGAGATGCCGTGTTTCACGTGAGCTCTCCCATGCATGACTCAGTCCACCTCGCGACGCCGACGCCGCCCCGCCCACAGCGCGGCGAGGCCGAGCGATAGCGCCGCGGGCGTGTCCGTCGCTTGCGAATCGGCGATCGCGCAGCCGCCGGAGAGTTGGAATGTCCCGGGCTTGGGCACCGTCGGTGTCCTCGACGGAGTCACCGGTGTCGAGGTAGGCACCGTCCCAGTAGCGGTCGGCGTGGCGGTGGAGATTGGTGCTTCCGTTGCTGGCGTTACCGGCGTCGGAGTCATGGTAATCGTTGGTGTGGGCGTCGGCGGCGGCTCGCTGCTGATCAGGATCGAAACCGTGCCATCGCCGTTGGCGGTGACGACATCGTTCTGGGTGTCGAGGTCGACGTCCGCCGTCGCCAGATCGCGCGGCAGCGGGCCGGTCGCAAGCGGCGCCAGCGACCTGGCGATGCCGCCGGCGGCGTCGCCGAGGCCGAAGACGAGCTGGGCGGTGTCCGGTAGTGAGACGACGACGTCGAGCGCCGCATCGAGCGGATCGAAGAACATCGTCGACGCCGCGCTCGCCTGGACGAACAGCGGAAAAGCCAGGACACGCGTCGGCGAGCTCAGCGTGGCGGTGGTGAGGAGAATCCGCGCCGCCGGCGTCCGGTCGGCGAGGAACACGTCGGCGAGTGCGTCGTCGTTGAAGAATCCGGTTTGCAGCGAAACAACCGGGGCCGGCACGGTGGCGGTGCCGGTCGTCGAGAAGGTCGGCCGGCCGCCGGATGGAGCTCCTTGCACCAGGTACAACACGCCGCTATCCGTGCCGACAACGATGTCGACTCGCCCGTCGCCAGTGACGTCGCCGGCCGAGATCGACCGTGAGCGCGCGTTGATCGGCTGAGTAACCACGGTAAAAGCCGCGCCGCCGGGGTTGCCATAGAGGATGCTGATCGAGTTCGCCCCGTCGTTGGCCACCAGAACATCGGTCGTATCGTCGCCGTCGATGTCGAGCTCCCGACGCATTTCGGCGCCGATCGGATTGGCGGCGTAGTCGGTGACGATCTGCACCGGATTGCCGGGCACTGTCGCCTGCAGGGTCGCAATCGGCACCGGCACGCCCTGACCGTTGATCTGCAGGAAGGAGACCAGGCCGGGCCGCGCGACGGCGATCTCGAGGTCGCCGTCGCCGTCGGTGTCCAGCACCGCCAGATCGCCGGCGCCGGAGAGCGCCTCCGACATCACCGAGCTGGGCGGATCGGTCGGCGGATCACCGGCGCGCTGATCGCGCGCGCAGGCGCGCAAGTCTGCAGTGCCGGTATTGTAGATGATGTGGACACGGCTGCCGTCCGAGACGGCTATGTCCGGTCCGCCACCGTTAAGATCCGCGACCACGACGCCGCGCGCCGCATCGGCCGCACCAACATTAGATATGTTGTAGTCGCACCGCCCCAGCCCAGCCGTCGGCACCGGAGTCCGCGTCGCCGTCGGCGGCGGCATCGTGCGGGTAGCGGTGGGCCCGGTCGCCGTCGGGGATCTCGGTGGTGTCGGTGTGCCCACAAGCGGCGTACTCGGTGTGGCCGTCGCCTGATCCCGCACATTCAGAGCGACTCGAAGTTCCTGACCTTCGGCAGCTAGACCGACGAGATCTAGCAAGCCGTCTCGGTCGATGTCCGCGACCTGGAGGACTTCAGCACCGTTGACCCGAGGGAATCCATCGGAAACACCTACCGCTCCTACCCCTCCACTCAGGTCTCCGGACTCGTTGCCCGAAATGTAGGAGAGCTCCGAACTGTCGGAGAACACGACGTCCGGCGTCCCATCGCCGTCAAAGTCCCCTGTCGCAATGCCGTTTGGAATAAACGGTGCATCGAAGTTCGTGCTGGTAAATCGCCGATTGCTGCCAAGTCCCACAAATGTAGTCGCGTTGAAGTCAAACTGTTGGTCGTTCACTCCCAGAAAATCGTCCGGGCCGGTGTTGTTGAAGTTCGTCACAGCAAACCGGGCTTCCTCGTCTCCGGCAGGCAATGCCTGGCTGAGCGAATCGAGAGTGAAATTACCCGCGCCATCACCGTAGATCAGATACGCCACGCCCGTGGGATCGGCGGCAACGACGTCGGTGTTCCCGTCACCGTCAAAGTCCCCTGTTCGAATATCCGAGACGACAGCATCCTCGAACACGTCGCTGATGATGACGACTTCTGTCGGACATGGGACCAGCATGCCTCCGTCGTTACAAACAAAGAGGATCTCATCATCGTCCGCTAGTGCGACATCGGCCGCGCCATCCTCGTCAAAATCCGCCGACACAGCCCCAGATATGAAGTCAGCAAGGTCCTCCACGAAATCGATGGCTTGATCCGGCTGAGCGAACCCACCCTCGCCATCGCCGATCAGCAGGGCGATGTCGCCCGAGTCGTCAGTTACAAACAGGTCGATATTTCCATCAGGTGCCCCCTGATTCTGATCGAAAGGACCCGTAAAGTCGGCCGCCACAACTGCGATTGGGTCGAGCACCTCTCCAGGCTCGACTCCGATCGGCTCTTCGAAGGTACCGTCCCCATTTCCGAGGTGCACATTGACGATGCTATCTTCGTTGTTGATCGCTACGATGTCGGGACCGTCGCCGTCGACATCGGCGATCGCGAACGTATTATAGCGCGGCACGTCAAAGGGAATCGGTCCCGTCAAATCGATCACCGGCTCGTCCAAGATCTGGGAGACACGAAATCGAGCGCCGCCTGTTGTTTGGCTGAGGCCCTTCGGAGCGTGAACAACGGTCATCACGAACAGAAGGAACAGCCCAACCAACGCGATAGGCGAACACCATCTAAACCCGACCTTCAGTAAACGCCTCACGCGCATCATCTCCTCGACGGTCCGGGACAGGGGAAATTCACGCTCGTGAGCGATGCCCGGACAAAGACGCAAGTCTCTGGGCCGACTTGCGGTTTGTCAACCGCGCCGGCGGTGTTGTCGGATGAGAGACCTGCCGCAAAACGCGCCGCGCGTCTCCGCGATATGGCGCACTTCCCGGCGCGCCGTCCACGGCGAGCGTCGAGGCTGCTTCGCGAGCACCCGGTCGTCCTCAACTCTGGCGGGACAGCTCCGGGAGGACGCCGCGGATCGAACCCCGGTGGTAGTGAAGTGCGCCTGCGCGGACGGCCGCGCTCACCTCATCATTGCTTCCGCGATAGAGGTCGCCACGCGCGGTCAGGACGCA
Organism: uncultured bacterium; assembly: GCA_902826395.1. GTDB lineage: Bacteria > Desulfobacterota > Binatia > HRBIN30 > CADEER01 > CADEER01. Next base: position 78,000 of record CADEER010000006.1, read on the forward strand.
CTGCCCCGCCTCGGCCGCCGGTAGGGCTGCGATCACGTTTACCGCCTGATCGAGGATACGATGCCACTGCCGCGACAGGTCGGCGGCATCGGGAGGCGGCCCGCCAAAGTCCAGGCTGGCGACCTCTTCTGCAGAGTAGCGCGCCGTCCGACCCGCTTCGGCGAGGATCGAAGCGGGACTGAATCCGGGATCCTTGCCGCTCGCTGCCCAGGCGAGATAGCCGAGCGGTTGGACGCGGCGGTCGCACTCGATGACGTCGACCCAGTCGCGCACCTCGAGCCGGCCGACCAGGGCGAGAACCTTGTTGGTGGCGAGATCGAAGGGATGCAGGGTTAGGCCGAAGTCCACGTGCTCGACGAGCGGGAAGAACCGGAACGCGCTGTCACGAGCCCACTCGAGGATTACCGATTCTCCGTCGGCCGAGGCGACCGCCTCGATCAATCCCGCCCGCTGGCGACGGATTTCGAGGTCGAATCCAGCATCGCGCAGGAGTTTCGAGTCGAGGTCCCAGGACGCGTCGAGCGCGGCGTCGCTGTCGTGAAACAAGTCGACATCGCGCGACCTCCTTGCCGCGCCAATCAGTTCGTTGAGCGCCGCGCCACCCGCGACGTAGCTCTCGCCCGATCGCCGCCGTTGCTCGGCGATCAGGCGGCAGATTCGTCGCTGGATGGCGGTGAGAGACATGCTCGAATCCGGCCGGCTCGCTGGAACGCCGCCAGGTCGCCGTACCTGGCGATCGCATTCAGGATCCGAAGCGCCGACTCGACCGATTGCGGGTAGTAGTCCTCGCGCAGATACCACAAGCACGCGGCGCGGTACTCGTCTATGAAGTCGCGGAGCTCCGGCTCAACGGTCGCGAGCGAATCCATGCGGCATACTACCGCCTGCCTGTCCTCCGAGTCGAGTCGAACGGCGAGGCGCGGACCGATGTCGACGGCCGAAGCACCAAAACTCAGCGCCTCCTCCTGCGCCGGCCCACCGCAAGAAGAATCGCGCAGCAGAGGCCCAGCCAGGACGGCGCGATCGCTTCACGGGCGGCGACGACGGCGCAGCCGTCGTCATCTGAGTCGAATGGCGCGATTGTCGGCCGCACCGTCCCGGTCCGAGTGGGCTCCGCCGTACGCGATGGCGAAGGCTCGGCGGTCGGCGATGTGGTCGGCTCGACGGTCGCGGTCGGCGAAGGACTCGCCTCGGGGGTCGCCGACGCAGTGGGAGTCGGTATCACCGGAGTCTGCGTCGGTTGCCGGACGACGTTGAGGGCGACTTCGAGCTGAGTGCCGTCGCGGACCAGTCCCACCAAGTCCGGGAGGCCGTCATTGTTCAGATCGGCCGACTTCAGGACGAGAGCATCCGAAAGGAACCGATTGTCGATTCCCCGATCGATGATGATCTCGGCCCCGAGCGAAGTACTGAAGTCCCCCGTCCCGTCGCCTACAATGTAGGCAAGGCGCGGCGAAGTGGAGAAGAGCAGGTCGGCATCGCTGTCCTCGCTGAAGTTACCCGCAGTAATCGAAGAAGCGGGCACGGTTTCGAAGGGCAATATGCGCTGAAAATTGCGATTCGCAGCGCCCAGGGAAACCTGGGCATTGTCACCAAATTCCTCATCGCTGACCGTTACGACGTCATCAAACCCGTCGTTGTTGAAGTCGGTCGCGGTAATACTCGCGTACAGATCAAAGGCGTCCCCAGGCACAACGATCCCCAGGCCCAGCGTGAAACGACCGCCTCCGTCGCTGAAGATCGGATAAACCAGGCCTCGGTTGCTAGCGAGCGCGGCGACATCGGGGCGATCGTCATTGTCGAAGTCGCCAACGGCGAGGTCGACGATGATTGCGTCGCCCTCGTTGTCCACTACGACGTAGGTCTCCGAGCATAACTGGAGTACCCCGTCCTCATTGCAGACGAAAGCAACCTGGTCTTGGTCGGCAAGAGCCAAGTCCAGATCGCCATTCCCATCGAAGTCGGCCGCCACGGCGCCAAAAACATCAACTGTGCCGAGCTCGTCGAGAAGCTGATCGGGCGTCGCGAAGTTGCCATCGCCGTCGCCGATCATGATCGTCACGGCGCCGAAATCATCGACCAAGGCCAGGTCGATGTTGCCATCCGGCCTGCCCTCATTTTGGTCGAACGGTCCCGTGAAGTCGCCCGGCACCACGGCAATCGGGCTGAAGGTGTTGTCGTCTGAGTCGACTGCTTCGATGGTGACTGGGTCCTCGAAGAGGCCCGAACCGCTGCCGAAGTTCAGGTTGAGCTCATCTTGATCCGTATCCACCGTCACCAGATCGACGATGTTGTCTCGATTGAGGTCGGCGAGCGCGATCAGGTTGTAGCGGGGCGTATCCTCGGGCGGCGAATCCTCGAGGTCGATGACGAACTGGTCGATCACTTGATCGACGCGCAGGCGGATGCTCGGGCTCACGAAGCCAGCCCCAGATCCGACCGCCGACAGCGCCACCAACGCAACGCCGGCCAAGGCGCAAGAACTCCCCCATACAATGATGGTTCGCCAGCTCATTTCCCCTCCTGGGTCGATCGCGGGCAGAGGAAACCTCTGCGTTCATCCGCGTTCATCTGCGGTTCCGATCTCTTCGCCGCTTCGAGGTTTCCAACTACCTCGACCTCGTGCATCGCCGTCAGACGCAGCCGTTCAGGGCGCGATTGACCGCCGCGATCAACTCGTTGATCGCCACGACGCCGTTGCCGTTGCCGTCCATTGCCTGGCAGGCGCCGACCTCGGTGTTGCCGAGGGCGATGTTGACGCCGGTGATCAGCTCGTTGATGGCGACGGCGCCATTGCCGTTGCAGTCGCCGGCACAGGCGATCGGCTGGGGGCCGTTGCGCAAGGCCTGGATCTCGGTGGCGAAACTGATGACCGCAACCAGATCCGGCGTGCCGCTGCGGTCGAGGTCGGCGCTCTCGATCGCGATGCCGCCGGTGATCGGCTCGAGGCCGGCGGTAACGGGCGCGCCGAAGACACCGCCTTCGGCGCCCTTCATGAAGGCGCTGGACATCAGATTCTCGAACTCGTCAAAGCCGACCACGACCACGTCGAGCAGGTCGTCATCGTCGAAATCGTCGAGCACCAACGCGCTGCCGATCTCGCCGGCTGGGTAGTCGGTGCGGATGAAGCCGTCCGGGGCGTCGCCGGCGATGAAGACGCTGAGCATCGCCGTGGGAGCATCGCCGCTGGTGTCCGACGAGAGCACGACGATGTCGTCGGTTGGCTCGCCGGCGATCGACCCGACGCGCAGAGCCCGCGGCTCGACGCCCGCCTCGGCCGCGATGGTGATCGGCTCGACGATCTCGTCGAAGGTGCCGTCGCCGTTGCCGTGGATGACGTAGAGCTGGCCGGAGTCGAAGTCGACCGCCGCGACGTCGAGGCCGCCGGCGCCGTCGAAGTCTCCGACGTCGATGTCGACAAGGTCGAACGAGAACTCGTCCAGGAAGACCACCGGCGTCGGGCAGCCCTGCAGTGTGCCGCCGTCGTTGCAGAGAAAATAGACGCCGTCGAAAGATTCGAGCAGGGCCAGGTCGTCGCGGCCGTTGCCGTCGAAGTCGGCTACCGCAACGCCGGCGATCTCGACGGTGTCGAGATCGTCGAACGCCTGGTCGGGTTCGTCGAACGTCCCGTCGCCGCGCCCGATGAAAATCTGCAGACCGCCGATCTCGTCGACCACGACGACATCCGGGATCCCATCGATGTCGCCTCCGGTCGCGAACGGCGACGTGAGGTCGGCGATCGCCACGGCGCTGGGCAGGTCGGCCAGTCCGACCAGGGATCCCCCGTCGAACGTCCCATCGCCGTCGCCGAGGTAGACGGTGACCTCTTCACTGTCGGCGTCGATCACCACCATGTCGGTGATGCCATCGTCGTCGAGATCGCCGAGCGCCAGCGACTGCACCCCCGTCTCTTCGCCGACGTTGTGCTCGATCGGCGGCAAGGTGGTGAACTCCGGAATGCCGCCGGCGAACGCCGTCAGTGAGAGAAGACAAACGAGAAAGAGCTGATTGGTCGCGCGCATCGCCTTGGGCATGAAACGAGCGATACCAAAGAGCAGGGGCCAGGGGCCAGGGGTCGGGGCTTGGCCTGGTCCCTGGCCCCTGGCCCCCGACCCCTGATCTTCAGTTTTCCCGCAGCTCGGCTTCGATCCCCACCAGGACCTGGTCGACGGCGGCGTCGCGGGAGCGCCGGTCTTCGATGGCGCGGACCGCGTACATCACCGTCGTGTGGTCGCGGTTGCCGAACTCCTGGGCGATGCGCGGATACGACGCCTGCGCCACGGTGCGGCTCAGATACATCGCGATCTGGCGCGGGAACGACACCTGGCGGCCGCGGCGGCGCGACGTGAGATCCGCGATCTGCAGCCCGAAGCGATGACTCACGGTCTGCTGGATCGCCTCGACCGAAACGGCAGCGCGGAACGAATCGAGCGGACCGAGAGCGTCGTTGGCCAGCTCGACCGTCAGCGGCACGCTGCGCACATCAGCCATCCCGACGACGCGATTGAGAGCCCCTTCGAGCTCGCGCACGCTGACACCGCTGCGCCGTACCAACACCTCTGCGACTTCGGGAGGTAGATCGACACCCTTTCGCCCTGCCTTCGCGTGGACGATGGCGATCCGCATCTCACGCGTCGGCGGATGGATGTCGGCGATCAAGCCGCCCTCGAAGCGCGACCGCAATCGCTTCTCGATACCGACGATCGCCGACGGCGGCTGATCGGACGTCAGAACGATCTGCCGCTGCCCGTTCTCGAGCGCATTGAATGTATGGAAGAACTCTTCCTGCGTGCGCTCCTTGCCGGACAGAAATTGGATGTCGTCCAAGATGAGAGCGTCTACACGACGGAAGCGATCGCGGAACTGCGGCATCTGATCCTGGCGCAGAGCCGTGATCAGTTGATTCATGAAGTTCTCGGCCGACAGGCACGCGATCACCGAACGACCGCGACGCCGCAACATCTCGTGGGCGATCGCGTTGATGAGGTGCGTCTTGCCGAGTCCGACACCGCCGTGGAAGAAGACCGGGTTGAACGCTTTGCCTGGCTTCTCGCACACGCTGCAGGCGGTACGGAACGCCATCTCGTTGCTCGGCCCGACGACGAAGTTGTCGAACGTGTAGTGCGGAATCAGTTTGCCGATGCGCGGCGCGCGTCGCTTCGGCGCAGGCTCCGGTGCGAGCCGCTTGTCCTGCTCGTCGCGAACGGCCTTGCGATCGGCGACGACCTCGAAACGAACTGCGCAGTCGCTACCCGCGTATCGCTCGACTGTCGTTCGAATCGTCTGGAGAAAGTAGCGTTCGATCCACGACTGGAAGAACACGCTGGGCACGCGCAACAGCACCTGCCCCTCTGTCGGAACCGCCTCTACAGGATCGATCCAGGCAAGGTAGTTCTTCTCCCCCAAGCGCTCGCGAAGCTCCGGAACGACCGACTCCCACGGAACCACCATGCGTACCCGCCCCTCCTCCGTTGCATTGGAGAACGGACTTGCCGGGCGGCTGCGCCGGTTGTCCACACCTGGGGACAACACGACAACTCACCGCCACCTCGGCCCTTTCACAACCACTCCACACTTCGCCCACAGGCCCCGGATTCCCCACGCCTTTCCCCCGAGAAGGAAAGCGACGCGCGCGCCCGGCAAGATTCATTCTCAGCGTAAAATCGATCTGCTTCTTTTGGTTCGGAAGACTGCCAAAGAAGTTGGAGAGGCGCGTTTCTATTCGCGTGACGATGCGGTGTCAATACGCGATTTCCCGCAACACAGTGGTTTGCAAACGTGTTACGCGCGTAAGTCACTTACGCTTCGTCGTTTCGTCGCGCGCGAATTTTTTTCCGCGCGACGCGAATTGATTTGATCCAAACGAAGGATCAGTTTCGACGCGCGGCGATGTCGCGCTCGATGCGAATCACGTGCTCGAGATTTTCTTCTTCCAACGCGCCGACGACAGTGCGTCCATTCACGAACAACGTCGGTGTCGACTTGATCTCGAGGCGCGTTCCTTCGGCGACATCGCGCGCCACTGCTTCGCGCGTCGCGTCGCTGGCGATGCATTGTTCGAACGCTGCGCGATCGAGACCGACCTGGTCGGCGAAGCGAAGCAGATTGTCGCGCGAGAGATCTCCCTGATTGTCGAAGAGAAGATCGTGGTACGGCCAGAACGCGTCCTGCGCGGCGGCGCACTCCGAGGCATACGCGGCGAGACAAGCGTTCTGATGAAAAGATCGAGCCATCGCGGGATTGCACGTCGAGTCGAGCGGGTAGTGGTGAAACTCGATACGCAGATCGTCGCGGTAGCGTGGCCACACCGACTTGAACGCTCGGTAGATTTGGGCGCAGTGCCCACATTCGAAGTCGGAGAACTCTGCGATCACGACCGGGCTCGACGGATCGCCCTTTGCATGCCCACCGCTCGGCGGTTGCTCGGCCATCGGTCGCGCCAGATACCACTTCTTGAAGTCGGCCGGGATGACATCGCGCGGACGCATCGCCTCCCAGCCGAAAAGTGCCGCGACGATCGATACGCCGATCGCGGCACCGCCGATCGACCATCGCACCAGACTGAAGCTCTCTTCAGGACGACCGCGCCCCGACCGCGCAGTTTCGTGGCGAACGGCTTGGAACAAAAGCGCCGATGCAACGAGCAGGCCGGCATTCACGACATACAGGGTCGCACAGAACAAACAGACGGCTCGCAGGATCGACGTCGCGATCCATGCGAGAGCGATCGAGTAGATCGCCGCACCGATCGCCACCGCGAGGATGAGTCCCGCGGCACGGCGCCGTTGCACGGCACGCGGCATGGCGAGGACCAGCGCGAGCGCGACACCGCCGATCACGAGATAAGTCGCGAGGGCGAGCCAGGCGACGGGGATGCTGCCGAACAGGTACGCGTATTTGCTCGACAGGATGACGGTGCAGGTGAACGTCTCGTTGACGTCGCAGCCCGGCGTCTGGCTGGCGGCGATCTGCTGATGGACGCGCGAAATGTAGGCGCTGACCGCGACGCCCGCCGTCGCTAGAGCTCCGACCAGAGCCGCCGCACGCTTACTGGACATGGTTGGTTACCTTACAGAGTCCAGCAGTCGGTCACTAGGGACGGCGACATATTTCGCGGGCCGCAGACCGAACAGCGGAGATCGACAACCGGCTGTGACAATCCGGTCGTCGGTTATTCGGGCTCGTCGACGTCGATGTCCACTTCGTCCCAGCCCAGTTGGCCGGCGGCATCGACGATGCGGATCGTAACCGTGTAGCTCCCCGCCTTTTCGAAGACGTGGGTGGGGGAAGCGTCGGTGGCGACCGGCGATCCGTCGCCGAAGTCCCACTTGTACTGAGGGTTGTTCATCTCGTCTTCGATCAGCGATTCAACCGTGAACTTCACGGTCAGCGGCGCGTCGCCATCCTCGGGTTCGCCTTCGGCGAGCAGAACCAACGCGTCCTCGTCGACCTCGTCCTCCGCGTCGGCCGCCGCCGGCGCGCCCTCGGCGGCGGGCTGTTCGGCGGCGGGCGGCGCCGCGGGCGGCGCTTCGCCGGTGTTCTGGCAGCTCTGGCACCCAGTCATCACGGCGGCACCCGACAAGAGGAGTAGCCAGCCCAACCATCTATATGAAGCAGCGCGCATCTCTGATCTCCCAGCAATCTGACCCGTCTCGGAGGCCCACCCTTTAGCAAGGAACCCAACGGATCCCAAACCGGTGTGGCGACATTCACGGCTGGGACCCGTGCTTCGCATCAGGCCCCCTCGTAGATCTCCTTCAGACGCGACGCGATGCCGTGCCAACCGAACGCCGCAACCGATTCGCGAGCGCGACGCCCCAGCTCGTCGCGATTGCGCAGCGCATCGCCGATGCGATCGGCGAGCTCGGCTTCGTTGCCCGCGGTCACCAGGTAACCGCTGCGGCCATCCTCGACCAGGGTCTGCACGCCGCGAAGGCGGGAGGCGACCACGGGCGTGCCGCACGCCATCGCCTCCAGCAGCACGAGGCCGAAGGCTTCGGTGCGGTCGACCGAAGGCAGCACCACGACGTCGGCGGCCGCGTAATAACTCGGCAGATCGCGATCGCTTATGTCACCCACAAAGAGAGCGCGCCGGCCGAGGTGTTCGGCCGCGTGGCTCTCGTAGCGCGGCTGCAACTCGCCCGCTCCGCCTACTACCAGCGTTGCGTCGGGCACGTTGCGCAGCGCGCGCACGAGGACGTGCAGCCCCTTGAAGTAATGAGCGCGGTCGAGTCGCGATAGAAAGAACACCAGCGGGCCGTCGGGCAGGCGCAGGTCGCGGCGCGCCGCGGCACGGTCGCGCGGCTGGAACACTGCCGTGTCGACGCCGGCCGGCAACACCCTCACCCGCTCGTCGAGCGACGGCATGCGCTTGCCGAGAAACTGCGAGGATTCAGCGTAGTCGAGCGAGGTCACGAGGATTCGGTCGGCGGCGCGAAGGATTGCCGGAAAGGCGAGGCGGCGATGCCATTCGAATAAGGTGGCCTTCCAGCTCACCCCAACGACATCCATCTGGTACTGGACGAACAGCGGCGGTCCCCCTATGAGGCGGCGCGCCGCCGCCAGCTCCGCCGTGCCGAAGAACGGATAGTGCAGGTGGACGATGTCAAAATCGCGACAGCGGCCGAGGATCTGCGGCAGGCACGCCGCGTTGCCGTAGCGCAGCAGCGGCGTCAGCTCGACCACCTCGACTCCCCGCGGCGTCAGACGCGGCGTGTCGGATGCGGGAGTGAATACGGTGACCTGTACCCCCAGATCGGCCAGCGCCTCGGCCTGATGGTATGCCACGCTCCCCATGCCGCCGCGGTATGGGGGAAACACCGGGGTCAGGTGTGCGATGCGCATCCGCCTACAATTTTCCGCGTCGTCCGCCGCGCCATCGCGACGTTCCTATTCTGTCGCGGATGGGGAGTCGAGCGCCGGCGAGCGAAACGCAAGCCGCCGCCACCGCCGACGAGACTGTCGATTTTCTCCCGTACACGTACTCGTACGCGTACCCGTACACGATCAATGCCCGAATTCTGCAGGAAACTCCGTGTACGAGTACGCGTACGGTCACGAATCATCGTCTTCCGACAGTCTCCGACCGCAGGGGGGAAAGTCGGAGCGCGTGCGACGGCGGGCTTGTCTCCTCGTACCCGCTTGTCTAAAGAGGGGCGTCACCGTCGGACGCCTTCCCGTGCAGCTCCCACTGCCCTGTGGCCCCGGTGAAATCATCTTCTTATGGAGTCTGTGTGCCGAATGCGTTGATCACCGGGGTAACCGGTCAGGATGGCTCGTACCTGGCCGAGTTTCTCCTCGAGAAGGGTTACACCGTCTTCGGCGTCGTGCGCCGGGCCAGCACCGAGAACTTCGAGCGCATCGAGCATCTGCGCGACCGCATCAACCTCGTCCAGGCGGACCTCCTCGACCAGCTCTCGCTGATCGAGGCGCTCGAGGAATCGGAGCCCAACGAGGTCTACAATCTGGCGGCTCAATCGTTCGTCCCCACCTCGTGGAAGCAGCCGGTTCTGACCGCCGAGTTCGACGCGGTCGGCGTGACCCGCCTCCTCGAGGCGATTCGCACCGTCGATCGCCGGATTCGCTACTACCAGGCGTCGTCGAGTGAAATGTTCGGCAAGGTGCTCGAGGTGCCGCAGCGCGAGACGACGCCGTTCTATCCGCGCAGCCCGTACGGCGTCGCCAAAGTGTACGGGCACTTCATCACCGTGAATTACCGCGAGAGCTACGACCTGTTCGCCTGCGCGGGCATTCTCTTCAACCACGAATCGCCGCGGCGCGGGAAGGAATTCGTCACCCGCAAGATCAGCGACGCCGTGGCGCGCATCGTCGAAGGCGTGCAGGACGAGCTCGTGCTCGGCAACATCAACGCCGAGCGCGACTGGGGATTCGCAGGCGATTACATCCGCGCCATGTGGCTGATGCTGCAGCAGGAGGAGCCGAGCGATTACGTCGTCGCTACGGGCGAGACCCACAGCGTGCGCGAGTTCGCGCAGCTCGCCTTCGACCACGTCGGCCTCGAATGGGAGAAGTACGTAAAGACGGATCCCGCCCTGCACCGCCCGGCCGAGGTGGATCAACTGATCGGCGACCCCAGCCGCGCTCACTCCACCCTAGGGTGGCGGCCGGAGGTCGACTTTCCCGGTCTCGTCCGAATGATGGTCGACGCCGACCGCGAGCGCGTGCGGCGCGGCGAGTGAGCGCGCGGCGCGGCGCCATTTTGCGTATTGATCGGGCTCGGCGCGGTCGATAGACTCGCGCCCGCTCATATCATCTGATCAGCCCGCCGGGGTCGGCGCCCATCGACGTACGCCTCACCCCGGTCCTGGGAAGGGGCGGCGGCGATGGAGGGAGTCCTATATGCGTGACCTGCAGGGCAAGAGGGTCGCCGTTACCGGCGGCGCCGGTTTTCTCGGCTCGCACGTCGTCGAGCGCCTGACCGCATGCGGCGCCGATGTCTTCGTACCCCGCAGCCGCAAGTACGATCTCGTCACCGCCAAAGGCGTGCGAAGCTTCTATGACGACGCCGACCCGCAAATCGTCATCCATCTGGCAGCGCGCGTCGGCGGTATCGGCGCCAACCGCGAAAATCCCGGCAAGTACTTCTACGACAACCTGATGATGGGCGTGCAGCTCATCGAGGAAGGACGCCAGCGCGGCATCGAAAAGCTGGTCGCGGTCGGCACCGTCTGCGCCTACCCGAAGATGACGCCGGTGCCGTTCCGCGAAGCCGATCTGTGGAACGGCTATCCGGAGGAAACCAACGCACCGTACGGATTGGCGAAGAAGATGCTCCTCGTCCAATCACAGGCATACCGCCAGCAATACGGCTTCGACTCGATCTACCTGCTGCCGGTGAATCTCTACGGGCCGCGCGACAACTTCGATCCGGCGAGCTCGCACGTCATCCCGGCTCTGATCAAGAAGTGCATGGACGCCGTCGACGACGGCGCCGCCGAAATCGAGGTCTGGGGCTCCGGCATGGCGAGCCGCGAGTTTCTCTACGTCGACGATTGCGCCGAGGCGATCGTGCTCGCAACCGAGCGCTACGAGGGCGCCGAGCCCGTCAATCTCGGCGCCGGACGCGAGATCACCATTCGCGAGCTGATCGAGACCATCGCCGGACTGACCGGGTTCCGCGGCACCATTCACTGGGACACGTCGAAGCCGGACGGCCAACCGCGGCGCTGTCTCGACGTGTCGCGCGCCGCCGAAGCCTTCGGATTCCGTGCTCAGACCAGCTTCGAAAGCGGCCTGCGCCGCACCATCGACTGGTACCGCAGCAATCGGCAGAACGCAGCCTAGCAGGCTGTTGCCTCGTTCGTGACCAACGGCGCTCCGGAAGCGACCGAATCAGCACTCCGCGCGATCCGGCGGCTCGCCGATCCGCGCCGATTGGTGCGCAGTCTAGTTCGCAATCGCGAGCTGCTCTGGCAATTGACGCGGCGCGAGGCTCTCGGCCGCTATCGCGGCGCCTACCTCGGCGTCTTTTGGGCGCTGCTGACACCACTGGCGTCGCTGGCGGTCTATACCTTCGTCTTCTCCTTTGTCTTCGAGGCGCGGTGGGACGACGCCCTGGCCAATCGAGGCCTCGCCGGTTTCGCTCTGGTGCTGCTCACCGGGATGGTCGCCTACAACGTCTTCGGCGAAGCGCTGGTGGACTCGCCGTACACTGTCCTCCACAACCCCAACTACGTGACCAAGGTGGTGTTCCCGCTCGAGATCCTGCCGGTGACGATCGTCGGCGCCGCGGTCTTCCACTCGCTGATCGGCATGGCCGTGATCAGCGCGGCGCTACTGCTGATGCACGGCGCCATTCCGCCGAGCATCGCGTACCTGCCCGTCGTGTACGCGCCACTGATCGCCCTGACCGCCGGGGTGAGCTGGCTGGTCGCGGCGCTCGGCGTGTTCCTGCGCGACGTCGGCCACATGGCGACGGTGGCCGTCCAACTGCTCTTCTTCCTCACCCCGATCCTCTATCCGGTGACGGCTCTGCCAGACTCCATGCAGCCGTGGATGCGCCTCAATCCGCTCGCCACCATCATCGAGGATTTCCGACGCGTCGTGCTGTGGAATCAGCCCCCCGACTGGGGGTGGTACACCGCCACTCTGGTGGGTTCGCTACTGGTGATGATCGGCGGCTACGCCGTTTTCATGGCCCTGCGGCGGGCGTTCGCCGATGTCCTTTAGCAGCCCGTGCCATGAGTGAGCCGATCGTCGTCGCCGAGAACCTGGGGCGCGTGTACCACCTTTACGATTCGCCGCGCGATCGGCTGGCGCAGGCGTTTCTCTGGGGCCGGCGCAAGCTGTATCGCGACTTCTGGGCCCTGCGCGGCGTTTCGTTCCAGGTCCGTCGCGGCCGGTCGTTCGGCATCATCGGTCGCAACGGCTCCGGCAAGTCCACACTCTTGCAGATCGTCGCCGGGACGCTGCGGCCGAGCGAGGGAACCTGCCGGACGACGGCGCAGCGGACCGCCGCCCTGCTCGAGCTGGGCAGCGGGTTCAATCCCGAGTTCAGCGGCCGCGAGAACGTCTTCATCAACGGCGCCATTCTCGGTCTGTCGCGGCGCGAGATCACCCGCCGCTTCGACGAGATCCTCGACTTCGCCGAGATCGGCCAGTTCATCGAACAGCCGATCAAGAAGTACTCGAGCGGCATGGTGGTTCGCCTCGCCTTCGCCGTCCAGGTCTGCGTCGAGCCCGACCTGCTGATCGTCGACGAGGCGCTGAGCGTCGGCGACGTGTTCTTCCAGGAGAAGTGCTTCCGCAGGATCGATCAGATGCTCGGCCGCGGCATGACGTTGCTGTTCGTATCGCACGACGCCAACGCGGTGCGGACGCTCTGCGCCGACGCGATGATCCTCGACGACGGCGCCGTGGTGTTCTGCGGCGACGC
>CADEER010000007.1 GCA_902826395.1 uncultured bacterium
CCGAGCGCGACGTCGGCGTTCTTCCCGAATCGGTGAAAGCGCTGCGGGAAGCGAAATCGGAACGAGTCCGCTTCGCGGCGGTGTCTACTTCCGAACCAGTTCCCGCCTGGCTGCGCGAGATTCCCCCGGGGCAACTCGGCTGGCGGGAGATCGCGCGATTTCCCGGCGACGATCCCGCGGTAGTCATCTACGAGTTGCCGGGTGCGCCATAGGAATCACCAAGCGGTTGCGAATCCGGTGAACGGGCTCGGAATCGTATGCATCTCCTGCACCACTTCGCGCTGGACTCCTGCCTTGGTGCCGGGCGGAAATCCCATCAGCAGCGAATCGGTGAGGCCGCCGAAGCGGCTCTCGATCGCCGCTTTCAGCTCGGCGTAGGTGCCGATCGCGGCGAAGGCGTGCAGCACATCGTCCGGGACCTGCTTCGCCATCGCGTCCCATTGCCCCTTCTTCGACATCTCGTGCAGTTTCATGCCGAGATCCTGCCAGCCGTGCGGCTCGAACACGGCGTGGTAGGTGCGGGTGGCGCCATAGAACGCAACGCGGTAGCGGATCGTCTCGAGCTGCTTATCCACCTCTTCGCGGTTGGCGCCGGTGGCGATGAAACCGCCGCCCGACACGTGGAAGTTCTCGCGCGCCGTTCCCGCTTGCGCCATGCCGGCGCGCAAGGCCGGCATGGCGATCTCCTCCAGATACTTGCGGGTGGCGAAGCCGTGCAGCTTGACGCCGTTGCAGATGCGACCGGCCATGCGGATCATCGGCTCGCGCACCGCGGCGACGGCGACCGGGATCGGCGGCAGGCCGGTGGGCTCGGGCGCGAACTCGGGTGTCATCAGGGTGAAGCGATAGTGTTCGCCCTGGAAATCGAGCGGCTCCTGCTTCTCCCAGCAGCGCCAGATGGCGCGCAACGCCTGGATGTACTCGCGCAGCCGAGGCACCGGCGCGCTCCACGGCACGCTGAAGCGGCGCTCGTTGTGGCCCTTTACCTGTGAGCCCAGTCCGAGAAAGAAGCGGCCTCCCGAGTTGGCGTGCAGGTCCCACGCCGTGTTGGCGACCACCATCGGCGAGCGCGGAAAGGCGACCGCGATGTTGGTGCCGATGGTGATGCGGGAAGTGTTCATCGCCGCGATCACCAGCGGCGCGAACGGGTCGTGTGCGATCTCACTGCTGAGCAGAATGTCGTAGCCGTTGTCTTCGGCGGCGCGCGCGTTGGCAGCGACGTTCTTCCAGGTGCCGAGCGGCACGAACGCTTCAACCTGCATGGGTCACTCCCTTCCTTCTTCAGGAATCGAAATCGATATCCAAATCGAAATCGCTACACGGCCCGCGCGCCAGCCGATTTCGATTTCGATTTGGATTTCGACCAGGGATCACCGGCGTTGCCTGGGCCGGGTGATGTATCTCTGTGTTCTCTGTGTCTCTGTGGTGAATTGTCCTTACGCGATGGCGCGCTCCGTCCGCAGAGACTCGATTTCTTCCGGCGTGAAGTCGTTCTCACCGAGTACCGCGTCGGTGTCGGCGCCGGGGTAGGCTGGCGACTGGTCGGGCTGGCCCGGGGTGCGGCTGAGCCGCGGGGTCGGCAGCGGCTCCGGGACGTCGCCGGTCGAGAGGAATACGCCGCGTGCGACGTTGTGCGGATGGGTCAGTGCCTCGCTGAAGTTCAGCACTGGCGCGAAGCAGGCGTCGCTGCCTTCGAGGGTGGCGCACCACTCGTCCCGGGTCTTGCCGCGGAATACGGCTGCGAGGCGTTCGCGCAGAGCTGGCCATTGCGCCTCGTCGTTGCGATCCGGCAGATCGGCTGCCGCGAGGCCGAGCTTCTCCAGCAGCAGTGCCCAGAACTGCGGCTCGATCGGCGCGATGCTGACGTACTTGCCGTCGGCGGTTTCGTAGATGTTGTAGAAGGGGGCGCCGCCGTCGAACAGGTTGGTGCCGCGCCGATCGGTGTGCATGCCCATGCGGTGCATCGCGTAGAACGTCGCGACGATCGCGGTGACGCCATCGACCATTGCTGCGTCGACGACCTGGCCGCGCCCCGAGCGCTGTGCTTCGAACAGAGCGCAGACGACGCCGTAGGCGAGGTGCAGGCCGCCGCCGGCGAAGTCGCCGAGGATCTGCAGGAGCGGCACCGGCGCGCCGTCGCGCGGCCCGATGGCGTGGCTGATGCCGGTGATCGCCTCGTAGTTGAGCGAGTGGCCGGCGGCGGCGGCGAGGGGGCCCTCCTGTCCCCAGCCGGTGAGGCGGCCGTAGACGATGCGCGGATTGCGCTGCATGACGACATCGGGCCCGACGCCGAGTCGCTCGGCGACGCCGGGGCGGAACGATTCGAGAAAGACGTCGGCCTTCGCCGCCAATCGCAACACCACCTCGACGCCGCGGCGATGCTTCAAGTCGACGGCGATCGAGCGACGGCCGCGATCCCAGAAGTTGTGCGGCCGCGGTGTGCGATCGGCGGGCACGTCGTTCAGTCGCTCGACGCGCACGATCTCCGCGCCCATGTCGGCCAGACGCAGCGAGCCGTACGGCAACGCCCCCATGCCGGCGAGCTCGACGATGCGGATTCCCTGCAGCGGACCTTTCATGGCGGCGCATCCTGCGCCGAGTCCAAATACGGGCGCAAGCGTGATCAGGAGTCAGGGGTCGGGGGCCGGGCGTCAGGGGAGGTGGGTTTCGCTGCGCTAAACCTATCCATCAAGAATCGACTGCGGGAATCTTCGCGCAGCGAAGATTCCCTCCGCCCCTGATCCCTGATCCCCGACCCCTGATCAGGCGCGACTCTTCTCGAGCTCCTCGCGCTGCTTGAGCAGCTCCTGGAACTTTTCGAGCCCGACGGAGATGAAGAGCCCGTCTGCCTCTGCGCACAGCCGCTCGCCGGCGTACAGCTTGCCCTCGGTGAAGATCTTTCGCCCTTCGATGCGCAAGATCTCGGCCTCGAAGAACAGCTCGGTGTGCAGCGGCGTCGGGCTGCGGAAATGGATGGTGAGACGGCCGGTCATGCCGCCCTGGCCGCTGAGTGCGTTGACGTAGCCCAGGACCTCGTCGAAAGCGCCGGCCACGAAGCCGCCGTGCACGCAGCCCGGCGCGCCTTCGTACGCCGATCCGAAGGTGACCTTGGCGACGGCCTTATGCTTCCCCGCTTTGCCGATGACGATCGGCGGCGCCAGCGGGTTGGCGAGACCGATGAACGGGCTCTGATCGAAGAAGGCGCCGACATCGCCGGAGATCGCCGATTCGGGATGGCCGTGGATGTTCTTGAGTCGCGGATGCTCCTTGAGAGCTTCCGCGTAGCGCTCCAGCCCTTCGGCGGCGCGCTGCAACTGATCGGCGGGCGCGTTGCTGGGGACCAGCCGCTCCATCACCAGTCGCATCGCCGCGGCGAGGCGCCGCTTCTGCTCCCACGCGTCGACGTTGCTGTCCTTGGTGGTGTCCCAAGGGGAGATGATTTCCGGACGCTTCGTTTGATCCGACACGGTCGCTGCTCCAGGGGTCAGGGGCCGGGGGCCAGGAGTCAGGGGTAGTGAGGTTTCGCTGCGCGAAACCTAGCAGATCTAAGATCAGGGGTCAGGGGCCGGGGGGCCAGGAGTCAGGGGCGGTGGGAATCTTCGCTCTGCGAAGATTCCAGTGGTTGTCTTTTCGAAGGACAGGTTTCGCTCGGCGAAACCTCACCAGCCCTGAACCCCGGCCCCTGACTCCTGATTCCTGCTCAGAGGTGCGCCGCGACCGAGGCGAACTTCCCGAGCCACGGGCCGAGGGAGAAAACGCAGTAGACCGCCGCCAGTCCTTGCATGATTGGCACGCCGAGCCGAGCCGGCGTAACGCGGTGCAGGACGACGAGCAGGCCGCACGCGTATGCCTTGTAGAGGATGAGGGTCGGCAGCACGCCGATCAGACCGAACGCCTGCAACAAGATCGGGTTGGCTTCCTGGAAGCCGACCCGCAGGCCCTGGTACGTGGCGACGCCGTCGAAGAGCTGCAGCGCCATGTTGAGCACGAAGAGCCGGTAGAGAGTGTTCTGGGTTTGTTCGAGCTCGCTCATCTGACGCGCGCAGAGACTAGGCCAGACGGTGGGGCGGTTCCATAGGCAATTGGCGCCAAGCGGTTGGTCGCGGCGTTGCTTGCCGTAAAACCTGATCCCGCGTCGGTGAGGCTGCAGCAAAGTACGGCCGCTCGGCATCCTACGGGTGATGCCGGTGGGTCCAGTCCCGAAGTGCGAGTCGTTCGTCCGACGTCGTATCCAGAAGTCCAGCGTTGCCCGACGCTGCGTATGCAGCGGGTTGACATTGACTGGGACCGCGACGAAGATCCCGCGATTACCTGAGAAAAACGTCGGTTCCAGATACGGTTTCCGTCGCGAACCGCGATTCTGCAGCGATCGCGGCCGACCCCTCGACGGCTCCGGGGTGATCTCGAACTGGGTTTGTCGCAGGAGATCCTGCGTCTCGCTCAACTCACCGGGTGAACGAATGTCTCTAAAGCCAAGAACTCTGATCCGAGCAGCCTCCCTCGGCGCGATTCTCGCGGTAGCGGCCTCCGCCGGCGTACCCGATTTGCAACCGAGGTCGGACGTGGCCTTGGGGCCGGACGAATGCGATCTGACCGATTGCTCGAGCGATCCGCAGGACGTCGTCCTCGCCGATTTCGACGGCGACGGCAATCTCGATGCGGCTACCGCCAACAACGGCAGCGACGACGTGACGGTGCTGCTGAACGACGGCGACGGTGCGTTGGTAGTGACCGCGACGTTGACCGCGGGCGGCGGGCCGTCGGGTATCGCATCCGCAGACTTCGACGGCGACGACAATGCCGACCTGGTGGTGGTGAACGTATCCGACTCGACGGCCAGCATCTTTGCCGGCAACGGCGACGGCAGCTTCGCCGCGGCGACCTCGGAAGCGGTCGGGCTGTTTCCTGAAAATATCGTGACCGCGGATTTCAATCGCGACGGCGATGCCGACTTCGCCACCAGCGACCTGTTTGGCGACTCGGTGACGGTCCGCCTCGGCAACGGCGACGGCACGTTTGCGGCCGCCATCACGATTGACGTGTCGCCGGGGCCGAACGGCCTCGCGGTCGGCGACTTCGACGGCGACGAGAATCCCGATCTCGCCGTTACCCTCGACGACGCCTTTCCCGGTGAGGTCGCGATCCTGCTCGGCGATGGCAGCGGCGACTTTGCCGTCCAATCGCCGACCCTGGAGACGGGCGACGCGCCGCTGAGCATCGCGATCGGCGACCTCGATGGCGATGGCAGCCAGGATCTGGCCGTTCCCAATTGGGGAGAAGACACCGTGTCGGTGTTCTTCGGCAACGGCGACGGCACCTTCGAAGACGGGCCGGTGCTCGACGCCGGCCTGGTGCCGGAGGATGCCGCGATCGCAGACCTCGATGGCGACGGGATCGCCGACATCGTGTCGCTGGACGGGTTCGGCTCCGAAACCGCCGATGGACTGCTGGTCGTCCTGCCCGGCGCCGGCGATCGCGCGTTCGACCCGCTCGCCACCTTTGATCTGGGGGCCGGCCCGAGCGCCCTGGCGATCGGCGATCTCGACGGCGACGATACCCCGGACATCGTCACGACCCACTTCGACTCCGACGATCTTGCCGTCACCCTCAACGGCGGCGCCGCAGGCGAGTGCAGCGGCGACTGCAACGGGGACGGAAATGTGTCGATCGCCGAGCTCATCACTGGCGTCAACATCGCCCTCGGCACCCGCCCGGCGAGCGCTTGCACTGCCGTCGACCGCGACTCCAGCGGGACGGTCAGTATCGCCGAGCTCATCACCGCCGTGAACCGAGCCCTGCTCGGTTGCGCGGCTTGAAAGCCCGCAATGGCACCCATGGTCCGACTTCCTACCGATCAAGCAGGACATGCGTTTCTGAGCGCCATGCCTTTTGACACGGTGGGACCGGTAGGATAACAGGAGGAGGAATTTTCCTCGCAATGGGTGCCGGGTTGTAGAGAGGAGCGTGTGGGCCGAGCGCCGGGATCAGGAGAATCCCGGATGTCGTGCCTGCGACGCTGAGGAGGCTCAAGGTAATGTTCATGCGAATCGTGTTGGCGGTCGGGCTGGCCGCTGGCTCCGTGCTCCTGCACCCGGGCACGTCCGCACACGCACTGCAGCCGTGTCAGACCAACTGCGCCGTGCTCGACGTCAGTGATGCCACCATTCCGCTGTCAGGCGGCGCCGGCGCTGTCGTGGTTTCGTTTGAGCAGGCGCCGACAGCAGTGCCACCCGTGATGCAGGGGCCGGACGACATAGCGGCGTTGGCCTTTACCATCGGTATCCCCGGTGACGGGTCCGGCAATCCGCTGGTCGTTGCTTGCGAGAATGGGCGCCTGGCTTTCGGCGTCGTACAGGTCGCGGCTGCGCTGTCCGATTTCAGCGTGGTCGTCGAGAACGAGTCGTGCGGCGGCCGTGATCGCTGCCTCTGCCCGGAGGGCGACCAGGAGCGCGACGATTTCATCAATTTCGTCATCTACGGACCGCGCAACCTTCCGGAAGGTGGGCCGGTTGAAATCCCCCGGCTGCCGAGCGGCGGCCTCTTCAATCTCAATCTGCGCGCTGGTACTGGCGTCAGCGACAACGACACCTTCCCTCTGCACGTGTATTGCGAGCAGGACGATGGCACGCCGGCCAAGCCGCAGTTCGCGGCGTTCCTGTCGATGGGCGACCAGTCGGCGATCGACCAGACCGGCGACCGGGGAGCTGCGGACCGCAGCCGCGTCACCTGCAACAGCGGGGTCGCCACATTCATCACCGCTGGGACCTGTGTCGGGGACTGCAATGGCAACGGGACGGTCGCGATCAACGAGCTGATCACCGGGGTCAATATTGCGCTCGGCAACGCCCCGGTCAGCGCCTGCCCATCGTTCGATGCGAACAACAACGGACAGGTAGGCATCAACGAGCTGATCCAAGGGGTAAATAACGCCCTCAATGGGTGCCCGGTAGAGCCATAAATAGCTGCCCGGATTGATTGCGGGCACGTCATAAAGTTTGTTAGAGGAAGCTAAAGGCGGCCGCGGATCGCGGCGTGTGGAAAGCGAAAGTCAATCTTCGTGAGGGAGGAGTTTATGAGAGATCTGCAAGCGCGCGGGCGTGTCGCCCTGGTTGGGGTGGCTGCGTCAGTCCTGTTTACGGCCGCATCGGCTCACGCCGTGGCGACACTGACGGTCTCCGACGCCGAGTTGGCGCCGGGTGCCACGGGTCAGATTACGGTATCGCTAGATGACGGAGGCGATGCGATCGCCGGCACGTCGAATGAGATTGGCTTTGACGGAGCGCTCACTGTCGGCAATTGCGAGGTGAACGACGCGATCAACAAGGACGCGACCTCTTTCACCGAGGGCAACCCGTTCATCGCGTTGGTCTTGGCCCTCAACAATGTGGACGCGATCCCCACGGGTTCAGTCCTCTACACCTGCGACGTGACGGTTGCGGAAGGAACGCCAGACGGCGAGTACACCGTCGACTGCGACGTCCCTGCGGCCAGCGATCCGGATGGCAATGAGATCGCCGGCGAGTGCGTCGACGGGACCGTCACGGTGCTCGGCCCGCCGGCCGGTACGATCACCATCGGCAGCGCCGAAGGCCTGCCGGGTTCGACGACTTCGGTCGATGTGACCCTGACCGTGGCCGAGGGCCAGACGATCGTCGGCACCGAGAACGTCATCACCTTCGGCACGCCTGGCGGAACCGCCGCCGCCCTGCTGCAGGGTGCTTCGCAAGGCGGCGTCCAGTTGTTCGGTTGCGTAGTGAATGAAGAGATCGACAAGGGTGGCACGGCGTTCGCCTTCCAGCCCGATGGCTGCACCGAGGGGACGGATTGCGCGAGCCTGAAGGCGCTGGTCCTGGCGCTGACCAACGTCACGCCGATTCCGGACGGCTCCGTGATGTACACCTGCGAGGTGGCAATCAGTGCCGATGCTGAAGAAGGCGCGACCTTCCCGCTGGCTTGTTCGGAGGCTGGGGCGAGCGATGAAGAGGGCGGCGAGCTACGCGTCGACTGTGTCGACGGTGTCGTAACAGTCCTGAGCGAACCCACGCCGGCTCCGACGGCGACTCCAGTTCCGACGGACGAGCCGACGGTGGAGCCCACCGAGCCGGTCGCTACGCCGACGTCTAGCGTGCCCAGCACTCCGACGTCTCCGCCGGCCACCAACACGCCGAGTCGCCAGATCGACGATGACGGTTGCGCCGTCGTCGCTCCGACTCAGTCGTCGACCGGTTGGGCGTTCCTGCTGCCGCTGGCTGCGCTGCTCTGGCTGCGCCGTCGTCAGAAGTAGGATCGAACGCATAATCGGCTAACGCCGAAGTAGTCGAGGGGGTCGAGCGCAGCTCGACCCCCTCTTCTTTTTTCGCAGCCTTCACTCTCAGCTTTTGGCGCGACGTCTGGAACCGACATGCTGATGCAGGGCAAGAGAGTTCTGATCTGCGGCGTCGCCAACGATCACAGCATCGCCTGGTCCATCGCGCAGCGACTGCACGCCGAGGGCGCGGAGCTGGCGTTCTCGTATCCGAACGACTCGATCGAGAAGCGTGTTCGACCGTTGGCGGAGTCGCTCGGATCGTCGCTGGTTCTCCCGTGCGATGTCGGCAGCGACGCCGAGATCGACGCGCTGTTCGCCGAGCTGGGCGAGCACTGGGACGGTCTCGACGGGCTCGTGCACTCGATCGCCTTCGCCTCGCGCGACGAGCTCAAAGGGCGATTCATCGACACGACGCGCGACGGATTTCGTCTGGCCCTCGACGTAAGCGCATACTCGCTGGTGGCACTTACGCGGCGTGCAGAGCCCCTGTTGGCGTCGCGTCGCGGTGCCGTCCTGACCCTCACCTATTTCGGCGCCGAGAAGGTGCTGCCGAACTACAACGTCATGGGCATCGCCAAAGCCGCGCTCGAGTCCTCCGTGCGATACCTGGCGCCCGACCTGGGAGCCGCCGGCGTGCGCGTCAACGCGCTGTCCGCGGGCCCGATGCGCACCCTGTCGTCGGCCGGGATCAGTGGCTTCAAGACCATGCTGCATCACCACGCCGAACGCGCCCCCCTGCGTCGCAACACGACCGGCGACGACGTCGCGGGGACCGCTGTCTATTTGCTCTCGGACCTCAGTGGCGGCGTGACCGGCGAAGTCGTCCACGTCGACGGCGGGTACAATATCTTGGGGATGTGAGCGGCGTATCGCCGCTCACATCCCCAGGAGTCAGGGGCCAGGAGTCAGGGACGGTGAGGTTCGCGCTGCGCGGAACCTGGTTCTCGAGATCAATCGCTGGCATCTTCGCGCAGCGAAGATGCCTACCGACCCTGGCCCCCGACCTCTGACCCCTGATCCCTGATAATGAGAAGAACCCTCTTCGAGATCTTCGGCTATTCCGTGTCCAGTTTCTGGACGATGGCGTTTCTCGGCTTCGTCGCCGCTTTCTTCATCTTGCGGCGCGGGCTGGAGAGGCGCGGCTACGATGGCCGACTGGCGTACGACATCACGCTGTGGGCGTACGTCGGCGGCTGGGTCGGAGCGCGACTGTTCGTGATCCCGACCGGCTGGCAGTACTTCGTCGAGTCGCCGATCCTGTTTCTGCTCTCGGGCAGCGGCTGGGTGTGGTACGGCGGCGTGATCGGTGGTGCCGTGGCGGTGTGGATGTGGGCGCGCCGCAACGACCTTCCGATTCTCGCGATCGCCGACCTCTGCGCACCCGCGCTGGCCGTCGGCCTGGGCATCGGCCGTATCGGCTGCCAACTGGCCGGCGACGGCGATTACGGCATCGCCAGCGACCTTCCGTGGGCGATGGCCTATCCGGATGGTGTCGTGCCGACCCTCGAGCGGGTGCACCCGACTCCGGTGTACGAGATGATCGCCTGCTTCGCCATCGCGGCCTACCTATGGCGACTCCCGCCGACGAAGAACCCGCTGGGCTACCAGATCGGGATGTATCTGGCATTGAGCGGGCTCATCCGCTTTCTCATCGAGTTCGTGCGGCGCAACCCAGACTGGCTGCTGGGCCTGACGACCGCACAGTGGATGTCGATCGGCAGCGCCGCGTTCGGCGTCTACCTGATTCGCCGCGCGCGAGAACCATGGCCCGACTCGGAGACCTTCGCGATGGTCTCGCCGCCCGAGAGCGAAACGCCCGCCGAGCCCTTCTTCTAAACGCGGTGCAGGGCGGGGCAGGGATCGCATCTTCGCCATCGGCGAAGATGCTTCATTCTCCGGCCCCTGATCCCTGGCCCCCGACGCCTGCTCTCAGAACGCATACCCCAGTTTGAAGAAGAACCGGGTGTCGTCCTCTTGTGCGTTGTCTGCCGGCTGATTGTTCCAGTCCCACTGAACTTCGAGCGAGCCGAACAGGTCCCAGATCAGGTCGTAGCGCAGGCCGGTCGTTGTCTGAACGCTGAAGCGCTTACCCTCCTGCAAGCTCTGCAGGTAGACGTGGTTGTGGTAGAAGACCAGGTCGGGCGAGAAGATCTCGTGATCGAAGTTCAACGCCCAGCGCGCCGCGGCGTAGTCCTCGTCGTCCGTCGGCCGCTGCCAGTTCTCGTGGACGTACGCAGGGCCGAGCTGTACCCGCAAATGGCGCGGTGCCTCGCGGAAGATCCAGTAGCCGAGACCGCCGCCGGCCGTGACCCGGACGTTTAGCCCTAGCAGGTCGTCGTTGTCGTACTGATTGGTGGCGAAGGCGAACCACCGATAGGTCAGTTCCCGCTCGTACTCGGCGAGCAGGCGCCAGTTCGAAGCTGTGCGCTCGTTGTCAGCCTCTGCCCGATTGAGTTGCCCGCCGAGGCGGAAGGTGTTGCGGCCGAACATCGGTTGGACCGCGCCGTCGACGTGAAACGTCTGTGTATCGGTGTTGCCGCTGGCGATAGCGATACCGATGTTGGCCGAGCCGCTGTAGCGGAACCAGTCTGTGGGAGGCTCGGCTTCGATCAGGTTCGACGTCTCGAAAGGGACTTGATTGCCCGATGCGTCGACGATGACGAGGTCGCCGCTTTCCGTCATGCGCAGCCGTCCCTCGATCTCGCTGCCGTCTTTGAGCCGGAAGACCAGCGGCTTCTCCGATTCGAAGCCGGCGAGATCGGTCAGTTTGAGGACGAGATCGTCTTCTAGATACTCGACGTCTACGTGGATCACGGCGCCGTCGTAGTAATTGACGATACCGGTGATGGTGTCGCCGTTCTTGAGCCGCACCTGGTCGGCCAGTGCCGCATGTGTAAAGACGCACACCATGGTGATCGCCGCAGCGACGATGAATCTGACCATCTCACCTCCCCGTTCGTTCGCGGCCGTCGCGACTGATGCTGTCGCCGGCTGCAGTTCCCAAGCCGCCGCCATTATTTAGACCGTTCTCTGTTCGTCAAGGGCGCGGCGCAGATAGCGCCGTCGAGCAGGTCACGGTCTTCGCGTCGTGCGTCGCACGCTGCTGCGCATGATCGAGGGGGCCAGCGCTCTGACCACGTAGCCACTGGCGATGGCACGCGGATAGGTGAGCTCGTGTTTGCCTTTGCGCAGCGCATCCATGATCGCGTCGACGAGGCCGTCGGGTTCGACCATCATTCGCTTCGAGGTGCGCGGCATGCGTTGCAGCGCTTCCTCGTCGAAGAACTCGGTGCGAATCGCGCCGGGGCAGACTGTGAGGACGTGGATGCCGTGATCCTCGACTTCGAGCGAGAGGGACTCGGCCAACCCGACCATCGCGAACTTGGACGCCGCGTAAGCGCTCTCGTCGGGAACGGCGATGCGCCCGGCCACCGAAGCGACGAATACGACCCAGCCGCGCCGGCGCTCGACCATCCCCGGCAGCAACGCCTTGGTCCAATACACGGTGCCGAGATAGTTGATGCGCATCATGTTCTCGATGTCGCCGACATCCCATTCGAGAAACGTCCGGTGATGCCCATAGCCGGCGTTGTTGACGAGAATGTCGACACCGCCGAGCTGCTGTTCGGCCGACCGCGCCGCCTCGAAGACCTGCTCGCGGTCGCCGACGTCGCACGGCAGGACGAGGGCCTCGCCGCCGCCGGCGCGGATGCGATTCGCGATCTGCTCGAGGCGATCCCGGCGCCGGGCCGTCAGTGCCAGGCGAGCTCCTCCGGCCGCCAGTCGCATCGCCAGCAGCTCGCCGATGCCGCTCGAGGCGCCGGTGACGAGGGCAGTCTTGCCGCGTAGATCGGTGAGCTTCATTCAGGGGTCAGGGGCCGGGGGGCAGGGGCCAGGGGAGCGAAGGGCCAGTGGCAGGTCGTCTCGCGAACGTCCGTTTACTCACCTCGTTGCGGCGAACCTCGGGGCTCCACTCGCATGGCCGCGCCATCGAAGGCAAGCGGGTTCGAGCCCTGGTCCCCGACCCCTGGCCCCCGACCCCTGTTCTAACTCTTTGCCGCCGCCCTCTTGCGTGCGCCTCGGCGGGCACTCGTCTTTCGCACGCTGCCTTGCCGCTTGCGCGGTTTGGCGCGGCGCTGCAGCTCGTGAAACGCCTCCTCGATGTACTCCGCGAAGTCGTGCAGGTCGGGAATCGACTCCCAATCGGCATTGAATCCCCAGAAGAGTCCGCCGTTGTAGCTGAACAGGCCGACCACCAGAGCCTGGTGGCGAAATAGAGGCACGACCGGATAGGCGGTCAGCATTTCGCAGCCGAGCATGTAGAGCGGAATCTGAGGACCGGGCACGTTGGTGACCACCAGGTTGTAGGGCCGGGCGCTCTCGGCCATGCGCACCGCCTGGACCAGGAGGTTTGGCACCGTGAATTCGGCGATGGCGGTGAGCACCTCGGCGCCGACGGCCTGCCTCGACTCCTTGAGGTCGGCCATCGTCGCTCGAACCGCTCGCAGCCGCTCGAGCGGATCCTCCAGATGAACGGGAAGATCCGCCACCATCTCGGCGATCCGATTGCCCAGCGCGCCGCGTTCGTCATGCGTGCGCACACTGACCGGCACCATGGCGCGCACCGTGAGATCGTCCGGGTCGACGCTGCGCTCGCGGAAGAACCGGCGCAGCGCGCCGGCGACGATGGCCAGCACGACGTCATTGAGCGTTCCGCCGAGCTCGTCCTTGATCGCCTTGAGATCGGCGATCCGCATCGCCGTCCAGTCGAAACGGCGCGACGGCCCGACTTCGACGTTGAGCGGCGTCTCGGACGCCGGCTGCAGCGCCGGCGTGAGCGTCTCCATGATCGCGGCCAGCGACTCCTCGGCGTTGCGCACGGCGCGCTCCGGATGGCGCAGACTGCTGCCGACGGCGCCGAGCAAGTCGAGCGGCTGGCGGATACGGCGGCGCACCTCGTCGACGATCAGCGTCGCCTCGGTTGGGCGCGGTCGCGGCACCCAGGGTACCGGCCGGCCCGGTTGCGCGTTCGGGTCCGCGTCCATGATCACTGACATCAGGTCTGCGCCGGAGATACCGTCGATCATGCAGTGATGCGTCTTGGTGACGAGGGCGAAGCGATCGCCCTCGAGGCCCTCGACGAACCACATCTCCCAGAGCGGTCTCGAACGATCGAGGGGCTGCGACTGGATGCGCCCGACCATTCGCTTGAGAGTGCGCTCGTCGCCTGGGCGCGGCAGGCCGGAGTGGCGAACGTGATAGTGCAGCCGGAAGCGGTCGTCGTCGATCCAGATCGGCAGGCGCTCGTAGGGCAGAAACGCCAGCTTCTGCCGGAAGCGCGGAACCAGATGCAGCCGCGCGTGGATGCCGAGCAAGATGCGCTCGATGTCGAGGCCACCATCCTCCGTCATGAGCGGTTTGGCGTCGAAGATGAACACGCCGCCGACGTGCATGTGACATCGGGAATCTTCGAGACCGATGAAGGATGCGTCGAGCGCGCTCAGTCTGTCGTAGAAGGCCATCAGCTTTCCTCTGTGCCCGTCGCGGCGAGCGATTCGGGCAGTCGAATGCGCGGCGTATCGGGATGGGCCCGAAACAGAATCAGGACGTGACCGATCGCGCCTGCAACGTCGCAGCCGACGCGCTCGCTGATCTGCGCGGCGGCCTCGTCGCGATCGATCGGCGACTCGGCGGCGAGGCGTACCTTGACGAGCTCGTGGTCCTCGAGGGCGCCGTCGATCTGCCGGGCAACCGGTTCCGTGAGACCCCGCTGGCCGATCTGCACCACCGGTTTCAACTCGTGCGCCAGGCCGCGCAGGTACTTGCGTTGCTTACTGGTCAACATGGGGATGCTGCCGTCATAGTGCGGCAGGTGGCGGCATGGCAACAGGGGATCGGGAATGGGAAATGCGGAATGCCGGGCATGGTGAACCGTGAACCGTGAACTGGGAACCGGCCGCCCCTCCCAGCCTCAGCCTCAGCCGCAGCCTCAGCCTGCGAGCGGCGCCGGCCGCTCGCAGGGCATCCGCCGCGCCATGCCGGCGGCGTCGTATACCGCGTCGATGACGCGCATGTTGGCGAGGCTGTCTTCGCCCTCGGTCGGCAGCGGTGTGCCGTCGCGTACGGCGGCGGCGAAGGCGCGCAACTGTTCCACGTAGGTCCCCGGCCCGCGCACGCGCTCGCGGTGCGAGCCATCCGCGCGGCGTACGCGCACCGAGTTGTAGAACTGCGGCCCGACGAAGTTGAACACGTCGATGCTGCCGGTCTCGCCGACGATCCTCGCCCCGACGCGCAGAAAGCGCGGCGACCACATCGAGCAGTGGAAGCGAGCGGTGCGGCCGTCGGCGAAGGCGAGCTCGGCGCTCATGCTGCGATCGATTCCCGAAGGAGCTTCGACTGCGCGCGCACGCACCACGCTCGGTTCGGCGGCGGCCAGCGTGCGGATGAGGTGGATGACGTAGCAGCCGAGGTCCATGGTGGCGCCGCCCGCGAGGTCGTGGCGATAGCGGATGTCGCCGCCGCGCACGATCGGCACGACGAACTCGGCCTCGTAATGGCGCACCGGTCCGATCTCGCCGCTGGCGATGATCTCGAGCAGGCGTGCGACGAGGCGGTGGTATCGGTAGTGGAACGCTTCCACGAGGCGGCGCTCGTGGCGCCGCGCCGCCTCGATCATCTGCTGTGCTTCGTCGGCATTGGCGGCCAGCGGCTTTTCGCACAGTACGTCTTTGCCGGCTTCCATGGCGCGGATACTCCACAGGCCGTGCAAGCCGTTCGGTAGCGGGTTGTAGACGACGTCGATCTCCGGATCGGCGATCAGCTCCTCGTACGAGCCGTGCACGCGAGCGATGCCGTGCTTGCGGGCGAAGGCCTCGGCGCGCGCGCGATCGCGCGCCGCCACGGCGGCGACCACCACCCCCTGCGTCCGCCGCGCCGGCGCGATCAGCGCCATCGGTGCAATGCGCGCCGCGCCCAGGATGCCGATGCGGAGGGGATGGGACGTCTCAGGCATTGGCGCGGGACTGCCGTGAACCGTGAACCGTTAACCGTGAACCGTGAGGAGTAAACCGTCTGGTGTCGGCGGTACGGCCCAGTTTGGGCCAACTTGCTGACCAAGAACTGAGGTCTGGAAGCGCCGGTTCACGGTTCACGGCTCACGGTTCACCGGCGGGGCGGGGCAGGGCGGGGTCGGCGACGATTTCCGCCAGCGCCGCCAGTAAGGCATCGATCTCCTCGTCCGTGCCGACGGTGATGCGCAGGGCGTCGTAGAGATCGGGGATGGCGAAGTGGCGCACCAGGATGCCGCGCGTGCGCAACGCTTCGTAGATTGGTCGCTGGTCCTCGCCGGGACGGCGGGCGAGGACGAAGTTGGTCTCGCTCGGCAGTACGCCGTAACCAAGCTCCAACAGTCCCTGGCGCAGCCGCTCGCGCGTGGCGCGGATGCGTTCCACGTTGGCGCGCATCCAGTCGACGTCGGCCAGTGCCGCGGCAGCGCCGGCGATGCTGACGCGGTTGAGGTTGTAGGAGTCCTTTACTTTGAGCAGCTCGTGGATCACCTGCGGCTGGGCGAAGCCGAGGCCGATGCGCAAGCCGGCGAGGGAGAACGATTTCGAGAACGAGCGGACGACGATTACGTTGCGGTGCTCGGCGATCAGCTCGAGCGCCGCCACCGAGCCGAACTCGCCGTACGCTTCGTCGATGACGAGAAGGCCGCGCAGCCGCGCTGCCAGCGCGCGCAGCACCGGCAGCGGGGTCGCGGTGCCGGAGGGTGCGTTTGGGTTGCAGACGAACGTCACCCGCGCCTGCAGCGCCACCAACTCGTCGACCGGCAGCGCGAAATCGGCGGGGAAGGGTACCGTGCGCACGACGCCGCCGCAGATCTGCACCAACGTGTCGTACAGACTGTAGGTCGGCACAGGGTAAGCGACGACATCGCCCTGGTCGATGCAGGCGCGCAGGAGAATCATCAGGATCTCGTCCGAGCCGTTGCCCGCGAGGATCTGATCGGCGCCGATCCCGTACAGCGCCGCGGCCTGTTCGCGCAGCTCGGTGGCGAGGGGATCCGGATAGAGCCGCACGCGCTCGGCCGCGTCCGCCATCGCCTCCAGCACCCGCGGCGACGGCGGGTACGGATTCTCGTTGGTGTTGAGCTTGATCACCTGGCCGCCGCGTGGCTGCTCGCCGGGCGTGTAGCCGGTCATCGCCCGCACGGCAGGGCGGATAAACGGCAGCTCTTCGCTGTTGTCGCGGTCGCTCATGAGCCCGCCGACTCTGACCGCCCGCCGACCCGGATTCAAGCCGCCGCCGGCGCGCTTGCCGCCCCCGTGTTTTCATCATCGTCGACTCTCGACGGTAGATCGGGCGAAATGATCGACGAGGTGATCGCCGCGCGACGGGTGCCCGCCTTACGAACGGCTTGGCGTCCTCTGGTCTCGGCGCGGTTGTGGATGTGATTGGCGTGTGGTTCTGTCGGCGTCGCGATTTGGAGGGAGGGCGTCGTCGTGAGATTCGATCGGTGGATTGCGCTTGGTCTGTGCCTACTGATCAGCGGTTGCGACCTCGAATATTGGTCCTCTGAAGACGGTTCGCTCCCTTCGCACTGGACCGACTGCAATAGTTTGTGGCCGGTTTTCAATCCGCTCGACGTTCAAGGTGGGGGCGTGCGGATTTCGGATCCCTACAGTCATACGCTTCACGACTTGCCGGGTATCGGTTGCGCGTTTCGAGACTACGATCCGATCTACGCGGACGACGTTCTCGTCTCGACGACCTGGTCCGGTGTCTTCCCCCACGAAGGTACGCCCTTGATCCACGTGAATCCGTCCTCGAGTACCCTCGGTGTTGGAGCGTGGCCGGTTCACGACCTTTTCCCGGGCGGTGAGCTTACGCCGGTACTTTTCCTGGGTACGATCGGAAACCCGCCGAATACTTTCTCGATCATGGCAGCCGTTCCCTTTCATCACGTCGACGGCACGCCGAGGAAGATCGCGCTGTTCAGCTCGGGTGGGATGGTCTCGGTCTACATGCAGCAGCTCGGCGGCACGCAAATGATACAGGCGATCCCGCCGACGGCGCTGCCCGCAGCCCACATCGGGATCCCGGTTCACGGCATCGCGATCGATACTCACTTCTCGACTCCGGGGCACGCACCGGGGCTCGACCCCCTCCCTGCGCCCGATCTGCCAGTGATTCTCGATCACATCGGTGTTGCGCATCTCGGCAGCTGAGGCGAGTACCCGCGCGAGCTAGCCGGCTAGGTGGGGCGGTCATACAGAGTGTCTTTGTCATCCTCGTGGCTGTTCTACTCGGCTATCGGAAGAGACATGCGGTCTGACCGCTGCAAGTGACTGTCTGAACTTGCATATCGTGTAGTCTAGGGGCCATTTAGACCCCTTAGGGCCGCCATTTCGACCCCGAAACCGCGCTTCTGAGGAGTCCAAGAGATGTCGCGAGGAAATCTGCACCACCTGCCCGGCCACGTTCTGCACATCACCGAGCGGTGCCACCGCAAGCAGTTCCTGTTCAAGTTCGGCCGCGACCGCCGCGCCTGGTGGCGCGTGGCGATCTGTCCGGGCCGGGGATCGATGGTGTCGTGGAGATTCGCACGGCGCCGGGGTTGCCGTTCGAGATTGGGACGGGTGGGTCGGAGGATGTGCGCGTCGTCGCTGGGCCCTCGCTGTTGGTGGCGGGGAACTATGTGCTCGACGACATCCGGCTGACCGCGGCGGACGGCGCGACGATTCTCGCGGCGTCGCCTTCTTCGGTGCCGATCAAGGTCGTGGAACGCGTGATCGTCGAGCAGATCTCGTCGCGGCCGTTGTCGCTGGAGGAGATCCTGCAGCGCGGCATCGTCGTTCTCCGACTCGCCCCCCCCACTCCCGACGATCCATGCCCCGCCGACTCACTTCCCCAAACTCGCCGGTGCGTTGGTATCGCCGGCCGAGATCGCCAACAGAAGCAGCGTCGCGGCGTACGGTAGGACGAGGAAGAACTGGAACGGCACGTCGAAAGCCAATGCCTGGAAATGGAACTGCAGCGCGGTCACGCCGCCGAACAGCAGTGAAGCGATGAGGATGCCGCTTGCCCAGCGGCGACCGACGATGACGATGGCCAGGGCGATGAAGCCGCGCCCCGCCGACATCCCCTCGACGAACGTGTGCGTGTAGTCGAGTGCCAGGTAGGCGCCACCGAGGGCTCCGAGCACTCCGCACGCGACCAACGCCAGCGCGCGTACGCGAGCGACATCGACGCCCTGAGCCGCGGCGGCGCGCGGGTTCTCACCCGCCATCCGAATCTCCAATCCCACGCGTGTGCGGGCGAGGAGGAAAGCGCAGGCCGGCACCAGTGCGAAGCAGACATAGAGAAGAAGCGTGCGGTGGAACAGTGCCTCGCCCACCACGGGTAGATCGGCGAGCAGCGGGATGCGCAGCAGCGGGCTGCCTTCGACGGTGAGGACGGAGCCGGTGACGCCGAACATCGCCCGGTACAGCACACCGGTGGCGCCGACGGCGAACAGATTGAGAGCCGTGCCGACGACGATCTGGTTGGCTGCACAACGCACCACCAGGAACGCGAATCCCGCCGCCACGACAACGCCGACGATGATCGCGGCTCCCACGCCGGCGAGATTTGATCCGGAGGAGTGGGCGACGGCAAACGACGTGAAGGCGCCGAGCAGTATGAATCCCTCGAGGCCGATGTTGATGATTCCCGCCTTTTCGGAGAGCAACTCGCCGAGCGCCGCATATAGAAGCGGGATGGCCATCGCGATCGCGGCGACCGCCATCGCCGAAGCGAGATCGATGCTCATGCGCGCGGCCTCGTTGCACCCTCGGACGCACGCCGGTACTCGATCGCCGCCAGCGCGAAGATGACGCACGCCTGGATGAACGACACGAGTGCCGAGCTGACACCGGCGACGCGCTGCATCGATCCGGAGCCGGCCTCGAGGATTCCGAACAACAGTGCCGCGACGAGGACGCCGAAGGGATCGAGTCGACCGAGAAGGGCGACCGCGATGGCCGTGTAGCCGTACCCCGGCGAAAAGCTCTCGTACATCCGATGTGTCACTGCCGCGACCTCGATGCCGCCGGCAAGGCCGGCGAGCGCGCCGCTGACGACGAAGCCGATCAGAGTCGTGCTTTGGACGCTCAGTCCCGCCGTTCGCGCCGCCGTCCGGTTGGCGCCGATTGCTCGCATGGTGAAGCCGAGGCGCGTTCTGGACAGCAGGATCGCGCACGCCGGCACCAGCAACAGGGCGACGACGATGCCGAGATGGATGCGCATTCCCGTCACCAGCCGCGGCAGGCGGGCAAAGTCGAGCATGGCATCGCTCTGCGGGTAGCGACCGCTCGCCTCCATCAACGGCCCCTGGACCAGATAGCCGACCAGGCCGAGCACGATGAAGTTGAGCATGATCGTGCTGATCACCTCGTCGACATTGCGCTTCAACTTGAGGACGGCGGCGCCGGCTGCCAGGACGGCGCCGCCCGCCGCCGCGACAGAGAGTACGAGAGGAAGGCCGAGCAGCGGCGATAGGGAGAGCGGACGCGTCCCGACCCATACAGCGGCAAGCGCGCCTGCCACCAGTTGACCCTCGGCGCCGATGTTCCAGATGCCGGCGCGGAAGGCGAGGGCGACGCCGAGGCCGGTGACGATCAGCGGACAGGACTTCACTGCGACCTCGGACCAGCCGTAGGTACTGCTCAGAGCTCCTTCCGCGAGGGCAGCATAGGCGATCAGCGGATTGCCGCCGCTCGCCAGGATCGCGACGGCGCCGGCCGCCAGACCGAACGCCACTGCCGCGAGCGAGATACTCGCGCTGCGCATCAGATCGCTGAACGACACTCTCATCGACGCGCTTCAACGGGACTGCTGGCGGTCAAGCCTGGATGAAATCGGATCGATCATTTCGGCCGGCGGCGCTGCCATCGTGCTCGAGCCCGCCCATCATGCGGCCGAGCGCGGCGCGGTCGAACGGCTGTGTCATCGGTGGACCGAGGCGCCCGCGATAGAGAACTCGCACGCGGTGGCTCAACGCCGTGATCTCGTCGAGATCCGTCGAAAGAAGCAGGACCGAACCACCCCAGCCGAGCACGGCGCGCAGCGCCGTGTGGACCTCTTGCGCCGCGCCTATGTCGAGACCTCGGGTCGGGTTGAAGGTAAGAACCAGGCGCGGACGCCGGGCAAGAGCGCGCGCGACGATCAGCTTCTGCAAATTGCCTCCGGAGAGGCTGGCGGCGGTGGCGTCGACCCCGCTGCAAACAATCCGAAATCGCTCGACCAGCTCGGCCGCGAAGCGCTGGGCGGCAGGACGGTCGAGGATGCCGCGGCGACAGTGCTCGTCCAAGAGCTGATCGTCCAGGATCGCGTTCTCCCACAAGCTCATCTCGAGGGCGGCTCCCTCGCGACGGCGGTCGGGTGGAATCAGAGTGACGCCGGCGCGGCCGATCTGGCGCCGATCGTGACGGCCTGTGGCAACGCCGTCGTCGCCGACCCAGATGGTTCCGGATGACGGTTGCAACAGGCCGGCGAGAGCTCCGAAGAGCTCTTGTTGGCCGTTGCCGTCCACGCCCGCGATGCCGAGAATCTCGCCGGCGCGAACGTCGAGGTCGACGTCGTCGAGGTGGAGCGCGCCCTTGGCGGCGCGCACCGAGATTCCTTCGGCGCGCAGCGTCGAGTGAGACGTGGCGCCGGACGGTTCGTCTGGCGGAGATTGCGGGACGTCGCGGCCGACCATCAGCACTGCCAGCTCTGTCGCGTCGGTGCCCTCGACCGCGCGCTCGCCGACGACGCGTCCGCGTCGCAGGATGGTGACCGAATCGGCGAGACTCACGACCTCGGGCAGCTTGTGGGTGATCAACAAGATTGCGACGCCGCGCGCCGCCAGGGATCGGAGCACGGCGAAGAGTTGCTCGACTTCCGCGGGGGTCAGGACGGCGGTCGGCTCGTCGAGAATCAGCAGGCGGACATCCCGCATCACGGCGCGCAGAATCTCGACGCGCTGGCGCACGCCGACCGGTAGATCGCCGGTGCGGGCGTCGAGGTCGCCGATGTCGAGCCCGAGATCGCACGCCCGCATCCGGGCACGTTGCCGCACCGCCTCGAAATCGATGACGGCACCGGCTTCGCCGCCGGCGAGGGCGAGATTCTCAGTCACCGTCAGGGCGTCGATCAGCGCGAACTCCTGATGCACCATACCGATGCCCATACGCTGCGCCTGGAGGGGGCTGTCGAGGTGGACCGGTTCTCCCTGCCAGCGCATTTCGCCGGCGGCCTTCGTCAGGCCGTAGATGACGTTCATCAGAGTCGACTTGCCGGCGCCGTTCTCGCCGAGGATGGCCCGAACCTCGCCTGGCGCGACGTCGAGATCGACGCCGTCGAGAGCCCGCGTCGTACCGAAGCGAACCGCGATGCCGCGCAGCGACAGCAGGGGGGCGTCGGCTGTCGGCGTCGAGCTCAAAACTCGCTGGAAGGAACGGTGAGTCGACCGGCGACGATCGCCTCGCGCGTCTCGTCGATGCGCTTCATCACATCGGCTGGAATCCTGTCCCGCAGAGCTGGATTCACGACGAATCCGATGACGCCGTCGGCGATGCCGAGCTTGGTGACCTTTGCGGTGAACTTCTTTTCCTTCACCTCGCGCGCGACCTCGACGAAGGCCGCCGGGATGTCGATGACGGCGCTCGCCAGCACGACGTCGGGAGCGACCTGGTTCTGGTCCTTGTTGGTGCCGAAGGCGAGCACCTGTCGGGTCTGCGCGGCTTGAAAGACGCCGAGGCCGGCGGCATCGGCGTTGTGGATCAGGAAGTCCGCGCCTTGCTGGATCTGCGCCATCGCCGCCTCTTTGGCGGCGCCGACGTCTTCCCAGTTGCCGACGTAGCTCTTGATCAGCTTGAAGTCGGAGCGGACGGCGACCGCCCCCGCTTCGAAGGCGAGCAGCGTCGACTCGACGGATGGGATGGCCATGCCGCCGACGGCGCCGGCGATGCCGGTCTTCGACATCGACGCGGCGATCATGCCGGCCAGGTAGGTGGCCTCCTCGAGCATGAAGCGCAGCGGGGCGACGTTGTTGCGCACGGTATTGCCGGAAGTCGTGATGAAGATGGTGTCGGGAAAGTCGGGAGCGACGGTCGCCGCCGCGTCCTGGAACTCGAAACCGTGTCCGAACACGAGCGAGAAGCCGCGGCGGGCGTAGTCGCGGAATCCCTCCTCGAACTCCGCCGGCGTCTTGGTTTCGACTTGCGACACCTCGGCGCCGAGCTGGTCGCGGATTGCGAGGAGGCCTTCGTAGGCGAGGGCGTTCCAGCCGGCGTCGCTCACCGGGCCGGGGCTGAGCAGGGCGACCTTGAAGGTCGGGGCGGGGTCGGGCTGGGGGGCATCGCCGGTGCAGCCGGCGAGGACATAAAGGACTGCAAGGACTGCAAGGACCGAGGGGCGACGCATGGGGCGGACGGTAGCGTGGAAGTGTGGGCGATGTCACGCGATTGGGTGGGCTGCTAGGGTGCGGCGATGCGAACCGGCGGGCTCAACAACTTCGTGCTGGTGGTGCTCGATAGTTGCCGATTCGATTCGTGGATGGCGGCTCGGCCGCGGCATCTGGCGCGGCTCGGTGAGGTGGAGCGACGCTGGAGCTACGCGTCGTGGACGTCGCCGGCGCACTACAATCTGCTGACCGGTCTGCTGCCGCATACGAGTCCGACCCAGGTGTACGCGTCCGACTACTACAAGCGCGACTTCGTGCGCTATTGCGACCGCCTCGGCAGCGACGGCATTTCGTTCGAGTCCCTGCTCCCCCAGCTCTATCTACCGACCTTCCTCAAGCGGCTCGGCTATCGCACCCACGCCATGGTGTCGCTGCCGGTGCTCAATCCGGCGACCATCCTCAATCGCGATTTCGACAGCTTCGAGCTGATGCCGCGGCACAACGACATGGAGGCGATGGTCGAGCGCATGCGTTTCGCCGACGAGGCACCGTCCTTCTACCTGCTCAACGCCGGCGAGACCCATTACCCGTACGCGCTGCCGGACGAGGATCCGGGTGAGTGGCCGACCATCTCAGGGGTGCACGGAGTTTTTCGTCATCTCGACGCCGACCGCGTCGGCGGCCGGCTGGCGAGCGGCGAGCCGCAGCAGATCTTCGATCAGAACAAGCTCGACCGCCTGCGTGCCCGGCAAGTGGAGGCGGTGCGTTACCTCGACCGAGTCTTCGAGCGGCTCTTCGACGTCGTTCCGGAGAACACCTGGATTACCGTGACTGCCGACCACGGCGAGCTGTTCGGCGAGGGCGGCTACTTCGGCCACGGCCCCGTGCACCATGACAAGGTGTACGAGGTGCCGTTCGTCGAGGGGAAGCTGCGGTGAGGGTCGGGAACGGGGAACGGGGAACCGCGAACGCTGAACGGTCCCCCGTTCTCGGTCATTTGGTCGCGTAGTACTCGATGAGGATGTCGGCGATTTCCGGCCGCAGGATGCGCTGGTCGGGGCGTTCGCCGGAGGTGAGCGCTTCGCGCACCTTGGAGCCGGAGATGAACAGCGGCTTCTCTTCCTTGTGGTTCTCCATCAGGTCGACGCGTCCGAGACTCTCGTAGAAGGCGGCGAAGCCGATGTTGCAGGGGCGAATGCGCAGATCGCCTTTGAGATTCTCGAAGATTTCCTGGGCGTCGAAGTCGCCCCAGATCGCCTGGCCGTCGTCGAACGGCGCGTCGGCGTGCTTGCGGCCGATGACGATGTCGGTGAAGCCGTGATTCTGCCGATAGATGGCGTGCATCACCGCTTCTTTGGGGCCGCCGTAGAGCATTTTGATGTCGAGTCCGACGAGCTCGAAGACCTCGTTGAGGTCATAGCCGCACTGCTTCCACAGCTCGACATCCTTGTCGCCGTCGCCGAGCAGCTCGCGGTCGTGCAGCTCGCGATAGCAGTGCATGCGGACCTGCGCCGGCACGTCGTCGCCCTTGAGCTCGCCGATCAGCGGATTGAGGACGGCGCCGGCGAAGAAGCCGCGCCGGGTGAGGGTCTCGACCCCGGCTACGAGGGCGTACTCGTGGGCGCGGTGCAGCGGGTTGCGCGTCTGGAACGCCAGGGCGCGCTCCCAGCCGCGCTCGGCGATCAGGGTGCGCGTCTGCCGGGGCGAGAAGACGAGATGGCCGTACTCGCGATCGATCGGCTGCGGCAGTGCGTAGATGTCGCCGCCGACGAGCTGGGTGCGTTCGTCGTCGACGATCATGTGGCCGCCCGGGTGATCGATGCGGCTGGTGCCGTAGAACGACTCGACGTGCTTCGGCTTGTCCCAGGGGAAAATGCTGGTGACGTGAATGACCGCCACCGGCTCGCCGGAGTGGACGATCACGGCGTTTCGTCCGATTTTGAGCTTGCCGGCCTCGGCGGTGGTCACCGGCAACGAAATCGGCGCCGTCCAGGCGTAGTACCGGAAGTTGTGCTCGATCGCGTCGCGGTCGAGCGCCGCGTGCCAGGTCTCCTCGTCCATGAAGCCCGTCAGGGGTGACAGGGTGCCGTCGGCGATGCGGTAGACGGTAGAGAGGTCGGCTCGGGTTACCTCGATCTTCGGCAGATCGGCGACGTCGCTATAGAACTGCTTGCGCCGCGAGAGGGGAACGGTCCGAGAAACCGGCGCGTCCAGGCCGCCGTGTACGGGCACGAGATCGGGCATCGATGAGCTCCTGTCTATTTCGTGGTGGGAAGACCTGCGGCGCGCCCAATTGCGCCGCGCGTGGCGCGGCTGGGGCACGATTGACTCGCCGAGCGGACGCCCAAGCGAAACCGGTACCATCGCCGAGCCCTGACGGTGAGTCAATATAAGTTGCAGGGGCGAGGGGTGGGGGGCGAGGGGCGTGGTTGCACCTCGGGCTTTGCTCGTGCCAAAGCCTCGCTCAGCTAGGCGGGCGGAGAGTCAGCTGCGGCCGGGGATCTGCAGGGTCTCGTTGACGCGCAGGTGGCGCGGATTGCGGATGCCGTTGGCGCGCATCAGCTCGCGAACCGAGATTCCGTAACGGCGCGCGATCGAGGAGGGGCTTTCGCCGCGGCGGACGCGATGCACGCCGCGGTCATCGGCAAGCTCGCGAGTGTCGAGCCGGGCGTACGCCTGTTCGAAGGTGCCGACCGCCGAGCGCGGAAGCCGCACCCGGTAACCGCCTTTGGGAATGCGGCTGCAGGCGAGAGCGGGATTGAGCGCCTGTACGGTCTCGCGATCGACGCCCGCCAGCGATGCCACCGTCTTCAAGCTGATCGGATCGGCGATGCGCACGGTCGCGAAGTCGACCGGATCGCCGCTCCCCACGTCGGGGAGCAGACCGAAACTATCGGGATTCTTGGCGATCGCGGCGGCGGCGAGAAACTTTGGGACGTACTGTGCGGTTTCCCGCGGCAGCAATTCGCGCTCGACCATCGTCCAGTAGTCGTCGATGCCGTAGTCGCGCATGATGCGGTGGATTCTGCCCTCTCCGACGTTGAATGCCGCCAGGGCCAGGTGCCAGTCCTCGAACTGATCGTGCAGAGCCGCCAGGTAGCGCGCGGCGGCCTCGGTGGACCGGATGGGGTCGCGGCGCTCATCGATGCAGCCGTCGATGCGCAGACCGTAGTTCTTGCCGGTCGCCGGCATGAACTGCCAGATGCCGGTCGCCCCGGCGCGGGAGCGGGCCGTGTCCTCGAAGCGGCTCTCTACGATCGGAAGGTAGGCGATCTCCTGGGGTACGCCGGCGGCGCTCAGGGTCTCGCGGATGTGGGGCAGGTGAGGGAGCGCTCGCGTCAGGGAGGTGGAGATGGTCTGCGGTGACCGGTCGCAATAGTAGTCTATGTAGCGATCCACGGCCGGATGGGCATGGTCGAACGGGCTCGGCCCGGTAGAGCCGAGGTCGAAGCCGATGCCGTACGGGCTGCTGACCCCTTCCGAGACCCGGATGGTCCGGCGCAGCTGCTCGCTCGGCGAGATGCCGGCGCAGTCTTCGCCCAGGGCGGCCGTGTCGGCGGCGCGGTCGGGTTCGAACGTTTGCCGCGTCGGAAACGGGCTGCGCGCCGGAGCACAGGCGGCGAGTGTCGCCGCGATGACTATGCAGAGTACAAATCGGAGGTCAGGTCTCAGGTGGCTTGGCATCGAACCCCCTCTCCCTCTCTCGTTTCTCAACCGGATGCCCACGCAGCGGTTAGCACAGGCCAGTCGCCGGGGGCAAGCCGTAGGACGACCCCGCCGCCGGCTCGGGCGGCCGCCCGTGGACTCCGAAAATCACTCCAGTTCGGAGCGGAACTTTGCTACCAAAGCCTCGAAATCATTACGGTATTTGGCGAGATTCTCGGGTGTCTGAGATTCGAACCGGAGGACCAGAACCGGCTGGGTATTAGAGGCGCGAATGAGCCCCCAGCCGTCGGGTAGCTTCACTCGCACCCCGTCGACGTCGACGATGTCGTGGGTTTTGCGAAAGTGTTCGACCGCCCGCTCGACGACCGCGAACTTGATCTCGTCGGGACAATCGACGCGGATCTCGGGTGTCGTGTAGCTCGGCGGCAGATCGGCGAGCATCGCCTCGATGTCGGGTTCGCCATCGCGCCGCGCGGCGACGATCGCGAGCAAGCGGGCGCCGGCATAGATGGCGTCGTCGTAGCCGAAATAGCGGTCGGCGAAGAAGATGTGGCCGCTCATCTCGCCGCCCAGGGCGGCGCCGGTCTCGCGCATCTTGGCCTTGATCGGCGAGTGTCCGGCGCGCCACATGATGCCGTTGCCGCCGTGTTTGGCGATGTCGTCGTACAGGCGCTGCGAGCACTTCACCTCGGAGACGATCGTAGCCCCGGGGTTGGCAGCCAGAACGTCGCGGGCAAAGAGGATCATCATCTCGTCGCCCCAGATGATGCGCCCATGCGGTCCGACGACGCCGATTCGATCGGCGTCGCCGTCGAAGGCGATTCCGAGGTGAGCCTTGGTCTCGGCGACGCGATGGATCAGATCCTCGACGTTCTTCTCTTCGGTCGGGTCCGGATGGTGGTTCGGAAAGCGACCGTCCATTTCGCAGTAGAGCTCGTCGACCTCGGCGCCGAGGGCGCGATAGATCTCAGGCGCGACCGGCCCGGCGACCGCGTTGCCGGCGTCGACGACGATGCGCAGCGGCCGCGCCAGGCGGGGCAAGTTGGCGATCAGGTAAGCCTTGTAGCGAGCGACGATGTCGACCGACTCTTCGCCGCCGGCGCCGCGCGGAAAGTTGCCTGCCTCCATGATCTCGCGCAGGCGCTGGATCTCGTCGCCGTGGATGGTCTGGTTGCCGACGCAGATCTTGAAGCCGTTGTGGTCCGAGGGGTTGTGGCTGCCGGTGATCTGGATGGCGCCGTCGAGCTGGAGATCGAACGTGGAAAAGTAGACGACCGGCGTCGGGCAGACGCCGAGATCGACGACATCGATGCCGGCGGCCCGCATGCCCTCGCGCAGGGCGGCGGCATAGCCGTCCGAGCTGAGCCGACAGTCGCGGCCTACGCCGACGCGCGGTCGTGCAGGACCGCCGTGTTCGGCCAGATACGCCGCATAGGCGCCGCCCAATGCGCGGGCGAAGTCGACATCGAAATCGCGGCCGGCGATGCCGCGGATATCATAGGCGCGGAAGATCCCTCGGTTGATGTTCATGATGATCGAGCCCTGTGAGGTCCGCGGTCAGGCGAACGCCCCTTCGATCTCATCCAGGACCTTGCTCTCGGTGGCCGACACGGTGGCGATGCCAAGTATGCCGCCGGTCGCCTTGGCGACTCGGCGGGCGCGCGCTACGACGCTGTCGCGGAATTGCTCACCGGTGGCTCGGTCGAGTTGCTCCATCGCCGCCGATATCGAGTGCTTCCAGGCGTCGAAGAGGGCGGCAGGCGGGCGCTGTTCGAGCCACGCCTCGAGGAGCTCGTAGCCCGGCCCGTCCTCGGGGACGCCGGCCTCATCGGCGGCTGACAAGACGGCTCTGCGTTCGCGTTCGTCCATGATGTGGTCCGCCCAAGCGACAAAGACGAGCGGTACCAGCGACAGGGCTGCCATCGTGCGCGGCGTGATGCCGGTGGCGAGGATTGCGTCGAGAGCCGCGGGGTCGGTGATACCGGAGGCCGCCGCCAGCTCCTCGCGCGTCGTCTGTTGGCGCAGTTTCTCGACCAGCGCTGCGTCCTGATTCTTGAAGAATGCGTCCTCGAGTGCCCGGCGACGCTCGTCGAAGGAATCTCTGTCCACCATCTCCTACCTCGCTGCGGCTTTGATGATCGCCCGGATTGCCAGAATGCGAAACCGGGACGTTGTCCGCTTTTCGCACCGCGATTGCAACCCGCCCGACGCATGTCGAAGCAGTAACCTATTGTAAAGATGACGGAAGTTTCGGGCTCGCGTTCAGCGACGAGATCGCGGCCGGGAAGCGCAACGCGCCGCCATGCGAATGGCGGCGATCATACTGGCGGGGTCGGCGACACCGCGGCCGGCGATGTCGTAGGCCGTTCCGTGGTCGGGTGAGGTGCGGACGAACGGCAAGCCGGCGGTGAAGTTCACCCCGTCCTTGAAGTGGAGCAGCTTGAACGGCGCCAGCGCCTGGTCGTGGTACATGCAGACGACGGCGTCGAAGTCGCCGCGCAACGCGAGCGGGAAGGCGCTGTCGGCGGCGATCGGCCCGATGGCGACCGCGCCGCGCCGCCGCGCGGCCGCAACCGCCGGCGCGATGACGTCGATCTCCTCGCGCCCGTAGAGGCCGGCTTCACCGGCATGCGGATTGAGCCCGGCGACCGCGATCCTCGGCCGCCGCAGTTGGAGATGCGAGCGCAGGGCGGCGTCGGCGATACAAATGGTGTCGGCGACGGTGCGCCGGTCGATGGCGGCGGGGACGTCGGCGATTGCCAGATGCGTGGTTGCGAGCGCCACGCGCAAGCGGTCGCCGATCATCATCATGCGCACCTTGGCGCCGCCGCAGAGCTCGGCGAGGAGCTCGGTGTGGCCGGTGGCGCCACAGCCCGCGGCGGCGAGGTTCGCCTTGCTGATCGGCGCCGTCGCCAGAGCGTCGGCGAACCCGTTGCGCACCAGCCCGGCGGCGGTGACGATTGCGGCGTGCGCCAGACGGCCGCCGGCAGGTGTCGGCTTGCCCGGACGCCGGTCGTGGGCGTCGAGACGACCGACCTCGAGGACAGGGATTCCTCGCCGCGGTAGCTCGTCGTCGGGCTGCCAGACCTGAAAGGCGAGCTGGCGGCCGCCGCGGCCCAGCCTTTGCGCGGCGTCGGCCATTACGGAGGCGTCGCCGACGACGATGGGTCGCGCCGCCCGGCGGATGACCTGCTTGGCCAGCGCCGCTGCCACGACCTCGGGCCCGATGCCGGCCGGGTCACCCATCGAGATGGCGACGCGCGGCGGTTTCGTCACTCGAGCATCTCGACGTGGTGGCGCTGGCGCAGATCCTCGCTCAGCCAGCGCGTGT
The DNA here is from genome assembly GCA_902826395.1 of uncultured bacterium. Classification (GTDB taxonomy): domain Bacteria; phylum Desulfobacterota; class Binatia; order HRBIN30; family CADEER01; genus CADEER01. The sequence continues at coordinate 29,731 of CADEER010000007.1, forward strand.
AGCGGGCCTCGAGGGCCTCATTATAAAGCTTCTCGCGAATCTGGTCGGACACTTCGTCCAGCGGGGTGTGGGACTCGGCGCTGCGGGCGTCGAGCCGGACGATGTGGAAACCGACGCTGCTGCGCACCGGCTCGCTGTACTCGCCGACGTCGAGGTCGCGCGCGGCCTCGTCTAGGGCCTCGAGCATCGTGCCGACGCGGAACGTACCGAGCGAGCCTCCGCTCTCCGCTGCCGGATCCTCCGAATACTGGCGGGCTGTCTCGGCGAAGTCCTTGCCGCGGTCGAGCTCGGCGTGGATCTCCTGTGCCCGCTGCTCGACTCGTTCCACCTCGTCGGGCGGGGCATCTTCGGTGACGCGCAGCACGATGTGAGAGATCGTCACCTCGGGGTCTTTGGCGTACTCCTCGCGGTGCGCCTCGTAGTAGCGCTCCACTTCTTCCGGGGTGACGTTCACCTTGCCGCGGATCTCGCGGTTGATGAGCTGGGCGCGCTCGAGCTCCTGGCGAATCTGGACGCGGTAGGCCTCGCGCGTCAGGCCCTGCGCGGCCAATGCCTGGGACAGTTGCTCTTCCGTGATCTGGTTCTGCTGCCGGATCTGGTTGATGTAGTTGTCGATCTCCGCGTCGCTGACGACGATGCCCTTCTTCTCGATCTCCAGCTCGATGAGACGCGAGGTGAGGAGCGCGTCGAGCATGGCCTGCGGCTCAGCCGTACGCGCCATCGGCGGGGTCGACTGCGTGAAGCGCTGCAGCTCGAACAGAGTCAGGGGCTGGCCGTCGATGGTGGCGAGGATTCTGTTCACGACCACCGCCTGCGCGGACGGCACCGCGACGAGCAGGAGCATCGACAGCGATGCCGCGATCCGGCCCAGCCGTTCCCGGTGATCAATCATGCGCCGCATTCTCCTCTCGAGCCGTGGCGCCCGGCCGCGGCAGCAGGTCCTGTAGCACGGACTGGATCTCCGCGACCACACCGTCCCAGTCCTGTTCGACGACCCGGACGCGAAGCTGGAAGTCCTCGGACACTTTGAAGCGGTCGGGCTGGCGCTGCGCGACTGCGAGCAGCCGGTCGATGTCGACCGGCGCCTCGGGGTGAAACTGCAGGTTGATGGAGCCGCCTACCCGGTTGGCTCGCAGGACCATGCAGATCTTCAGCGATCGCCGCAGCTCCATGACGCGCAGGAAGGTGTCGACGAGCGGCGGCACCGGCCCGTAGCGCTCGCGCATTTCGGTTGCGATCTCGTCGATCTCCTCACGACTGCGGATCTCGGCCAGGCGCCGGTAGAACGCGACTCGCTGCGTCTCGTCGTGGATGTAGGTTTCCGGAATGTAGGCGGGAAACCCGAGCTGGATCTCCGGCTCGACGTTGATGTTGCGGCGCTGGCCGCGCAGCTCCATGACCGCTTCCTCGAGCATGTGCGTGTAGAGCTCGAAACCGACCGCAGTGATCTGACCGGACTGTTGTTTGCCGAGCAGGTTGCCGGCGCCGCGGATCTCGAGATCGTGCGCGGCGAGGCGAAACCCACCGCCCAGATCGTCGAGCTCTTGCAGTACCTTCAGCCGTTTCTGCGCCTCGCGAGAGATGATGTGCTCGCCGGGTATCATCAGATATGCGTAGGCGCGCTCGTGCGAGCGGCCGACCCGGCCGCGCAACTGATAGAGCTGCGCCAGGCCGAAATGATCGGCGCGGTTGATGATGATCGTGTTTGCCCTGGGGATGTCGAGGCCGGACTCGACGATCGCCGAACAGACCAGGACGTCCATCTCGCCGTGCATGAAGGCGAGCATCACCTTCTCGAGCTGGCCTTCCGGCATTTGTCCGTGCGCGCCGCCGACACGCATCTCCGGCACCAGCCGGCGGACGTGATCGGCCATGAGGTCGATGTTTTCGACGCGGTTGTGGACGAAGAACACCTGTCCGTCGCGCGCCCGCTCGCGCAGAATGGCCTCGCGAATGGTGTCGTCGTCGAAGCGCGTCACGTAGGTGCGGATCGCCAGGCGGTCGACCGGCGGCGTCTCGATGACGCTGAGGTCGCGAATGCCCAGGAGTGACATCTGAAGGGTGCGCGGAATCGGCGTTGCGGTGAGCGCCATCACGTCCACCTGCGTTCGCAGTTGTTTGATGCGCTCCTTGTGACGAACCCCGAAGCGGTGCTCCTCGTCGATGATGAGCAGGCCGAGCTTGCGGAACTCGACGTCCTTCTGCAGCAGGCGGTGCGTGCCGATGACGATGTCGACACTTCCCTTCTTCATTCCGTCCAAAGTCGCCTTGATCTCCGCTGCCGAGCGGAAGCGCGACAGCGTTTCGATCTTGACCGGGTAACCGGCAAAGCGCTTGACGAAGGTCTCGCTGTGCTGATGGGCGAGGACCGTGGTCGGCACCAGCACGGCGACCTGGCCGCCGTTCATGGCTGCCAGGAACGCGGCGCGCAGAGCGACCTCCGTCTTGCCGTAGCCGACATCGCCGCAGACGAGGCGATCCATCGGCTTGTTGCCCGCGAGGTCGGCGATGGCGTCGTCGATCGCCTGGCGTTGGTCGGGCGTCTCCTCGAAGGGGAACCGCGCCTCGAACTCGCGATAGATGTCGTCGGCGTGACCATAGGGCGGTCGCTCGTCGAGCTGCCGCGCGGCGTAGACGGACAACAGCTCGCGCGCCATTGCCAGGACCGACTCGCGGGTCTTCTTCTTCGTCGTTTCCCAACTGTTGCCGCCGAGCTTGTCGAGTGCCGGCGCGGCGCCGTCGGAGCCGACGTACTTCTGCACCAGGTTGATGCGGTCGACCGGCAGATAGAGCTTGTCGCCGCCGGCGTACTCGAGGTGGAGATAGTCGCCCTCGGTGCCGGCTACCTGCAGGTGGCGAAGGCCGTTGTAGCGGCCGACGCCGTGATCGAGGTGGACGACGAAGTCGCCCGCCTTCAACGCGTCGAGATTCTTGAGCAGTTGTGCGACCGAGACGCGTCGCGTGGCGCGCCGGCGCGCTGCGCCGAAGATGTCGGAGTCGCTGATCACCACCAACCGCTCATCGGGCAGGCGAAAGCCCTCCGACAGATGGCCGGTGATCGCAGTGACGGTTCCCGGCGCTGCCGGGATCGCTGCAAACGCCTCGCCGGTCACGCGCACGGACACGCCGTGTCCCTCGAGCATGCCGGACAGACGCTGCAGCCGCGACTGGTTGCTCGCCATGACGACGGTCTGCATTCCCTCGTCGCACCACTGGCGGACGCGGGCGGCGACGCGCGTGAAGCTGGTGCTGGACTTGCTTCCCTCGGTCGGCCGCAGATCCTCGGTCCGGTAGCAGCGGACCGCGATCTTGTGGCGGTCATCGCTGGTGAGCATGTCGAGCGCTTCGAGCTCGACGACGCGCCGCTTCTCGCAGTCGTGGTGCCACTGCGACGGCCGCGCGTAGAGTGATTCGTGCGGCGGGAAGAAACGGCGCTCCTCGCGGCGCTCCGCGGCGCGTCGCTCGATGTCGGTCCAGATCCGGTCGAGGGCGCCGTCCACCTCGCCCGCGGCGTCGAGCCACACGATGGCATTCGCGGGAAGGTGATCGGCGACCGTCTGGAGGTCGCTCTCCAGGTACGGCAGGCAGCGTTCGACGCCCGGGAACAGGGTTGCCGCCGCGAGACCTTCGAGAATCGCATCGCGCTCATCGCGATCGACGTCGAGCTCGTGGAGGCGTTTCTCGATGGCTCGTCGCACTTCGCGGTCGCTCGCGGCTTCGACGTCGAACTCGCGCACCGGCAGCAACAGGGCCTCTTCGAGAGAGCCGGCCAGGCGCTGGTCGACGACATCGAAGTAGTGGAGGCGCTCCACGACGTCGCCGAACAGCTCGATCCTGATCGGTTGTGCGTAGCCGGATGGGAAGACGTCGACGATGTCCCCGCGCACTGCATACTCGCCGCGGTCCTCGACCATCGGCACGCGGTGGAATCCCCAACCGGTCAGACGCGTCGCCAGCGCGTCGCGGTCGACCTCGTCGCCGACGACGATGTAGCTGTACGAGTTTGCCACCCGCTCGCGGGAGGGCACTTTCAGGAGCAGTGCCTCGGCGGTGGTGACGACGATCGGCCCCCGCGCAAAGCGAAGTTGGTAGAGCGCCTCGACGCGCGCGGCAACGGCGTCGCGCGTCGGCGAGCGATCCTCGAAGATGCCGACCTCCCAACCCGGCAACACCGAGACGCGGCGCTGTAAAGGTGGTGCGCTCTCGTCCTCGCCGAGGAAGAGGCGTAGATCGGCGGCCATTCGCTCGGCGTCGGCCGAGGAAGGAGCCACGACCAGCGACGCGCGATCGCCGGCCGCGAGGTGGCAAGAGGCGATGCAAAGAGAACGGGCGGCGGGTTGGAGGCCCTGAATGTGCAACCGGCCACCGCCGGCTCCGCCGAGCCAGGCACGCGTCTCACGGCGCAAATCGGCGAAGAGGCGTTCGCCGAGAACCGTACTGCGCGCCGCAGGAACGACCGGGGACATGGACATGGATGGCTCGAGCCGCAGCAGGTGGTGGAACTGCGGCGACTCACGACCTTACAAGAGGCGCGATTCGGCTGCGAGTCGGGTTTGCGCGATACACGCCGCCGTCGGCCGGCGCCGCTCAAACTTCCTGGTCGTCTAGCTGGCGGAACGTGCGATACAGCTCGATGAGAATGTCCGCCTGCCGCCGCGTCAGGAGCGGATCGCGGTCGATCTCACGCACCACGTCGGACTCCCCGGGATCCCGCGGGTCGATGACTCCAGCCTGGAGGTAGAGCGTGTCGGCCGAAAGGCGCAGGGCGCCGGCCAACGACCCGAGGATGGTGCGGCTCGGCTTGCGTATGCCCGCCTCGATTTCGCTCAAGAGAGTGGACGGGATGCCGGTCTGTTGCGCCACCTTGCGCAGGGACTTGTTGGCCAGGTTGCGCTGCCGGCGGAGGTATTCCCCGAAGGACGGCGAGGAGGCCTCGCGCGCGGCCGTTCCCCGGGCGGGCCGCTTGGCGGCGCTCTTACGCTTGCGCTTCGTCGACTTGCCTGTGGCGCTCATGGGTCTCTCCCTGCCGCATCCGGGGCGGCCACCGCCTCGCTGCAAGGTCGCACCGGTACGCGACCGGATCAAGCCTCTGCTAATCGACGCAGGCGAGAATGATGTGGACGCTGCAGCGCGCGTTCTCGCAGATCAGCTTGCACTTTTGCCAGGTGCCGCGGTGACCGCAGCTCGGACAGTGCTGCATGACATCGGGCTCTGCCGATTCGGGGCGCCGAGCGCTGCTGCGCCCGGAACGCCGGCTTTCCTCGTCCATCTCCCTCATTGCCTCACCTCCCACCGCCGCGACGAGTGCCGTGATACCGCGAAAGCTACGAATCTTCCACGGTCAGCCCATCATCGCCGCGGTGGCGAGAAGGCAGCCGAGGGCGCCGATCAGGGCGATCGTGGCGCCGCCGCGCAAGCTGCGCAGCGATAGAGTGGCGCCGAACAACGCTGCCGCGATCGCCGCCAACGCGCCGGCTAGTGCCAGCGATAGATCGGCGTTGGGAGCGACGGTGGCCGCCGCGACCCAGGCCCAGAAAGTCGCAGCTCCGGCGAGCACGCCGCCGGCGCCGCGGCGGACGTATGTGGCAGCGAACGCGACCAGCGGTATTGCGATCAGCGTCGCCAGCATGGCGCCGACGAGCGGGCGCGGCGCCGCGGTGCCGGGGCTGCCGTAGCGGGCGCTGACGTCGGAAGCGATTCCGGTGCCGCCGGCAGTGCCGTCGGCGCCGAGGCTGACGACGTCCGCCCAATCGCCGCGCGATTGATAGAGGAAGGGGTTGCCCCAGGGATCGACCGGAACGTTGCGCACATACTTCGGCACCAATGTGCCGAGCCCGGCATCTTCGGCTGGAACGCGCTGGTGGTCCCGGCGGTAGAGGTCGACGGACGCGAACAGGGAGCGCGTCATCTCGAGCGCCGCGTCGTGACGCGCCCACGCCGCGAGGTCGCGACCGAGGACAGTCGTCGCGGCCGAGCCGTAGGCGATGACCACCAGCGGCGATGCCAGGAAACCGACCGCCGCCAGAACGAGCAGCGACCGATTCACGGCCGGGAGGCAGCGGCGCTCGAGCCGTCGGTCGGCGTGCCTTCGCTCATTTGGCTACTACCGCCTGACGATACGGAACTCGCGCCGCAGCGTCGCGACCTGATTTTGCAGGGATGCTGATCGGCTCGCCTCTCGCAGCACATGGAACACATCGGCGTCCGTCACTTCGTTGCCGCCGCCGCCGATTTCCTTCGCCACCGTGACGATCTGCTCGACCAGGTTGGGCAGGTCGTCTTTTGGAATCACGACGTCGCCGCGCTTCAGGGTGCCGCTCCAGTTGGCGGCGAACGGTCGCAACAGATCGAGGATCTTGGCGTTGTCGTCGCTCACGCTCATCGGAGCGAGAGCGTACCACAATCCGCGGCATCGCCAAACTTTTGAACCCCGCATCGGCCTCGCGAAGGCGCGGTGCCCGGGTGCACCGCGTTGCTACCGGTTTTTTCGATTGCTATCAGTGTCGGACCGAGGAGTGGCGCATGGCGACGATGATCACGGCCGATTGCATCAACTGTGGCGCTTGCGAGCCCGAGTGCCCCAACACGGCCATCTATCAGGGCGGCGTCGAATGGGAGATGGACGGTGTCAAACACCCGCCCCTCGTCGCCGATGTCTTCTACATCGTCCCCGAAAAATGCACGGAGTGCGTCGGCTTCTTCGACCAGGAGGCGTGTGCGGCGGTGTGTCCGGTGGATGTGTGCATCCCCAATCCGGATATCCCCGAGACCGAGGCGCAGCTGATCGAGCGCGCCAAGCAGTTGCATCCGGGCACGAGTTTCGGCGCCGACTTTCCCTCTCGTTTCCGCGAGGGCGGGGAAGCAGGTGCGGCACCTGAAGCCGCGGCGCCCGCGCCTGCCGCCGCGGCGGCGCCGGTGCGGAGCGCCGTAGCGGTCGGCCCGTCGCTCAACCTGCCCGCCGTCGAAACCTGGGAGGTACCGATCGACTGCCATTCCTGCGGTGGCTCGTACGCGGTGCTGTTCCAGCATCTGCGCAGCGGCAACGTCCTGCGCTGCCCTTATTGCAAAGGCCCGTACATCGTCACCACCAGTCTACACAATCAGATCAGCAAGGTGTTGCGGGAGTTCCACGCGCGGTGGATGACCGCATTCGAGGAACTTCGGGAGCGCCGGCAGCGCGAAATGGACGAGTTCGAAGCGCGACAGAAGGCCGAGCTCGAAGACATCAACGATCAGGTGCGAGCCTTGAGCAAATCGGTACTGGCGCCCGGTGCGCCGAAGAAGCGCGCCTGGATTTTCGGATAGCGAGCTGCGCGCCGGCCGGTCCACCGAACCGGCCTCTGCACGGCGCGCGGTAGTGGCGGGGGTGGCGTGGTAGGGTCGGGAAGAGCGCGTGCGTAAGCCTCCAGCTCTCAAACCTGGTCAAACGATCGGAGTCGTGGCACCGGCGGCGGTCGCCGACGCGCTCGCGGTGGAGTCTGGCGTGCGACTGTTGCGCCAGGCCGGCTACCGGGTGGCGGTCGGCAATGCGGTGTTTCGACGAGCCGGATACCTCGCCGGCAATGATGCCGAGCGGCTGGCCGATCTGGTGGCGATGTTCCGCGATCCAGATGTAAGCGTCATCCTGGCCGCGCGGGGCGGATATGGTTCGGGACGCCTCCTTCCGTCGCTCGCGGATGCGCTCGACGATGCACCCGCGAAGATCGTCGTCGGCTACAGTGACCTCACCTTCTTGCTGACCTTTCTGAACCAGAAGAGCGATCTGGTGGTCTTTCACGGCCCGATGCTCTCCGACTTCGAGGCCAAGCCGCAGGCGATGCCCGAGCTATTGGCGCTGTTGCGCGGTGACAAGACCGGATGGAATCTCAGCGGCAAGACGATCGTTCAGCCGGGAACGGCCGAAGGCCTGCTAGCCGGTGGTTGCCTGTCGGCAGTGGTCGCCGCTCTCGGCACGCCGTACGAAATCGAGACGCGAGGCAAAATCGTCTTTCTCGAGGACATCAACGAGAAGCCCTACCGCATCGACCGGATGCTGACGCAGCTGCGGCAAGCGGGAAAGCTGGACGATGTGGCGGGGGTCATGTTCGGCGAGATGGTCGGCTGCAGCGCCGACCCGGGCGAGTCGGTCAAGGTGAACGACGTCATCGAGCAGCAGTTTGCCGGCTGCGACTATCCCGTGGTGTCCGGAATTCCGAGCGGCCACGGAGTCGGAACGGCGACTCTGCCGCTCGGCGTGCGGGTTCGCCTGGCGGGACAGCGTTTGACCTTTCTCGAGTCGCCGTTCGCGGAGCGCTGACCCGATGTCGGTTCCTGACATCGACGAGGCGTTCGAAGACGCCGTCGCGCGCGGCGTGTTTCCCGGCGCCGTGGTTCTGGTGCGCGATGGCAGCTCGGAGCCGGAGGTGCGCGCCTATGGCAACAGTTCGATCGACCCTGAAGTCCGCCCGATGGCGGAGGATACGATCTTCGATCTGTCGTCGCTGACCAAGCCGCTGGCGACGACCGTGGCGGTCATGCTGCTGGTCCGAGACGGCATGCTGCGCGTCGACGATCGGGTGTCACGCTTCTTCCACAACTTCGGTGTCCACGGAAAGACGCACGTCACCTTCCGCCATCTACTCAGCCACTGCTCGGGGCTGGCGGCATGGCGGCCGTACTACAAGACGATTCAGCAGATCGAGCAACGCGGCGAGAAGGTCAATTTCCTCGTCAGCGCCGCCGCCAAGGAGTTCGTCTACCAGGAGATCTGCCGGGAGCGGCCGGAAGCGCCGCCCGGCACGCGCGCGGTGTACAGCGACCTGGGCTTCATGTTGCTCGGCGCGGTGGTCGAGACCATCAGCGGCAAACCCCTCGATCGCTTCTGCCGCGATCGGATCTTCAAGCCGCTGCAACTGCGCTCGACATCGTTCATCGACCTCACCATGGTACGGGCGCGGCGCATCGAGCCGGTGACCGACATGATCGCGCCCACCGAACGCTGCCCCTGGCGTGGGCGGGTGCTCTGCGGCGCGGTGCATGACGATAACGCCTACGCGATGGGTGGTGTGGCCGGACACGCAGGGCTGTTCGGCTCGGCGCGCGACATCGATCGGCTGCTCGTGCAATTGCGCGCCTGCTGGCTCGGTGAAAGCGCCTTTCTGCCGTCGCGCATCCTGCGCGAGTTCTGGAAGGTGGACGGCACGGTGCCCGGTTCCACCTGGGCGCTCGGCTGGGATACTCCGGCGCCAACACAGTCGATGGCCGGGGTTCGGTTCTCCAAGAATACAGTGGGCCACCTCGGATTCACCGGAACGTCGGTGTGGATGGATCTCGAACGCAACCGCCACGTCGTCCTGCTCACCAATCGCGTTCACCCGCGCCGCGACAACGACGGCATCCGGGAATTTCGACCGATGATCCACGACCGCATCGTCGCGGCGCTGGAGGGACAGCAATGAGCGATTTCTCCACCAGCAGCGGTCCGATCGAAGGGCGCGGTGATGTGAGTTGGGAGGGCCTGCACTCCGCCCATCTGATTGCCGTTGCCGGTGTCGGCATGACGGCGCTCGCCGGATTGCTTGCGGCGCGTGGCCTGGCAGTGCGCGGCTCGGACGAGCAGATATACCCGCCGATGAGCGATGTGTTGGCGAACATGGGCATCGCCGTGGCGATCGGTCATCGCGCCGAGAACCTGGTCCCGCGACCGGACCTGGTGATCGTCGGCAACAAGGTCTCGCGCGGCAATCCCGAGGCCGAGGCGCTGCTCGCCTCCGACATTCCGTTTCTCTCCATGCCGGCGGCACTGGGCCGTCTCTTCCTGAGCGACAAGCGATCACTGGTGGTCGCCGGTACGCACGGCAAGTCGACGTCGACCGCGATGCTGGCCAATGTCCTGCGCTGCGCAGGTCGCGATCCGAGTATGATGGTAGGAGGCCATGCACTCGACTTCGGCGGTAACTTTGCCGCCGGTTCCGGCGAGCACTTCGTCATCGAGGGCGACGAGTACGACAGCGCCTTTTTCGACAAGCGGCCGAAGTTCATTCACTATCGACCCGACGGTGCGATCCTCACCGCTGTGGAGTTCGACCACGCCGACATCTACCGCGATCTCGACGCCGTCAAATCTGCCTTTCGCGACTTCGTCGCGCTGCTCCCGTCCGGAGCGCCGCTCGTCGTCAACACGATCTTCCCGCACGCGCTCGAAGTGGTTCGCACCGCTGCGCACTGTCGTGTGGAGACGTTCGGCCTCGATGGCGCGCGTTGGTCCTACGACCAATTGCGCGACGACGGAGAGCGGACGCGTTTTCGCGTGCGCTGCGATGGTGCGGCGGTCGGCGAGGTGGCGCTCCGCGCCCCGGGCTCGATCAACGTGTGGAACGCGATGGGAGTATACGTCCTCGCACGCCTCGAAGGATTGTCGCACGACGAGGTCGCCGCCGGCCTCGAGTCGTTTCACGGCGTCGCTCGCCGACAGGAGTTCGTCGGCGACTTGAACGGCGTCACGCTCATCGACGATTTCGCCCACCACCCGACGGCGGTGCGCGGAGTGCTGTCGGCGCTGCGCGAGCGATATCCAAAGCGACGCATGTGGGCGCTCTTCGAGCCGCGCTCCAATACGAGTCGGCGCGCCGTCTTCCAGGACGACTACGCGACCGCACTGGCCACCGCCGACGAGATCGTGTTGGCGCAGGTGTTTCGCAAGAACACCGACCTCGTCGCCGCCGAACACGAGCTTTCGACCGACAAGCTGGTCGCCGATCTGCGCGCGCAGGGTCGGGGTGCCAGGGTCGTTGCCGACAGTGCGGCCATCGCCGATCTCATCGACGCCGAAGCGCGCCCAGGTGACGTCGTAGTAATGATGTCGAACGGCGCCTTCGGGGGATTGCGACGCCTTCTCGTGGAGCGCCTGACGACTGCCTGACCGGCCCGGGCGCTGTCCACCGGGCGGCACGGATGCTCATCTTGTCGGTGTAGGACCGTCACTCAAGTTTTCGATTTTGTGACTCTTCCGCCTTCTTGACCTTCTGGTCGAGAAGGCCGACCACCGAGTCTTGCCGAGGTGGCGGCAAGGCGTCCGGGAAGGCGAGGGATTGCCCCCTAAGTGGTTTTGCGTGTTGATTTTCCGCGCCGATTGAACGACTGTGCTGCGGCTGCACTCAGCGCTAAGCCCGACATACTCAAGGACAGCGATTCCGGGGGGAACGATGTCACGGACTGACTTTTTACCGCGCCGGCGGGGGTTCTTCCGGCGCTCGGCGATTATCGTACTGTTCGCGATTGCGATCGCCGGCCCTTCGTTCGCCTCGCATTTTCGTTTCGCGCATACGACGTGGGCTCCGCGGCAAGACATTGCCGCAAACGCCGTCGACTTCACGGTTCAGGCTGCTTGGCGTCGTTCTGCCTACCGCAGCAACAACGACCGCTGCATCAGCGCGGCCACACTCAACGACGTGGCGTGTACGGGACCTGGCGGCGCCGCCGGCGTCGGCGACATCGTTCACGAACGCCAGGGCAACTCGCGTTTCAACCCGGGCGACTCGAGCGGTTTGATCGGCGGGCCCGGTTCGCTGAGCGAGGCATTGCTGTTTCTGGTTACGTCGATCGACGTCGACAACGACTGGTTGTTCGGCACCGCTCTCGATCCGGATAGCCTGCCCGACGCGGCAGCTCCCTACGATACGAAGATCACGCACGTGTATCCGACCGCGGGCAATTTCACTGCCCATCTCAGCGACTGTTGCAGACTCAGTGAATGTCAGGATCCGAGCGCGCACATGAACAACCCGGACCAGTCCTACCGGGTCGAGACGCGCGTCAACGTCGGCACTGGCAAGAGCTCGCCGGTATCGAACCTGCCGCCGATCGTCATCTGCCCGGACAGCGGCCTCTGCCAATTCACGATTCCCGTCTCCGACAATGATCTCGATCCGGTGACGTTCCGGTTGTCGACGACATCGGAGTCGGGCCTTTCTCGGCAACCCGGTACACCGCAGTGTCCGAACTCGGCCACGGTCAATCCGATCACCGGGGTTTACTCGTGGAACACGACAGGCTGCCGGACGGCGGCCAGCCCAGGACCGGCCCCGCCGAACGGCGGTTGCAACGATCCGGACCTGAACACCCTCTACTCGTCGCAGGTGATGCTCGAGGAACCGCCCGGCGGCAGTCGCGTCGCTCTGGATTTTCTCATCCAACTGGTTTCGTCCTGTGAGTTGGGCAACCAGGCGCCCGTGTTCGATGGCCCGACGCCGCCGTGCGGCTCGACGCTGTCGGTGAATCCGGGTAGCCCGGTCTCGTTTACGGTGCGCGCGACCGACCCGGACGCAACTTCCGTGCAGCTCAACGCAACCGGGTTGCCGTCCGGAGCCAGCATGACGCCCGGGCTGCCGGTCTCCGGCCAGCCTGCTTCGAGCTCGTTCTCGTGGACGCCGGGCGCTCAGCAAGAAGGGCAATACGTCGTGGTGTTCAACGCCACGGACGGATGCGCCTCGCAAACGCTCTGCAGCATCACCATCGATGTCAGCAATGAAGTGTGCGACGACGGTGTCGACAACGACGGCGACACTCTCGCCGATTGCGCCGACCCCGACTGCTCCGCGACCGCCTGCAACGACGGCTCTTTCTGCACGATCTCGGACCGCTGTAACGCCGGTACCTGCGCCGGGACGCCGCGCGATTGCGATGACGCCAACGAATGCACCGTCGATTCGTGCGACGAGGGAGCGAACGTATGTGTGCAGGACGCCGCGAGCGCCAACGGCAGCTCGTGTGAGGACGGTCAGTTCTGCACCGACGGCGACACCTGCGCGAGCGGTACCTGCGTCAGCGGCCCACCGCGCGATTGCACGGTGTTTGGCGGTTCGTGCACGACCGGCTTGTGCAACGAGTCCGCCGATCAATGCGAGCCCGAGCCGGCCAACGACGGATCGGCTTGCGATGACGGACTGTTCTGCACGTCTGGAGAGTTCTGCTCCGGCGGAAGCTGCGCCGGCGGGTCGGTCGTCGAATGCAACGACGACAATGGCTGCACGTCCGATGTCTGCAGCGAGGATGGCGACCAGTGCCTCAACGACGTCTTGCCCGGATGTTGTGGCAACGGCCTGATCGAGCAGGGCGAGGAGTGCGACGACGGCAACCAGGGCGGCGGCGACGGCTGCGAGGCCGACTGTATGCGTTCGACCGAATGCAGCTTCGACTTCGGCGGCGGCAACGAGCGGTTCGCCGGCGGTTGCGGCGCGCCGAGCTTCGCCGATGTGCAAGCCGCGGTGGACGCCTCGTCGGATGGCGACGTGGTGACGGTATGTCCCGGCACCTTCGTCGGCTCGGTCGTCGTCCACAAGGAGATCGTGCTCCGATCGTTTTCCGGCGCCGCAACGACCGAGTTGCGTGCAACCGGGACGACCGTCGACGTGCGGCGCAGCGGCGTGGCGATCGAAGGATTGACCATCGTTTCGGAAGCCGGCGCCGCGATCGCGGCGGATTCCATCTGTCCGCTCGGGCAAAGCTCGTGCTCCAATGCCGCCGGGTCCAATCTGCGCATCGTCGACAACGTGATTCGGGATAGCGTCGCCGGTGTCCGCTGGACCAGCCGCGTCGACTGCGTACAGATCAGCAGCAATGATCTGGTCGGCAACGCGGCGCCGATCTCCCTGCTGCAGGCGAGCGGGCCGCCCGCCGTTCTGGTGGAAATCGGCGGTGACGGCGGCGGTGTCGGAGCCGGTAACTTCGTCTCGGGTGGCGGCGCCGTCGCCTCGATTCGGGTCGCCGGCATCGAGGTGTCGGTCGTGGCCAACGTGATCGAGGACGCGCTGGGCGACGGTCTCGCGGTGGGCGATGTCCTTAGTGTGCCGGTGACGGTGGCGGCCAATGCGATTCGGCGCTCGGCGGGCAACGGCATCGTAGTCGGCAACGTGGCCGACGGCACCAGCATCGTCGAGAACGATGTCGAGGCCAACGCGGGGGACGGAATTCGCATCCTGCCCGGCGCTGCTGGCGCGGTGGTGCGCAACAACAACATCACCGACAACGGCGTCGGTCTCGGCAACGAAGCCGCAATGGGTTCGCTGGACGCCAGATTGAACTGGTGGGATTCGCAGACCGGGCCGAGCGGGTTGTTCACCGGCGTGGGGGACTCGATCGAGAACCGCGCCGCGGGCACGACTCAGTTCATCGAGTTCCTGTGCCGACCCTTCCCCGAGGGCTTCGCCAGCGTGGATGGCCTCTGCAGTATCGAGACGGCCGAGCTCCGCCAGTTGGTGCCCGGGCGGCGGCCGGATCTGGATCCGTTTGGCCGCTTCATCGTCTTCGAGACGACCCGCGATCTCGACGTCGACGCGCGCAGCTCACTGGAAAACTCGGACGGCAGCCAGGAAGTCTTCGTGCTCGATCGCCGGCCGCGGCCAAAGCTGGGGGGCATCTGTCTCGGCGGCCTTTTGCCGTGCGACTTCGACAACGTCGAGATGTGCACGCAGTGCAATGGCAATGCCCAGTGTCCGGGCGATCCGGCGGCGGATCCCATCGTCCTGAACGGCGAATGTGTGCAGGTGACGCAGCTCACCGACGGCGCCGGTGTGGAGATGAGCGGCGAGGCGAGGATCACGGGGCGTGGCAAGGAAGTCTTCTGCGCCACGACTGCCGATCAGATGGGGAGCAATCCGGACGGCTCCGCCGAGCTCTTCAACTGGAATCGAAAGCGCTTCGAGAAAGGCGGCCCGGCGGTGCCGATGACGCTGCTGACCAGCGAGACGCCCGACGTTTCACACGCCGCACCCGCACCGAGCATCTCGGGGCGAGTCGTTGCGCTCGAGTCGAACAGCGATCCGCTCGGCGAGAACCCGGACGGCAACACGGAGATCTTTCTCTACTCGCCGCGCAAGGACGAGTGGTACCAGGTCACCAGGACGACCGGCTTCTGCTCGGCGAGTGGCGAGGACTGCGTCAGCGACGACGAATGCGAGGGACCGGGCGACTCGTGTCAGCCGGTTGAGAACAGACTTCCGGCGACGGTCGACGGGCGGCGAGTGGTCTTCGACTCGACGGGCGACTTGCACAACGACCACCGCCGGCCTGGATTCAACAACCCCGACCACAACCGCGAGATCTTCATCGCCAAGATGAAGAAGAGCGGCCTGCCCGTGATAACGCAGGTCACCGACTCGGTTGCACCGGTCGACAATCGCGCGCCGACCGGTGACACGCGCGCCAAGCTCGTAGCCTTCAGCTCGAACGGCGACTACGCGGGACTGAACGACGACGGCAGTCGCGAAATTTTCGTTTGGAGCGCCAAGGATCCGATCGAGCAGATCACGAATGCTCCGGCAGGCGAGAGCACCAACCCCGTGATTGGCGCCAGCGGCCGCTGGCTGGTGTTCGAGTCGACCTCCGACCTCGAGTTGAACGGCGCCACCAATCGACGAGTGTTCCAGTTCGACCGGGAGCTCGGCGAGCTCCTGGCGCTGTCCCGACTGCGCTTCGGCACCAACCAACTGCCGCGGTTGCGCCGACGGCGGTTCGTTACCTGGGAATCGACGGCGAATCTCACCGGCGGAAACCCGTCCGGCGAGTGGGTGATCTTCGTCTTCGACCGCAAGAAGAACGACGACTGAGCAAGTTCGATCGGGAGCGTGGCGGCGAGCAGTCGCCGTCCCGCTCCCGAAACACTTGCCCAGGCGGTGGAGCGGTCAGAATTCCTTGCCGACGTGGCCGATCAAAGGAGCCGGCTCGCTGTCGAGATCGAGCGGAATCGCCGCCTGCGAAGCGAGGCCCTGCATCGCTTTGCGAGCTAGTCGGCTCGGTTCGATGTGACCGTTCTCCCAACGGTTCACGGTCGAAACGGTGACGCCGATCGAATGTGCGAACTCCTCCTGGGTCATGCTCAGGCGGTGACGCAGAGATTGGATCAAGCTGCCCTGCTGAGTCTTGGTCATTGCCATGATTCTGAATCCTCCTATCCACCTCTGGGGGGTTTCAGCAGCGGAATGCACGGCACGTGCCAGCAGAATCGTCGATATCTCGACACGTCGAACTCGGGCGGCCGGACCGAGATGGACGGCGAGATCTCGCCGACCGTCCACATTTGATCACATGGACCTGCATTTGACCGCGCACTCGCCATGCGCTGGGCGATCGGGCCATGGCGATGCCCAGTTTTGTCACCGTCGCGGGAGATTGCCCGGACCGTGATTGGGACAGCAATCGCAACGCTTCTCGGGGTCTGACTAGGCGGAGGGGACTTCGAGCCGCCGGCCGCTGAGGGGGCTGCGATGCGGTTGAGCGCTTTGTGTCAGTCGGTGGCGGGTCGCTTGCGGCGTCGAGTTTTCGTCGTTCGCCTGGGCTCGGTGCTCTCGACGGGCTTGTGCAGAGAGAGAATTGCCGCCTCGATCGCATCCAGACGACGATGGATTTGGTCCAGGTCGGCCCGCGTCGCTATGTCCCATCGCTCGAGAATGTTGGCCGTGACGCGACCCTTCTGAACGTCCCGTCCCGGCTCACCCCGTCGCGCTTCGGTACGGACGCTATCGAGAAGCTGCGTCGCCTCCTTCTGTAGGAAGCGCAGTCGATCAGAGAGGGATCGTAGCGGCGCGTTGAGGTCGGCCTTGTCGGCTTTCTTGGAAGACATCGAACAAGAGTGTACGACCGACGATCGTGGCGCAATCGAGATGGCGCGGTCGAATCACCGTGAACAGGCGGGAGTCAGGTTGGGTCGGGTAGAAGCTGTGGACGGTTTCAGAAGCGCAGTTTTATCGCCAAATAGCAGGAATCTTTGTCGTTTGACGTGTTGGATGAGCGAGGACATAGTACGCCGCTAGCCAGATCGGTGGGAGGGTGGTGCTCGGGTCGTTGAATACCTGGTTGGGCGGCGCGGATCAGGCACGCCCGATCACCGTCGCCCGGCTGCGGAGATCGTTGTTAGGTGGGGGTGCTTCGCGCTGGAGCGTGGCAGCGCTGCTGCTTATCCTCACGGCTGCAACTCCCGCCACTGCGCAGGTCATCCCTTCGATTTCGGGCGATGCAAACTGCGACGGCCTTTTGTCCGATTCGGATGTGGCGCATGTCGCGGCAGAGTTGTCGGACGGCGACGGTGACCTCGCCGCGGATGCGGACGGCGGCGCCCTCGCGAGTTGCTCGGGTGCCGACGCCAACGGCGACGGTCGGCTGACGGCGGCCGATCTTCTTGCGGTAATGACAATTCTGCGCGGCCAGAGCTCGGAGATCTTCGCCCCGGGTCCGCAGATCACCTATGTCGGCGTGGCCGCTGCTGACGGAACGGTGCTCGAGGCCGAGAGAACCATGCCGATCGCGACCTTCCGGTCGGTCGCGCCTTTGGGGTTCCGCATCGTGGTGGAAGCGACCGTAGGGCCGTCGCGGCTGGCGGTGGGCCGAACAGTCTTCGATTACGATCCATTGGATCCGTCGCGTGTCCCCGACATTCAGGTCCTACTTTCCCGTTCGGTGGGCGACGGCAGCCTCCCGGTCTGCGACACCACCCAAGGCGGGATCGCGGGCTCCGTGCCGTCGAGTTACGCAGAGGATCAGGTAGTTGCCGATCGACTCAACGACCTGGGCTGCCGCTTTCTCGCCGTCGGTAACCCCGCGGTCGCCTGTACGGTCGACGACTTCGATCGTCGAGCCTTCGTCGATGGCGATTCACAGGTGCAATTTTGCATGAACGTCTCGAGCCTCGAGGCATTTGCCGACGGCGAGACGATCGTCACGGCGCGTGTGCTGGACATCGCGGGCAACCCTGGATCGCCGGTTCAGGCGTCGATCTTCGTCGGCCTGGGAACTCCGCCGACCGAACCGCCGACGTCGACCCCCACCGCCACGCCGCCGCCCGCGACTTCGACGTCGACCGCGCCGCCCGATACCGCGACGGCCGTCGCAACGCCGTCTTCGACCCGCACGCCAACGACGCCCACGGGTGTGCCTACCGCGTCAGTGACAGGCACCCTGCCGGCGACGTTCACTGAGACGGCGACGCGCACGCCGACAGCTACCCGCAGCAACACCGCGTCCGCGACGCGGACGCGCACCGCGACGCCGCGATCTACTGCCACCGCGACATCGACGCGAACCGTGACGCGAACCGCGACCCGCACGGACACGATGGGTCCGACGCCGACAGGGACGCTGCCGACCGCGACGCGGACCCTGGTTCCGACGCGGACGCCGCGGCCGACCTTCACGTCGACGCGGACCCACACGGCGACGCGCACCTCGACGCCCAGCCACAGCGCGACCTTCACCCGCACGCGTCCGTTCACACGCACCTCGACGCCGACACCGACTCCGACCGGCCCGACTGCGACTCCGTCCGAGACGCGGACGTTCACGAACACGACGACGCGGAGTGCGACGCCCACTCCGACTCCGTCGCTGACCCGCACGCATACGGCGACGCGTACCGCGACGTCTACCCCGACGACACCGGGTGCGCCGACGTTCACTCACACGCGTACGGCGACTCGCACCGCGACGGCCACTCCGACGACGCCGAGTGCGCCGACGTTCACCCGTACGCGTACGCCAACGCGTACCCCGACGGCGACGCCGACCACGCCAGGTGCGCCGACGTTTACCCGCACACGAACACCGACCCGCACCGCTACGCCGACGAATACCCGGACGCGAACCCAGACCCAGACACCGACGCGCAGTGCGACGGTGACGCCTACGACGCCTGGGGCGCCGACATTTACGTCGACCCGCACGCCGACTCGCTCGGCAACGCCGACCTCGACGCGCACCGAGACGCGAACCGGGACCGCGACGCGCACCCGAACCCCGAGCGCAACTCCAACCCGCACTGGCACGCTGCCGCCGACGGCGACCTTCACGCTCACCCGCACCGCCAGCGTTACGCGCACGCCGACTCGCTCGGCTACGCCGACCGCGACGCCAACGAGTACCCGGACGCGTACCCAGACCCGGACGCCGACGCAGACCGGAACGGCGACTGCGTCGCCGACCGCGAGTCAGACCCCGACCGCCTCGAGGACCCGCACGGCCAGCAGCACGCCGACCGAGAGCAGGACCCCGACGATCACCCGCACACCCACCCAGACGCGCACCCCCAGCAACACGCCACGGCCCGGCGCCGAGGTGACCTTCTTGGGCCTGACGCGGCCGGATGACACGCTGGTCGAGCCGGTTGGCGTATCGCCTCAGGGGTACCCGATCTTCGATCGGCCGCTCGGTTTCTCGTTCAGCATCGTCGTCGAGGGCCGTCCGATTTCCCCTCTGCGCGGCATGGGCGAGTCCGCGTTTCGGTGGGATCCCGGCGATCCAACCGTTCGCCCGGATCTCGAGGTGATCGTCTCCAATCCGCTCGGCAACGGCAGCACTCTGGTCTGCGACAACGAGCCGCCGGACATCGGCGGCGTTCCGAGCTCGACGGGCTTCCTCGATGACCAGCAGGTGGCCAACGCCGTCAACGACTTCGGCTGTCGCTTCGTCAACGGCGAGGGGGTGCCGACGGCGAGAGGTCCCAACGATGCCTGCACCGCATTCGCGGACGGCCTGTTCCACTTCGTCGACTCGACCAGCCGTGTTCAATTCTGTGGTCAGATCGCCGAGCCGTTTGCCTTCCCGGTCGGCGAGACCCAGGTCACGGTGCGGCTGCGCGACCGATTCGGAGCAGTTGGCCCGGCGTCTGCCATGATCATCCGTGTCCGCCCTTGAGCGGAGCGTCCTCAACGACGCGATCCACGAGGGCCGACGTTGACTCGGATGCGGTCATTCTGTAGCTTCTGCCGCAGTACCGCGATGGACAGTTCGTCATCGCCCGCTGTGTGCGCCGCACACGCCCGGAGCCGAGAACGCGAAGCAGGTTTGGAACGGTTGCGTGCGCGCGGCGTTGGAGGAGCGTTAAATGGCTGAAAAGAGAGCAAAAACCGCTCAAAAGGGCGGCGCTGCCGTGATCCGTCATCAGTGCCCGAGCTGCGGCTCGGACAGTCGCGTGACCTATTTCACCGGCTACGGCCCAAAGGGCTACTTCTGGGTGTGTGAGAAAGGGTGCGGCTACACGGCGCGCACCAAATAGAGCGGGTGGATCTGAGGAGGAGTCGACATGGCTTCGACGAAGGCCAAGAAGACACCGTCAAAGAAGGAACGTGGCGCGAAAGCTCCAGGCAAGTCGCGTAAGTCACAGTCCGTTCTTTCCGGTGACGATTCGCAGAGCGAGGACAGCGATCTTCCCAAAGACGAGACCGGGCGGCGCAAGATCAAGCGCCAGTACGAAACCTTGCTCGGTATTCGCATTGAGAAGCTGAAGGGTCGGATCCTCAACCGAGAGCGGATCAACAAGACCATCGAGGGCGTCTACTTCATCTGTGCAAGGTGCAAGAAGGTCTGCCACAACATGGACGACGGTTTGGTGGAAGATCCCAACAACGTCGACAACACCTGCGGCTCCTGCGAGAAGCCGAAGAAGGACAAGGACAAGCGCAAGCAAGCCGCGGCTTGAGCGATCATCGCCGCGGCGGACCCGCCCTTGGTCAGCCGAGATCGCGCGCGAAGGGCGCTGGACGGGCCGCGATTACTATCGCCGCGCCACTCATCGGGTGGGCGAGTTCGATCTCGGCAGCGTGCAACATCAATCGGTCGGCGTCGCTACCGCCGTATAGATCGTCGCCGGTGATCGGATGTCCGAGGGCGGCGAGATGCGCGCGCACCTGATGGCGTGCGCCCGAGTGGATTTCCACTTCGAGAAGGGTGTGAGTGCCGAACCTGGCTACGGGGCGGTACTGCGTCTCTGCGGCTCGAGCCGTCTCGCTGAGCCCGGCGTCAACCACTTCTACGCGACGAGGATCACCGGGCTTGTTGCGAATTGCTCCGCGGCAGATGCCCGATGCATGCACCGCACCGTCGACCATCGCGCAGTATCGTTTCACGACGTCGCGTCGCCGAAAGGCGGCGCGTAGATCGCTGTGCGCCGCCGAAGATCGCGCCGCCAACAGCACTCCCGACGTTGCGGTGTCGAGCCGGTGTACGAACCCCGCTTCCAGTCGATCGAGGGCCGCCGTCTCGGGGAAGCTCCCGATCAGAAAGTTGGCTGCGGTGTCGACTTCGAGGACGTTCTGCGCGACCGAGGGCATACCGCACGGCTTGTCGATCGCGACGAGGTGATCGTCGACATAAATGATCGCCAATGGCGGCCGAGTCTGCGGGCGCAGGCATGTCACGGCGAGGAGATCGGCGCCGACCTTGACCCGATCGCCTGGTCTGAGGCGGGAGCCTTTGTGTGCTCGAGATCCGTTTAGCCGGATGCGGCCGGCCGCGATTAGCTCGGAGAGAATCCGCCGCGACAAGTGCGGTAGCGCGGTGCGGAGAAAGTGATCGAGACGGCTAGGGACGCCGACTGCCAACTCGCTCCATTGATCGTTGGGATTCGCGTTGGGGGGCGGGTCTCGAGGGGACACGGCGTCACCCTTGCTGCCGCGGCGGTGGTGCCACCAGGTTCTCCGTGACGTATGCGAACACCCGACGCGAGAAGAGCATGGACAGGCGGCCGAGGTCGTGGACTTCCAGGTTGAAAGCGCCCGGGTAGTACGCGGATTCGCGGGGCTCGATCCAACCGTCGCCGTCGGAGTAGACCGCAACGGCGTCGAAGGGCCGCGGCGTCGGATCCATCGCGGCCACCGCTTCGATGTAGGCAGCACCGGGGCGCACGCTCGCCGTGGCGAGCGGGCCGGCGTTTCCGCCGTGCGGAGTGGCCATGGTCAGAATGCGCCCAAAGGTCCGATCGCGCGCCGCCAATTGGCGCGCCAGTAGTCCGCAGCCGCCGATTGCGACGAGCACGATCGGCAACGTGGCGAGCGGAGGTCGAGTGTGATCGCCGATCATCGCGCGGATAGAGCCGGCGACCGCATCGACATCGGCCGCATCCAGCGGCCGCGCCCGCGTGGTGTGCGTCAACACATGCCAACCTTCACCGCGCAAACGGCGCACGAGGAGCCAGGATGCGGCGGACAGGAGGGGCTCGTGGAGGATCACGACTGCTGGGCGTGTGGTGTCCGGCTCTGCACGGCGCTGCGGGCAGAGCGCCGCGATCGGGGCCGCGAAGGCGAGCAGTGTCGCGAACAGCTCATCGAGGAAGGCGCGCACGCTGAGCCGCGGTGCCGGATTGCGCCGAGCGCCCGCGCCATTTGTCGGTGCGGGCGGTCGCAATCGGCGCCAGTGCAGTGCCGCGTTGGTGGCGGCCGCCGTCAGCGGCGCCGTCACGGCGATCGAGGCGCAAACGGCGATCCAGCTCACGGTTGCGGGCTTATCCGATGCGCGGGCACGCTGCAAAAGCGCTGTCGACCTTGCTTGCTATCGCGATACCCATCCGGGATGATCGCCGGCGCTCGACGCGGTCCGATCGGCGGGGTGTGAACGACCCGCAGCGGTTCACCGCGGTTGGAAGGGTAGGGAGAAGAATGGGGGCCAGAGTCGGACGAGGCAGCGACGCGGCGCAGCGCTATGCAGTCGTGATGGCGGGCGGCGTCGGATCGCGCTTCTGGCCGCACAGCCGCCGGCGCCGTCCCAAGCAGTTCCTGAACGTCCAGGGCGACGATTCCTTGCTCGAGGCGACGGTGCGCCGACTTCGCGGCCTCGTGCCGGACGAGCGGATCCTCGTCGTCGCGGGCCCCGAGTTCACACCGTTGATTCGCGATCACCTGCCCTCTTTGCCGCCGGAGAACTTGATCGTCGAGCCGGCGGCGCGCGGTACCGCTCCCTGCCTCGGTTTGGCAGCGCGAGTGATCGAGCGCCGCGACCCGCGGGCC
The DNA here is from genome assembly GCA_902826395.1 of uncultured bacterium. Classification (GTDB taxonomy): domain Bacteria; phylum Desulfobacterota; class Binatia; order HRBIN30; family CADEER01; genus CADEER01. The sequence continues at coordinate 52,476 of CADEER010000007.1, forward strand.
GTAATGGCCGTCTTCCCCGCCGATCACGTCATTCAGCCGTTGTCGACGTTCCACCGCACCGTTGGAGCCGCTTTCGCGGTCGCCGAGCGCGAGCGCTGCCTGGTTACTTTCGGGATCGCTCCGACGGGTCCGGCGACGGGATTTGGCTACATCGAGGTAGGGGCGGAGCTGCGGCGCGGGCGGCCGAAGGTATTTGCGGCGATGCGATTCGTCGAGAAGCCGGACGTTGCCACGGCCAAGCGCTATCTGGGCACGGGTCGATACCTCTGGAACTCGGGGATGTTCGTATGGCGGGTCGACGTGCTGCGCGAGGCACTGGAGCGCTATGAGCCGGCGATCGCGCGCGCCGTCGACGCGCTGACGGCGACTTCCGACGGTCGTTCGCGATTGTTCGAGGAGTTGCGATCGGTGTCGATCGACGTGGCGGTCATGGAGCGGGCCGAACGGGTTGCGGTCGTGGCTAGCGAGTTCGAATGGAATGACGTCGGAAGCTGGGCCGCGATGGAAGCGATATGGCCGCGCGACGGGCACGGCAACGCCGCACGTGGCCCGGTGTTGCAGATCGATTGCCGCAATACAGTGGCGAGTGCCGATGGCCGGCTCATCGCCATGGTGGGGGTCGAGGACCTGATCGTCGTCGACAGCCCCGACGCGATTCTCATCTGCCCCAAGGACCGCGCCGAAGAGGTCCGCCGCGTCGTTGACGCGCTCGCCAAGGGTGGCGACGGCAAGTACCTGTGAGCCGGCCGCCAGCGCGGCAGCCTTTCGGATGCTGCGCGCGGTCGTGCTATCTTGCCCCTTCTTCTTGAGCGAAGCCGAGACGCGCGCCAGCAGTTTCGCGATTCTCGGCATCCAGCGTATTACCTGACCAGGACAAACGATGAGCGAACCCGCGTTGCAACTACCGGTCGAGGCGACCGCGAGGATGGCCGGCGCCGCACCGGTACCCCTGAATCGGTTCGTGCGCTGGTTGTGCAGCGTCCTCGTGACCGGTGTGCAGATCACTCCCGAGGCGGTGCGTCGCATTCGAAGCCTCGCGGAGCGGGGCTCCATCGTCTACGTGCTGCGCAGCCGCTCGTGGGTGGACTGCCTGCTGGTGACGTACGTGCTCGAGCGCGAAGGCTTGCCGGCTCCATCGTTCGCCAACGACATGCGAGCTCTGTGGATGCGGCCGCTGTCGGCCATCCTGCGCAACCTTTGGTCGGGATTCTCGGAGTTGCGCCCGCGCTCTCGCGAGTTGCGCGCCTTCGCCGATCGCAAGCATTGTCGCGAGCTCGTGGCGCGTGGCCACCCGGTGTTGTTGTTCCTGCGCGGCCGCAAGCCACGCCTGCGACTCGGCAAGCGGCGTCGCCTTCTCGGCGAGCATCACGGCCGCGACTACATTCGCGAGATCGTACACGACAACTGGACGTCCGACCGCGAGGTGTTCTTCGTCCCGCTGGCGCCCCTGCGTGGTCGCGGCATGCGCCGCAAGGAATCGCGACTGGCTGCGCTCGTGTACAGTTTGCAGGAAACGCCCAGCGAGGGACGCCGCATCCTATCGCTCTTGTGGAATCGTCACGACACATCCATCAGCGCTGGGGTCGAAGTGGGCCTGCGCGAGACGGTGGCGCGTCATCATCGCGAAGGAGAGGAGCGAACAGTACGCCGCCTGGCCCGACAACTTCAGATCTATCTGTATCGCGAGGAACGCGTGGTCTGGGGGCCGCTGCTGCTGCCGAAGCCGCAAGTGTGCAGCCTCGTTCTCGGTACGGCCGACGTCGAGGAGACGATTCAGACTTTGGCGCGTGAAGGGGGCGAAACTGAGGAACAACTCCGCCGGCGCGCCGCCCGCTACATCGACGAGATGGCCGCGGACTTCAAGAAGGCCTACTTCTCGATTCTCGAGCTCGCCTTCAATTGGATCTGGCCGCGCATGTTCGCCGGTCTCGAGTACATCGGTCTCGAGCGAGTGATCGATTGCGTGAAGAAGCACCCAGTGGTCCTGGTCCCCTGTCACCGAAGCCACTTCGACTATCTGATCCTCAGCTATCTCTTCCACATGCGCTACGTCAGCCCGCCGCACATCGCGGCCGGCATCAATCTGTCGTTCTGGCCGATGGGGCCGTTGTTTCGCGGGGCTGGCGCGTACTTCATCCGCCGTTCCTTCGAAGGCGACGAGTTGTACAAGGCGGTCTTCCGCCAGTATCTGACCTTTCTGATCCGCGAAGGCTACACGCAAGAGTTCTTCATCGAAGGCGGGCGCAGTCGGACCGGGAAGCTGCTGCCGCCGAAACTGGGGATGTTGTCGGCGATCGTCGACGCGTTCTCGCACGGCGTGCGGCGCGATCTCTATTTCGTCCCGGTCGCGATTCACTACGGCAGGGTCGTCGAGGAGGACGCTTACAAGCGCGAGCTCGAGGGCGCTGAAAAACAGCCCGAGTCACTGCTCGGGTTGCTGCAGGCGCGGCGCATGTTGCGACGCCGCCACGGCACCGTCTACGTCTCGTTCGGCAAGCCTGTGTCGCTCAACGAATGCCTCGGCGACGAGCGCGAACGCTTCCGGGCAGGCGGCGAAGCCGTCGAAGAGGAGAAGCGCAAGTTCGTCAGTAAGCTCGGCCTGCGCCTACTTCGCGACATCAATCGAGCCAGCGTCGTCGGCGCGACCTCGGTCTCGGCGACGGTGTTGTTGAGTGCGGACGGTGGTGCCTGCCGAGATGTCGTGTTCGTGCAACGTGCACGCGCGGTCGTGTCATTCTTGCGGCGGCGCGCGATTCGGCTCACTGCGTCGTTGGAGCGGAACGACGCTGATGATTTTCGCGAGAGTCTGGTGTTCCTCGAGAGCGGTGGGCTGACCAAGCGAATGTCGGGAATGGGCGGCGAGGTCGTCTACGTGCCGGCCGATCGGCGCATGGCGCTCGACTTTTACAAGAACAACGCCATTCACTATTTCCTGCTGACCGCCCTGCTGATCGACTCGATCCGCCGAGGAAAGTTAGGCGCCGCCGTTACTCAGGACGTCGAATGGTGGCTTGATCTCTTGCGCTGGGAATTTCCGCTGCCGGATCGGCGCGCTGTCGATCGCGAGCTCGGCGATCTGCGCGAAGTGCTACGAGCCGAAGGTGTCCTCGTCGACGGCGAGTTGGTGAAATCCCATCCGCTGTTGCCGACCGTGCTGTGTGTCCTGGATCCGTTTCGGGAGGCATACTGGGTCGTGGCGCGGGTACTGGACGAGTTGCCGGCCGAGGGGCTGAGTCGCAAGTCGATTCTCGACCGCTCGCATCGGCATCACGAAACGGCTTTGCTGCTCAACGAGTTGCGTCGCTCGGAGGGTGGGTCGCTGGTGATCTTCGGCAATGCCCTGAAGCGGTACGCGGAGATCGGCATCATCGAGCAAGGCAAGGGACGGGACCCCATCCTGAAGCCGGGACCCCGTCGCGGTGACCTCGCGGCCATCGAGGCGGCGATCGCCGAAAGTCTGGCCGGGCGGGCGACTCCGGACCTGCCTTGACGGGCGGTGCGCGGCCTTGGGGGCCGCGGTAGCAGGTCGCGGGAGGTGCGTTCGAGCCTCCTCTTATTCGAGCGATTAGGGGATTTCGTCCGCTGTCGCGGACGGCTGAGTTGACCGCATGAAGGGCCCGTGATGTGCTGACGCAGTTTGTAATCCACCCTGCGATCCCGCGGAATTTGACTAACAAAAAGAATCATATTAATGCCCGGGCGCGCTTCTTTCGGTGGTCGAAAAAAGCCAAATAGATTCCAAAGATGCAGAGATCACCGAGGCGGGGGTCGAGAGCATGGCCCGCGACTTGGCGCAACGCATCAATTCAGCCCCAAGCGAGCGGAGGGAACAGCTACGCGAGATGGTCGTTCATCTGGTGCGTGACGAGGTGCAGATTGCGCCCGTCGCCGTGCAGCGCTCTTCTGGCTCCGGCGCTTCGTTTAACCCGTTCGCGATCGGTATTCCCTTGGGGCTCGCGGGGGCGGTTCTCAGCATTTTGTTCCCGCCGGTGGGTCTGATGGTGTTCGCAGCGGCGGCTCTGATGATGGCATGGGGGGTCCTCTCCGTTCTTCTCTCGCGCGGAGGTCGGTAAGCGATGGCAAAAGCAAAGAAGCTTTCTGCGGAAGAGCAGGCGGCTCTCGACAAAGTACGGGGGATCGAGACGGGGCAGGTGGCGGGGGATCCGCCGCCGCGCGGCAGTCTGTGGTCCCGCCGCGATTTTCTCGGGCGCCTGAACTGGATGGGTTTCGGAGCGTTTTCGACGCTGTTTCTACTCGGCTTCGTGCGCTCCGCGTTCCCGCGCGTACTGTTCAAGCCGCCGACGACGTTCAAGGCCGGGTTTCCGGACGAATACACCGTGGGCGAGGTCAGCGAGCGCTTCAAAAAGGAGCAGCGGGTCTGGATCGTCCGCGAAACCGATGGATTCTACGCGCTGTTTGCCAAATGCACCCATCTCGGTTGCACGCCTCGCTGGCTCAAGGTCGAGGACAAGTTCAAGTGTCCGTGTCACGGCAGTGGATTCCGCAAGACGGGGATCAACTTCGAGGGCCCGGCGCCGCGTCCGCTCGAGCGCTATCGAATGACCCTCAACGAGGAGGGGCAGCTCGTCGTCGACATGGGCGTGACCTATCGCTACGAGAAGGGTGACTGGGACAAGCCCGGCGCGTTCCTGCGCGCCTGAAGATCGGCTCCCGGGGGTGGTTCGATGAGTAAATGGGAAGAGACGAAACGCCAGATCACCGAGTCGCAGGTCTGGCAATCGATCTTTCGCCACGGCTACGACGACACGCCGGGTAATCGCGTGCAGATGGTTTCCGGCAACGTCTGGCTGCACCTGCACCCGTCCAAGGTTCGGCGTCATGCGATCCGCATGCGCTTCACCTGGTGCATGGGCGGCATCACGTTCCTGATGTTCCTGGTGACGGTCGTCACCGGCATCTATTTGATGTTCTACTACCGGCCGACCGCCGAGTACGCATACGCGGACATGAAGTACCTCGAGTTCGACATGCCGTTCGGGATGTTCATGCGCAACATGCACCGCTGGGCAGCGCACGGCATGGTGATCGCGGTTTGGCTGCATATGTTCCGCGTCTTTCTGACCGGTTCCTACAAGCCGCCGCGCGAGTTCAACTGGATGGTCGGCGTCATCCTTCTCGTACTGACGATGTTGCTCAGCTTCACCGGCTACTTGTTGCCGTGGGACCAGCTGTCGATCTGGGCGGTGACGGTGGGTTCGAACATGGCGCGCGCGACGCCGCTGCTCGGTTACGAGGGGCCGTTCGCCGACTGGACGGGGGCCAATCCGATCTACGATGCGCGCGCCTTTCTGTTCGGCGGCGGCGAGATCGGACCTCATACCCTGCTCCGCTTCTACATCCTGCACTGCATCTTCATCCCGCTGGTCGCCAGCCTCTTCATGGCGGTGCATTTCTGGCGCATTCGCCGTGACGGCTTCTCCGGGCCTCCGGTCTGACGGGCGGGGGGCTTCGCAATGTCGCGAGAGCTGATCTGGGTTGCCGTCGTCTGTGTGGCGGCGGTGTTGACCAACTTCATTCCGGGTGGCCGTGTGCTGGTCCTGCCGGAGCTGTTCGTCGCGTTCATGATCTACTTGTATTGGCTGGCGAGGCCGAGCGCGGAGCTTGTCGCGGCAAAGGGTGAAGTCGCTGCGGTTGGGCCGGGCGACGACAAGGTGCACACCTGGCCGCATCTGGTGCGCAGCGAGTTTCTCTGTCTGATCTTCGTGACCCTGCTGCTGATCGTCTGGTCGCTGTTGGTGGACGCGCCGCTCGAGGAGCCTGCCAACCCGACGCGGACGCCGAATCCCTCGAAGGCGCCGTGGTACTTCCTCGGCCTTCAGGAGATGCTGGTCTTTTTCGATCCGTGGCATGCCGGCGTGGTGCTGCCGACTTTCATTATTGTGGGTCTGATGGCGATCCCGTACATCGACATCAACCCGGCGGGCAACGGCTACTATGCATTTGAATCCCGGAAGTGGGAGATTCTCACCTTCTTCCTGGGCTTCCACATTCTCTGGATCTCGCTGATCATCATCGGCACTTTCCTGCGCGGCCCTGGCTGGAACTGGTTTTGGCCATGGGAGGTTTGGGACGCGCACAAGGTCGAAGCGATGACCAACGTCAACCTGCATTACCTCTTCGGCATCCGGAGTGAGGCAGGCGCGATCATCTTCGGCGGCGTCGTCGTCCTCGGTTACTTCGTGATCGGAACCGTCGCGATGTACGTCGGCATCGTGCGCATGAAGGGTCAGGAATTCATGCAGCGTTGGGGTATGCCGCGGTTCATCCTGACGTCGTTTCTGTTCCTGAACATGATGTCGGTGGTCATCAAGATGGTGCTCCGGCATGCCGGTAACATCATGTACGTCTGGCAGACTCCCTGGATCAATTTCTGAGGGAACGGCCGCCGGATATCGATGTTTCGAACGAATGTTTTTTCTCGCCAAACTGATCCAGGCGCTCGGCATCGCGGACGTGGGATACGCGCTCTTCGTCGGGGTGACGCAGGAGAACGGGATGGGGCGCGAGCTGACTCTGATGACGCTCGGATTCCTGATTTTCTATTTCGGGCGGTTCTTGGAGCGGCGAGCTTCGCCTCAGGGGTAGGCTGATGTCGAAAGCCGACGAAGAAAAAAAATCATACGCCGCGGTGTTTCTCCTCGCGGTGGCGCTGCTGCTGGCAACTGGCGTCTGGGTGGTCTGGGACGATCAGATCTCGCGTAGGCCATGGAAGCAGCACCAGTTCGAGTTTTCACGGACGCAGATCGATCGCGCCGAGGCCGAAGTCGCCGCTGAACAGAAGCGCCTCGAAGAGTCGGAGGAGTACCAGAAGGTCGTCGCCGACCTCGATGCCGCCCGTGGCGAGATCGCGGCGGGCGAAGTCGGCCGCCAGCTCTCGGAGCTCGATGGCCGCGAGAACAGCGCGCGCGTCGCCTACGACGAGGCCGAGTTCGCGCTGCGCATGAAAAAGAGCGAGATCGAGGAGGCGTGGTACGAGGTCGAGCACGCCCAGCTCACTCACCACGACGTCGAGGGCCCGAAGAAGCACCTCGCGCAGTTGGAAAAGGAGCGCGCCGAGATCGAGCAATCGGTATCGGACGCGTTAGCGAAGCTGAACCAGATCCTAAGTGAGAAAGAGGAGATCGGTTCGGTCGTCGCTACTCTGGAGAAGAAGAAACAAGGGTTCGAATCGGATCTCGAGCGCCTTCATCAGAAAGTGGAAGGGCTGGTCATTCCGGTGGGGCCCTTCAACTTCCCGAAGATCCCCAAGATTGAGCAGGTGGTTCTCGAGGAGTTCGATCGCAACGCCTACAACCAGCCGGTAGCGCGGGTGGACCGCTGCACCTCCTGCCACACTGCGATCAACAAGGACGGTTTCGAGGAAGAGCCGCATCCGTACAGGACGCACCCCAACCGCAAGCTCTTTCTGGGTACGCATGCAGCAGAAAAGCTCGGCTGCACACCCTGCCATCAGGGACAGGGCGCGGCGGTCAATTCCGCGGAAGTGGCGCACGGTCGCGTCAAGTACTGGCTCGATCCAATGTACAAGGGCCACGAAGTGCAGGCGAGTTGCATCGGTTGCCATGCCAATGTGCGCCTCGAGGGAGCCGACAAGATTGCTCTAGGCGAGAGGCTGTTCGAGCAGGTCGGATGCGTCGGCTGCCATCTGGTCGACGGGTACGGCGAGATTCCCAAGGTGGGACCCTACCTGCGCCGCATCTCGGCGAAGGTCGACGCCGATTGGTTGGTTCGCTGGGTGAAGCAGCCGCACGAGTTTCGCCCGCGGACGAAGATGCCCAATTTCTACTTCGACCAGGCCGAGGCCGAAGCTGTGGCCGGATACATACTGAGTGCCTCCGAGAAGGAGAGCGCGGCCTGGCTCGATTCCCACGATACGCCGGTAGGAGTCGATACCAATGATGCGGCGTTGGTGGCGCGAGGCGAAGAGCTCGCCAACTCCCTCGGCTGCCGCGGTTGTCACGGTTTCGAAGCCGGCGAGTCGCCGGCTCTGCTCGGCGATGCGAAGGATGTGGCGCCGAACCTGAGCAACGTCGCGGAAAAGACCAATGCGCGTTGGATGTATCACTGGCTCAAGGACCCGCGTGGGTTCTCGCCCGACGCGCGCATGCCGAGCTTGCGGCTCAGCGAAGACGAGGCACGCGCATTGGTGTCCTATCTGCTGACGCTGGGCACGAAGCCGGGAGATGACTCGGCTACGCGCGCGAAGCTTCTCTCCGCCGACAACGTGGCACAGGGCGAGGCTCTCGTGCGCAAGTACGGCTGTGCGGGTTGTCATGACATCCCCGGCATGGAGACGGAGTCGCGCATCGGCGTCGAGTTGTCGGTCTTCGGATCGAAGCCGCTGGAAGAGCTCTTCTTCGGCAATCGGACCGACATTCCGCTCACGTGGCGCGACTGGACGTTCAACAAGATCAACGAACCGCGCATCTACGAGACGGATCGCATCGAGCAGGTGATGCCGCATTTCGGGCTCTCGGAGACCGACATCGACGCGATTCTGGTGTTCCTCGCCAGCCGCCAGGAGGCGAAGGTGCCGGAGACGTATCGGCCGGCCAGTCTCGAAAGGGAAAAGACGCTCGTGGCAGGACGGCGTGTAATCGAGCGCTACAACTGCGTCGGCTGCCACGTCATCGGCGGCCAGGGCGGCGCCATCCTGGCACGCTACGAAGAGAATCCGACCCTCGGTCCTCCAATCCTCAACGGCGAAGGTGCAAAGGTACAGGCGAACTGGCTCTTCGGATTCCTCAAGCAGCCGGTGCCGTTGCGACCGTGGTTGCAAGTGCGCATGCCCACCTTTGGGTTGAGCGATGACGAAACGGCGACGCTGGTACGCTATTTCGCGGCCGAGGATCGCATCAGCCATCCCTTCGTTCATGTCGACCAGGCGCGCTTGTCGCCCGAGTTCGTTGCCGCCGGTGAGCTCCTCGCATCGGCCGACTACTTGTCTTGTTGGACCTGTCACCAGCAGGGCGACAAGAAGCCGGAAGGACCGCAAGAGGGATGGGCGCCCGATCTCGCCATGGCTCGCGATCGACTGAATCCTGATTGGATCGTGGAGTGGATCAAGGATCCGCAGGCCTTGATGCCGGGCACCAGGATGCCGTCGTTCTACGACTTCAGCGATGACGCGCGAGATGGACCCGAAGACGTGTTGAGCACCGATCTCGAGCAGGTTCAGGCGCTGAGAGATTATCTGCTGAGTTTACATGGCCCGGGAAGCGCGACGATGGCGGCAGACGAAGCGGAGGAGCCGGCGGCGGCGCCGCCGGGGGACGAGTCTTCCGGAGAGCCTTCCAACGACGCGGCGGCAGCTGGCGACGTCGACGCGGCCGCTGCGCCGGTTGAAGGGTGAGCCGGCGCGTAGGCGCCGGCCGAAAACCGAAAAAGGAGGAAGTCACATGCTGAACAAGATCGATGGATTGGTTCGAACTGTCGGATTCGCCGCATGCGCGGGTCTGGTGGGGCTTTCGGCCGCCTCGGCCTACGAGGGTGGCGCGGTTACAGGTGGCGGAACGATCAAGGGAATGGTCAAGTTCGCCGGTGCGGCACCGGAGCAAGCGACACTCGAGGTCAACAAGGACAAAGAGGTCTGCGCCGTCGGCGAGAAGAAGTCGAAGGAACTGGTGGTCGGGGCGGACGGCGGAATCAAGTACGCCGTGGTGTCGTTGACGAACATCACCAAAGGTAAGGCCTTCAATGGCAATGCCATCCTCGACCAAAAGGGCTGCGAATACCTGCCGCACGTGGTCATTGTCCCGAAGGGTTCGGAGCTGGAGATCAAGAATTCCGACGGGATCCTGCACAACATCCACACGTACAGCGAGAAGAACAAGCCGGTGAACCGGGCGCAGCCCAAGTTCAAGAAGGTCATCAAGGAGAAGTTCACCGAAGGTGAGATGGTGAAGGTCACTTGTGACGTGCACGGCTGGATGACCGGCTGGCTCGCAGTTGCCGAGCACCCGTACTACGCGGTGACCGACGAGACGGGCACGTTCCAGCTCACCGATGTGCCGGCCGGCGAGTACGAGATCAAGGTGTGGCAAGAGAAGCTCGGCGAGTCTACGCAGAAGGTCACCGTCCCCGCCGGGGGCGAGGCGGCGGTCACCTTCGAGCTCGCGGCCAAGTGAGCGCGGCAGGCTGCTTGACGCGTGTGGCGCGGGTGGCATGCCACCCGCGCCATTCGAACGATTGAGGCGGAAAGGGGATCTAGAGGATGTTGCCCTGGCTTCCGGAGAACATCTCCACCTACGGGGGGGAGATCGACTCCCTGTTCATGTTGATCTTCTGGATCACCACCATCGTCTTCGTCGCCGTGCAGGGGGCGCTGATCTGGTTCCTCTTCAAATACCGCGCGCAGCCGGGCCGCAGAGCGACGTACTCGCACGGTAACAACACGCTGGAGATCGCCTGGACCATCGCGCCGTCGATCATCCTCGTGGTGCTCGCGTTGCTGAGTCGGGCCACCTGGGACGAGATCAAAGCCGAGATTCCGCCGCACGATGTGACCGTTCGCGTGTATGCGAAGCAGTTCAATTGGGATTTCATCTACCCCGGCCCGGACGGCGCGTTTGACACTGCCGACGACAAGACGATCGAGAACGAGCTCACCGTGCCGGTGAACAAGGTCGTCAAATTGGAGATGCTGTCGCGCGACGTGATCCACAGCCTTTTCGTACCGGTGCTCCGTTTCAAGCAAGACACGATGCCTGGCCGCCAGATCGACGGCTGGTTCGAAGCCACCAAGACCGGAGAATACGAGATTCCCTGCGCCGAGCTTTGCGGCTTCGGACACTCCGGAATGTTGGGCCATCTGAAGGTTCTCTCCGACCAGGATTATGCGACCTGGGTCGGCGAGCAGTGGTCCAACTGATCCGGATGGTAGGAGGAGACTAGGGCAATGAGCGAAGCGGCCGTGGCGCACGGGCACGACGAGCACCATCAAGGGGGGTTCGTCAGCACGTATTTGTTCTCGATGGATCACAAGATGATCGGCAAGCAGTTCCTGCTGATGTCGCTGTTCATGATGATCATCGGCGGACTGTTGGCACTGATGGTGCGATGGCAGCTCGCCTATCCCGAGCAACCGGTGCCGGGCCTTGGGTGGGTGCCGGAGCCGTATTTGTACGAGGGCATCATCCCGCCCGAAACGTACAACATGCTCTTCACCATGCATGCGACGATCATGATCTTCTTCGTCGTCATCCCGATTCTCGTCGGCGCCTTCGGGAACTTTCTGATTCCGCTAATGATCGGCACTCGTGACATGGCGTTCCCGGTGCTGAACATGCTGTCGTTCTGGATTGCGGCGTTCGCCGGCGTTTTGATGATCTCGAGCTTCTTCGTCGAAGGCGGCGCGGCGGCGGGCGGCTGGACGGCCTATGCGCCGCTCTCGGCGGCCGAAGTGTACACCGGCGTCGGTCTTGGGCAGGACCTATGGATCGTGTCGCTGGTCGTCCTGGGCATTTCGTCGATGATGGGGTCGATCAACTACATCACGACGGTAATCAACATGCGCGCGCCCGGCATGACGATGTTCCGGATGCCGCTCGTGATCTGGTCGCTGTTCATCACCGCGACGCTCCTCCTGCTCGCCCTTCCCGAGCTGACGGCCGCGATGGCCATGCTGCTCTTCGATCGGCGCTTTGGCACGTCGTTCTTCCTCCCCGAGACCGGTGGTGAGCCGATTCTCTGGCAGCACCTGTTCTGGTTCTTCGGGCATCCCGAGGTGTACATCCTCATCCTGCCCGCGATGGGCGTTGCCTCCGAGATTCTCGCCGTATTCGCGCGCAAGCCGATCTTCGGTTATCGCGCGATGGCGGTGGCCATGATCGCGATCGCGTTCCTCGGATGGGTGGTGTGGGGGCACCATATGTTCCAGTCGGGTATGAACCCGACCATGGGCATGGCCTTCATGACTACGACCATGGTCATTGCGGTGCCTTCGGCGATCAAGACCTTCAACTGGCTCGGAACGTTGTGGGGCGGCAGCATCACCTTCCAGACGCCGATGCTGCATGCACTGGCGTTCGTGTCGATGTTCGTGATCGGCGGCCTCAGCGGCATCTACATGGCCGCGACGCCGGTCGACATCTTCATTCACGACACCTATTTCATCGTCGGTCACATTCACTACGTGGTGTTCGGCGGCAGCGTCTTCGCGATCTTCGGCGCGGTGTCGTACTGGTTCCCGAAGATGTACGGGCGCATGATGAACGAGGCGCTCGGCAAGATTCATTTCTTCGGTACGCTCGTCTTCTTCAACCTGACCTTCTTCCCGATGCACATCATCGGCGTGGGCGGTCATATGCGCCGTATCTACAACCCGCTGCAGTACGAGTTCCTGCAGCCGCTGCAGCACTGGAACGAGATCATGACGATCGGCGCCATCGGGCTCGGGCTCTTCCAGATCGTCTTCGCGGTGAACTTCTTCTGGAGCATGTTCGCCGGCGCCAAGGCGCCGCAGAATCCGTGGAATGCGAACACTCTGGAGTGGGAGGCGCCGACCCCGCCGCCGCACGGCAACTTCATCGAGATCCCCACCGTGTACCGCGGTCCGTACGAGTACAGCGTGCCGGGTATGAAGGAAGACTGGTTGCCGCAGGCCCAGCCGGGCACCGGAGTCGGGGTGGCCCACTAGGAAGTGGGACAAAGGCACGATGAGCATGGCTCCCAACTCGGTCGCTACCGCTGCACGCTCCGAGACGCGACGCGTCGAACTGAGTGTGTGGCTGGAGCTCACCAAGCCGCGGCTTGCGGCGATGGTGCTGGTGACGACGGCGGCGGGCTTCTATCTGGCCGCGCGCGGGCCGGTGGATTTCTGGCTGCTGGCTGCAACCCTGGTCGGTACCGGTCTGAGCGGCGCTGGTTCGTTGGTGTTGAACCAGTATCTCGAGCGCGACCTCGACGCGCGGATGGAACGCACGGCGGCGCGACCGATTCCGAGCGGCCGCGTCGAGCCACAGGACGCGCTGCTCTTCGGTGCCATTTTGACTGCCGCCGGCCTCGGTATTCTGTCGTTGGCGGCGAACCCTCTAGCGGGCCTCGTGACGGCTGTCACAGTCGTCTTCTACCTGGCGCTCTATACGCCGATGAAGCGGTGGACGCCGCTCTGCGCAATCGTTGGCGCAGTGCCCGGAGCACTGCCGCCGGTGACCGGTTGGGTGGCAGCGAGCGGGTCGTTCGATCCCGGTGCCTGGTCGATCTTCGGCATCATGTTCCTCTGGCAGCTGCCTCACTCGCTCGCAATCGCCAAACTTTACGAAGAAGACTATGCGCGCGGCGGGTTCAAGCTGCTGCCGGTCGTCGATCCCGACGGCCGCAGTACTGAACGCCAGATTCTCGTGCACAGCGCCGCGCTTCTCGTTGCTGGCTTGGTTCCGACAGTGATCGGCGTCGCCGGCGCGGCGTACTTTTGCGTGGCGTTGGTGCTAGGCACGGCGTTGTTGGCCTTCAGCGCGAACGCTGCGCTGCGTCCGTCGAAAGATGCAGTGCGACGGCTGCTGTTCGCCACCCTCGTGTACCTTCCGATTCTGCTGGGCGCGATGGCGCTCGACAAGGCCGTGTCATGAGCTGGCAGGGCGAAAGCAACAAGAAGCGCACGGCGCTACTGCTGACCGGCGTCGTCATCGGCATGTACGTTTTGTCGGTGGTGATCATCGTGTTGCGGGGCTGATCCCGAGGATCGATGTCGCGCGCAACCAACACTGCCGCCGTCCACGACCTGCCGCGCGAGGAGCCGTTGCGCGCCCTGCATGTCGTGCCGCGCAAGGGTGGCCGGGGCGGTCCGCCGAGCAGGTCGTTGAAAGTGAGCAACGCGCGCGTCGCGGTAGCCATGTTGTTGGTCGCCGAGACGATGTTCTTTGCCGGCCTGATCGGAGCCTATCTGGTGTTCCGAGTCGGCAGCGTGGCGTGGCCGCCACCGGGTCTGCCGGCCCTGCCGCTGGGTGTGACGTGGGTGAACACGGTGTTGCTCGCCATCAGCGGGGTGACCATGTTTGCTGCGCTGCGCGGTATCCGTCGCGGCGACGAGGCCGTTCTGCGCCGCGGGCTGTTGTGGACGGCCCTGCTCGGCGGTGTATTCGTCGTTGTGCAGGGTTCCGAGTGGGTCGGCCTCGTGCGACACGGCCTGCAATTGTCGAGCGGTCCGTACGGGGGGACGTTTTACACACTCATCGGCATGCACGCGGCGCATGTCGTGGGCGCCATGGGTTGGGTGTTCTTTGTTTTCGCCATGGCACGGCGTCGGGCGTACACGGCGAAGGCGCACGATGCGGTCGAGGCTTGCGCCATCTATTGGTGGTATGTCTGCGTCCTTTGGGCGGCGCTATTTGCGTTGGTGTACCACTGATGATTGCCGCCAGCCTCTCGGTACGCCCGCGCGGCGTATCTCCCCAGCGCGCGACGCTCTGCGCGATCTTGCTGACAGTGGCGGCCGTTGCGTTGGGTGGTGACGAGGCATCGGCGCAGGGATGTGCGATGTGCAAGACCGCGATCGGGGGCGCAGGCGATCCCCTGGCGCGCGGCATCAACGCGAGCATCTTCTTCATGATGGCGATGCCTTTCGTTCTATTCGCGGCGGTAGGCAGTTGGCTGGCGTACATGTTTTGGAGCGGCGGTGTTGCCATCGACGACGGCGGCGCGGCCGCGGTGGAGTCCGATGTCGGAGCTCCATCTATCGAAAGGGAGGCAGTGAGGTGAGCCAGGTAGCGACGGTCGGGCACGGCGCGGTGGATTCGTATGAATCACCGCTTACGCCGGAGAGCTGGGGCAAGCTCGGAATGTGGATCTTCTTGGCCGGCGATGCGATGTCCTTCGGGGCGCTGCTCGCGACATACGGAGCCCTGCGTTTCGGCGCGTCGAACTGGCCGAACCCGGCCGAGGCCCTGGGGATCACACTCACGGCGGGTATGACGTTTCTGCTGATTTGCAGCAGCGTCACCATGGTCAAGGCATTGGCGGCAATGCAGGACGGCGACCAGCCGGCCTGTGTGCGTTTCCTCGCCATGACGATAGCCGGCGGCGTCATCTTCCTGGGGCTGCAGGCCTACGAGTGGACGCATTTGATCAATCACGGGATGCTGCTCGCCGAGAACAACTTCATCATCGACGCGACCGGCTCGGTGGTCGGCCACTACCATGAAGGCAAGGAGCTGGCGGCGGGGCAGATGCGGGCCTCTGGCCTGTTCGGCACGACCTTCTACATGACCACCGGATTCCACGGCATGCACGTGTTCAGCGGTGTCGTGTACCTCACCGTCGTCATGCTCAAGGCGATGCGCGGCGGGTACACGCCGGAGGACACCAACGGCATCGAGCTCGTCGGCCTGTATTGGCACTTCGTCGATCTGGTCTGGATCCTCGTGTTCACGTTTGTGTATCTGGTCTGAAGCGAGAAAGAGGAGCTGATTCCATGGCGGGCAATGGAACGCACGAACATCCGAACTACATGCTGATCTTTTGGTGGCTTCTGGGCCTGACGATCCTCGAGGTGGCGGTGCCGATGGTGATTACGGCTCCGGTCCCGAAGATCGCCCTGCTGGTGTCGATGGCAGTCGCCAAGGCGGCGTTGGTTGCTCTTTATTTCATGCACTTGCGCTTCGAGAAGAAACTCCTCGGCATCATTGCCCTGACGCCCATGATCATCTGTGCGTTCCTGCTGTTCATGTTGATGCCGGACTCGTCCTGGCGCTGGATTGGCTGACCGGACACGAACCATGGAAGAGGACCGGTCTGCGCGCCGTGTGTGGGTGGCGCTGGCCGGTTTCATCGCCGCGATTCTCGTGCTCGGCGTCGTTTCACAGATGGGCGACGACGGCGGGTATGATGAGCTGCCGATCGTAGCCGAGGTGCCTCAGTTTTCGCTGATCCGCAGTGACGGTACGACCGTCACCCGGGCGGACTTTGACGGCCGGCCGTGGGTCGCCGACTTCATCTTCACGACCTGCGCCGGCGTTTGTCCGATCCTGTCTACGCGCATGGGCGAGCTGCAGGCGACTCTGGCGGCGCGGGAACTCGATGCGCGCCTCGTCTCGATCAGCGTCGATCCGACGCGCGACACTCCGGACGCTCTGCGTCGGTACGCCGAGCGCTATTCGGCCGATGGCGATCGATGGTGGTTCCTCACCGGCGAACGCGACGCCTTGTACGATCTGATCGGCAAGGGGTTCTTGCTGAGTGTCGCCGAGCGGACGCCGGGCGCTGTCGATGACGGCGGCGAGCTGATTACCCACAGCGACCGCTTCGTGTTGGTCGATCGCGAGGGGCGCATCCGCGGCTACTATCACGGCACCGACCCCGAGGCGGTCGATCGCCTCGTGACAGACCTCGCGAGGTTGGCCGACTGAAGGCCGCCGTCCGCGGGCGCGTTGCGCCCGCGTGAGAGAAATGTTTGAACCCTGACGGCTGATCTCGCTCGGCACGTAGAACTGGCAGGAGGGCCGGAAATGGCGGTCATGGGTCTGAGGCTCGTTGGCGCGGCGCTTGTATTGCTTCTCGCCTTGGCGCCGGCATCGGCGCGGCCGCCGGAGATTGGAGCGCTCCAGGTCGACCAGAGCATGCGTGACAATCTGCGCCGGCTCGCGGAGGGGGGGAAGCGCGTCGAACTGGTGCTCAAGAGCGGCAAATCCTATCGCGGCAAGCTCGGCACGGTGGGGGAGCGCGCTGTGGTAGTCGGTGAGATCGAGGGGCGCGAGTTTTTCGACGCACTGGTGCTGATCGACGAGATTGCCGCCGTCGAGGTACGCGTCCGCGACCGTTGACGCGCACGCGGGTTGTGAGATGCCGCCGAAGGGGTGACGCCAATGCGCCGTCTGGCGATCGCAATGGAAGGGTTTGGGAGAGCACTCGATCTGGCCGCCAGGGGGTGTGCGGCCTTGCAGCATCAACCTCGCCGCCGATCCGAGCTCGCTCGGCTCGCCGCGATTGTGCTTGTGGCGGGTGTGTTGGCCGCTGGCTGCGGCGCGCCATTCGGGGTGCACCGGTCGTCGCCGGAGGCCATTCATCGATCTCTGACGTCGAATGTGATCTCGACCGGCGATTTGAGCAGCTTCTCGCAGATCATGCTGCACCGTCGCAATCTGAAGGAAGCGTTCAAGGATGATCCGGAAGCGACGCTGCGTCGATTGCACGAAGAGTTGCAGCGCGATGGGCTGAGCGACGAAGAGATCTTTTGCCTCGCCGAGTTGTCCTTCTATCACGCGATGAAAGAGGGTGGACAGCCGCACTTTCTGGCCGCGGCCCTCTATGCGTACGCGTACGTCTTCCCCGAGTCCTCGGAATCCGCGCCGCCGGCGTTCGATCCTCGGCAGCGGATCGCCATGGATCTCTACAACCGTGCGTTGACCGACGCGTTCGAAACGGCGGACCACGAGAGCGTCCAGATCGCGGCGGGAACCTTCTCGCTGCCGTTCGGCACGATCGATATCGCGTTCGATCCCCAGCAGCTGATTTGGGGCAACCGTCAGCTCACGACATTCTACCCAGCCGCGGAGCTTGAAGTAGTCGGCTTCGAGAATCGCTACCGCCAACCCGGGATCGGCGCGCCGCTGGCGGCGGCAACGCAACCGCTGGACCCCGACGCGCCCTACGATTTCGTCGGACATCGGATCCGACTGCCCGTGACCTTGGTTCTGAGATTGCCCGAGCCGCGCCGGCAGATCCGCGAAGATCGGCTGCACGCCGACTTGAGCCTCCACCCCGAGACCGAAGGGGAGAGCATCGACATCGGCGGCCAGGAAGTCCCCCTGGAACAGGAGCCGACGGCATCTCTCGCTCTCACGCTCACTGTGACGCGACCGTGGGCGCAGAATTTCAGTGTGTTTCTCGGCAAGACCGGATTGCTCCAGGAGCAGCCGACCTTTGGTGGTCGCGAGCCACACGTGCGCGGTCGCATTCCGGTGGTTTTCGTGCACGGCACGGCCTCCAACTTCAGCGTGTGGGCAAACATGCTCAACGATCTGGAGAGCGACTCGGTAATCCGCGAGAACTTCCAGTTTCTCTTCTTTCGCTACGACAGCGGCCAGCCGATCCTCTACTCGGGTATGCAGCTACGCGAGGCGATGAAGAGTGCGGAGAAGGCGTTTCGCGCCGACGGAGAGGACCCGTGCCTCGATCGCATGGTCGTAATTGGCCACAGCCAAGGCGGTTTGTTGGTCAAGCTGACGGCGATCGAATCGGGCGACAAGTTCTGGCGCAACCTAAGCGATCAGCCGTTCGACGAGATGAAGCTCTCCGACGAGATGCGGGCGACTCTGCGTGACACGATGTTCGTCGAACCGCTGCCTTTCGTCGACCGAGTCATCTTCATTGCGACACCGCACCGGGGCAGCTACCTGGCTGGGCCGGGAATCGTCCGCCGTCTGGCGCAGCGATTGATTTCTCTCCCCGTGGGACTCGCGAGGCTGAGCACGGATCTCCTCGCCGTCGAGTCGATTCGTCGGAGCAGCAGCATGGAGCGTATACCGACCAGCATCGACAACATGTGGCCCGGGCACCCCTTCATCAAAACAATCGAGAAGATTCCAGTCGATTCCCGGATCAAGGCGCACTCGATCATCGGTGTCACCGGCGACGGACCGATCGAAGAGGGTGGCGACGGTGTCGTGAAGTATGCCAGCGCTCATATCGACGGGGTCGAGTCAGAGCTCGTTGTTCCCTATGAGCACTCGATGCAGGCAAAGCCCGAGGTCGTCGCGGAGGTGCAGCGCATCCTCCATCGTCATCTCGAGTTGAACGCGTGCCTGAATCAAACCGATCGCACTCCCGACCAGGAGGAGAAGTTCGATCCGCTGATCGGTGGGGACGCGAGCGAGTAAGGACCTCGCAGGGGTTACGCCGAGAATACGCGTGCTGTCGCGGCCTCGAATTCGCGCCTGAGATCATCGTAACTGCGAGCGACGGGGAACTGTGGGAACTCAGCGATGACGTTGTCGGGTGGGCGGAACAGGATCCCCGCATCCGCTTCCTTCAACATGCTCGTGTCGTTGTACGAGTCGCCAGCGGCGATAGTCCGGAAGTTGAGCAGGCGAAAGGCCTCGACTGCCTTGCGTTTGCCGTCGCCAATGCGCAGGCGATAGTCCGTCACCCGCCCCCCATCGTCGATCACCAGCGAGTGGCAGAAGAGACATGGGTAGCCGAGCTGCTTCATCAATGGGGCCGCGAACTCGTAGAAGGTATCGGACAAGATGACGACTTGGTGTCGCTCGCGCAGCCACTCGAGGAACTCGGACGCTCCCTCCAAGGGGCCCATCCCGGCGATTACTTCCTGAAGGTCGCCGATCTTGAGGCCGTGCTCGTCCAAGATCTTCAGTCGAGCTTGCATGAGCACGTCGTAGTCCGGCTCGTCCCGGGTGGTACGTCGCAGCGCTTCGATACCGGTCCGCTCGGCGACGTTGATCCAGATCTCCGGTACCAGAACACCTTCGAGGTCGAGGCAGGCGATCATGGCGGGAGGGTTATCGGTTGACGGACATGGTTGCAACCGCCGCGAGGCGCCTGTTCCCTCTCACTCCTCGATCCGGCACCACTCGGCGCGTGCGTAGCCGCGGGAATGGCGACTGCGCACCGCCAACTTGACAGGCTCGACGCAGGTGAAAGGGGCGCGGAAGACCAGCATGGTCGGAGTCGCCGCGACGATCTCGACGCCCATCCGCTCTACGAAGACGCAATTCGGGTCAGAGGCGGTACACGGGCGGCCGGCGCCATCGCACTCCGGGTCTTGCGCTGCTGCGCCGACGGCGTCGAAGTTCTCGCCGTAGATCCGCACCAGGTCGCCGGCTTGCGCGTAGGAGGGCCGGATCTCGTGAATGATGGGTGCCCGCATCCGTGCGTTGGCGCGCGCCGGCACGATGGCGACCATTGCGGCTGGCGATTGAATGGCCGCGATCAACACCGCGATCTCGCTGCAGTCGTAGGTTGGCCCGCACTGCTCCCAGTGGTTGCCGATCGCAGGGACGGTCAGCGCCGTGGCGTTGCGCACCTGCTTGCCGCCGGAGAGGGCGCTATGGATGCCGTTGAAAGCGAAGGCGTTGAACCCCTCCGATGTCGTGTCTCCGAGATTGATGGCCGAGGTGCCTGAGACCGAAATGCCGCCGTCCAGGTTGTGCACCAGGGCGACGCCCCGCACGTCGGCGCTGGCCGCGAAACCCGCGGCGTCGAGAACTGCGAGCCCGAAACCGGCGTTGGTGCCGGTCGTTCCGTTGCCGCAAACGAAGTCGTCGCGAAGGACGGCATGCGACAGGGAGCGAACCGACAGTCCGCGCAGCGCGTTGTCGCGAACGAGATTCCCCCGCGTGGTGAGCGAAGCGGAGTCGGTGCCGTCGAGGCGCGGGCCATTGGCGGCAATCCCGTTGGCGCCGCGCGTGCCGCGGTTGCTCACCGACTCGTTCTCGATCGCGAAGAGCGTGCCGCCGAGCGTCGCTTGAGCACCGCCGTCGGAGTTGTGGTGGACGCGGCTGCGCTCTAGCACAGCGACGGCGCCTTCCGAGATTTTGACGCCTTTGTCGAAGGCTCCTGTCACGTCTACCTCGATCAGGCGGTTGGCGCCGAGGCGGCCCGCGTCCTGGCGCACGGCGATCCCGTCGTCACCGCAGTCTCCGTTCGGAGAAAAACGTTCGGGGACGATGCACTCGCCCTCGATGACGCACCCGATCTCGCCACGCCGCTCACAAACCTCGAGTGTGCGGCCGATGATCTGGACCCCTTCGATTTGGTTGCCGTTTGCTTCTGCACCTTCGATCAAGAGCACGTCGCTGTCGGCGCCGGCGTTGGCAAGGCGCATTCCGATGACGCGATTGGAGCTGCCGGTGATGCGCAGCGTGGCGCGCGGCAGGCCACCGGCGTCGATGGTGCGCCGATGTGCCAAACCGTCGGAGTCCATTCCGTCGATCGTGACCTGGGAGGCGGCGAGCTCCGGCAGTTGATCGAATAGGACGATATCGCCAGCGGCCGACTCCGCAAAGTTTATCAACATCGGCTTGGCAGTGAAGGCGGCTTGCTCCAGCGCTCGGCGCAAGCAGCCGTCGCAGTCGGGTGCGTCGTCCGTGTTGACGACGGTAGCCACCGTGCGAAACAGATCCCAGAAGACGGAGTGCAAGCCGGCGGAGCGGTCCAATAGGAGGCGGCGGCGGGCCTGGAACTGACCGTCGCTCTCGCCGCCGGCCACCGAGATGCGGTGTGTCCAGACACCCGGGGCGAGTCGCTCGAGGCCCGTCGTGCAAGGCCTGTCGCCGGCGCAATCGATCTGCGTCGCGTAGGCGCGTGACAACGTCGGCTCGGTCGCGCTGTCGCAGGATGGTTCGACTAGCTCGCCGGTCAAGGTGACCGTCGAAGCACTGGCGATCGCGGGCGACAGGATCTCAACCGAGACCGCCGCGCCGGAAGCAGGGCAGGGAGCGGCCGCAACCTTCCCCGCGAGGAACAGCGGGACGACCAGCGCCGCCGTGGTAGATGCGGTCGACACGAAGGCAAGCGTGTCTCGGTGACCCTCTTGATGCAAACCACCGGCGGCCGATGCGGTGCTCAGACGCCGGAGTGGCGCGTGGGTCAGATGCCGCCGATGTCGTCGGGGTCGATGCTGCGCGCTTCGTCGCGCGCCGAGACATCGTTGCCGAGGCGCTCTTTGATGAGGCGCATTACGCTCGTGTAGACCTCTTCGCCGCCCGCGTCGTCGCGCACCACGAAGAATGGAGCGTTCTCGATTCCCAAGCGAGTGCCGAGCAGCATGCCCGGGCTGTTGGCGTCACCCTCGACGGCCCAGACGACTTCATCGATCTGGTCGAGAAGCCCCCGCGCGGCGAGCTGGTCTGCCGCTTGCGCACATTTCCGGCAGTCCGATCCGTCGCGCAGTCTCTTCTTCACCATTGTGACGTGCATGACGATCGACGAATCCCCAGGTTCCCGTTCGCCCGCAACCCGAACGACCAGTTCGAGGTGCGGGCATGTAGTCAGGAAGCTTCTCGCAGGTTGCCGGCGTGCAACCCGCACTCCTTCTGGGTTGCCTCTTCCCACCACCAGCGTCCAGCGCGCTCGTGCTCACCTGGTCCGACGGGGCGTGTGCAGGGCTCGCAACCGATCGAGACGAAACCGCGATCGTGCAGCGAGTTGTACGGGGCACCGTTCTGGCGGATGTAGTCCCACACTTGCTTGGAGGTCCAATTGGCGAGCGGGTTGAACTTCACGAGCGGCGAGTCCGGCGAACCGAAAGTCGGGTCGTTCTGCACGACCGGCACTTCGGCGCGGGTCCCGGGGCTCTGATCCTTGCGCTGTCCGGTTACCCACGCGTCGAGCGGTTTGAGGGCGCGCGTCAGCGGTTCGACCTTGCGAATCCCGCAACACTCTTTGTGGCCGTCGCGGCGGAACGAATAGAGCCCCTTTGCGCGCACCAGTTCCTCGACGGCGGTGGGCTCCGGAAAAAAAACCTCGACGGGGATCTTGTAGTGGTCGCGCACCCGATCAAGAAACTCGTACGTCTCAGGGTGGAGCCGTCCTGTGTCCAGGGAGAAGACACGGAACTTACCGCCGATCTTGCAGGCGATGTCGACCAATACGACGTCCTCGGCTCCGCTGAACGAAATCGCCAGGTTGGGACTGTATTCCTTGATCGCCAGCCGAATGATGTCGGCGGGATCCTTGTGTTCGTATTCCTTGGCCACTGAATCGAGCATTTGCAGGTCGAGAGCCATCGTCGCGCGTTCCTTTCGAGGTGAAGTTCACTCGCCGCAGGGCCTGCGGGAATCCGAAATCCCTAGCAGCACCTCCTCGCTCCCGCAAGGAAGGTGGACGCGCTCCAGGCCCAGATCGGCTAGCCGAGATCGTGGAAGGCGAACGCTTGCCGTCAGCCGGGGAGCAGTGCCGACCGGGTGGCGGCAAGTGAAGCCGGGTCCGAAACGTTGAAGCGTCGTGCATCGCGTGCGATGCGGCGAATCAAGCCGGAGAGAACGTTGCCTGGACCAACTTCGACGAAGGTCGTGAAGCCATCGTCTGCCATGCGCCGAACCGCCTCGGTCCACCGGACGGAGCGGGTGACTTGCCGTTTGAGACCATCGCGCAGCTCCGCGGCGCTGGTGACGGGGACGGCGTCGACGTTGTTGTAGAGCGGCACCGAAGGATCGGCGATCGCGAGGGCATCGAGGTCGCGGGCGAGGCGCTGCTCGGCTGCCGCCATGAGACGTGAGTGAAAGGGCGCGCTCACTGCCAGCTCGCGGCTCTTCCCGCCGGCGATCTCGGCAACGCGGAGGGTGGCGGCGCGTTCGCCTGCGATGACGATGTTGCCGGGGGCATTGTAGTTGGCGACGTCTACGGCGGCGTCTTGCTCGGCGATCGCAGCACGAATGGCTTCCTCCTCGACGCCGAGGATGGCGACCATGGCCCCGTCGCCGTCCGGTACTGCCTCCTGCATGTACCGCCCGCGCTTGTGGACGACCGCCAGCGCATCGGCGAAATCGATGGCGCCGGCGGCGACGGCAGCGGAGTACTCACCGAGGCTGTGACCGGCGACCGCCGCCGGCTGCAAACCGAGCGCGCGGTGCAGCGCGACGCTGATCAGCAAGATCGCGGGCTGAGTGTTCTCTGTCAGGCGCAGGCGTTCTTCCGGCCCCTCGAAAACGAGCTTGGAGAGCGGCGAGCCGAGCGTGCGATCGGCGAGTGCGAACAGCTCGCGGACCTCTTCAGAAACGGCATAGAGATCCGCGCCCATGCCGACCTGCTGCGACCCCTGCCCGGGGAAGACGAACGCGACCTGCGCGAGGCTCATCTCGGAGCTGACCGGCCGAAGACTGACCGTGGAAGCTTGCTACGCAATCGTGATCGAGTGATCCAGGTAGACGTCTTGGATGGTGTTGAGCAGCTTGACGCCCTCGGCCATTGGTCTCTGAAACGCCTTGCGCCCCGAGATCAGACCGGTGCCGCCGGCCCGCTTGTTGATGACTGCCGTCTTGGCGGCTTCGGCGAAGTCGTTCTCGCCCGATGCGCCGCCAGAGTTGATCAGGCCCATGCGGCCCATGTAGCAGCCCGCGACTTGATAGCGGGCGAGATCGATCGGGTGATCGCTCGTGAGCTCGCTGTAGACCATCTTGTGGGTCTTGCCAAAATTTTCCAGAGCCTTGTAGCCGCCGTTCGTCTCCGGAAGCTTTTGCTTGATGATGTCCGCTTCGATCGTGACGCCGAGATGGTTCGCCTGACTCGTGAGATCGGCGGCCACGTGATAGTCGACGCCGCCCTTCTTGAACGAGCTGTTGCGCAGATAGCACCAGAGGATCGTCCCCAATCCGAGCTCGTGCGCCACCTGAAAGGCTTGCGTCACTTCTTGGATCTGGCGCCCGGCTTCGTCGCTGCCGAAGTAGATTGTGGCTCCGACTGCAGCGCAGCCCATGTCGGCGGCCTGCTCGACGTGCGCGAACATGATCTGGTCGAATTTGTTGGGGTAGGTGAGCAACTCGTTGTGGTTCAACTTGAGAATGAAGGGGATCTTGTGGGCGTACTTGCGCGCCACGGCGCCCAGCACGCCGAGCGTTGACGCGACGGCGTTGCAGCCGCCCTCGATTGCCAGCTCGACGATGTTTTCGGGGTCGAAGTAGGCGGGATTGGGAGCAAAAGAGGCGCCCGCCGAGTGCTCGATTCCCTGGTCGACGGGAAGAATGGACACGTAGCCGCTCTTGGCGAGACGGCCGCTGGCGAAGATCGATTGCAGGTTGCGCAGCACTGGGATCGGGCGGTCACTGTTTGCCAGGACCCGGTCCACGAAGTCGGGTCCGGGTAGGTTCAAATGGGATTTATCGATCGTCTTGCAAGTGTGTCCGAGGAGGCTCTCTGCCTCGCTACCGAGAAGCTCTGTAAGTGCGCTCATCATTACCTCCGCTCTGGCGAAATTCGCTGCGAGAGGCGCGCTCGCAGGTGTGCGCGGGACTGCCCTCTCGAGTGATTTTTCGTACGTATTCTGATTCGCGGGCCGTCGCAAGGAAGCCCTCGCATCTTGCCGGCGACGGAATAGGCCTGCTATTCGACGGCCCGTCGGAAAATGGGTCGCATTTCGGCGCCTGCGCGAGAGTGGCGGAACTGGCAGACGCGCTAGACTTAGGATCTAGTGGGTAATCCCGTGGGGGTTCGAGTCCCCCCTCTCGCACCTCTGTTGCATCGGTTCTCCGCCGTGTTGGGTGGATTCGGTGTCCCCTCGCATTCGCCTCCGCTGTGCTCCGAAGGGTGAGCGAAGGAGAAGGACGCCGTTTCGTGCGACGGCTGACGCTGTCTTGCAAGTCCGGATCGAGAATTCGCACACCGCCGGTCCTTCATCTTGAATAAGCGCCATCCCTACGTTAGGGAATCAAACGGTATTTACTATGGCGAGCGTACAAGTAGAGACGGTCGACTCCGTGCGTCGGCGATTGGTGGTCGAGATTCCCGCGGAAGACGTCACCAGAGAGATCGATCAGGCATTCAGCGAGCTGCGCCAGACGGCGAATGTGCCCGGTTTCCGCCGCGGCCGCGTCCCAAGGGCCGTGCTCGAGCGCGTTGCCGGGGAGCGACTGCGCGCAGAGGTTTTGGAGCGATTGGTACAAGACTCCTTCATTGACGCGCTGCGCGGGGAGAACATCGACGCCATCGGCTACCCAGAAATCACGACTGAGTCGGCTGCCCAATCCGGAGAGCCGCTTCGCTATTCGGCGACCGTTGAGGTGAAGCCCGAGGTCCAACTCGTCGATTACGCTGGGATTGAGGTGGAACGACCGTTGCGGGCAGTCGCAGACGACGACGTCGATGGGTATCTCGAGCAGATGCGGCAATCGGCAGCGCGAATCGAGCCGATCGTCGATCGCACCACCGCGGCGCCCGGTGATGTCGCCACCATCGACTACGAAGCACGTGTCGGCGACCGTCTGATAGGCAAGGGCGACGATCGCCTCGTCAAGGTCGGTGGCGACGATCGAACGGAGTTGGGAGCGCATTTGGCGAACGTCGAGGTGGGTGCCTCGACCGAATTCACAATCGCTTATCCAGACGATTTCGGCCGCCCCGAACTGGATGGAAAAACGGTGGCGTTCACGGCGCGACTGAAATCGATCGGCACCCGTGAGGTGCCGCCGCTGGATGACGACTTTGCGAAGGCGTATGGCGGCTTCGATGGCCTCGCTCAGATGAAAACGCGTGTGCGCGAGGAGATGGAAGCGCAGGCCGGGCGTACTGCTGATGCGGCGGCGCGGTCGGCGATCGTCGAAGCGCTGCTGCGCGAGAATCACTTCGACGTGCCAAACAGTATGGTCGAGCGCCGCGCCGAGAGTCTCGTTGGGGAGTTTCTTGCCAGCATGGGCCAACGTCGACCTGCGGTTAGCCAGGAGCAAGAGGTGCGGGAGAAGCTCAGGGCCGAGATGGAGCCGCGAGCCCGCCAACAGGTGCGCGCCAACCTGGTACTCGAGGCGATTGCGCGATCCGAGGGCCTCGCGGTCTCGGACGACGAGATCGCTGCGGAGATCGATCGCCACGTCGAGCATGCTGGAGCGTCTGGCGTCGGCAGCGAGCGTTTGCGTGCCCTCTACTCGGATCCGTCGGCGCGGATGGGATTGCGGCTGCAGATCCTACGTGATCGCGCGTTGGACAGGGTCTTGGAAAAAGCTAACGTACGAACGGTTGCGGCGACACTCGAAGAAAAGTCGAGCGTTGCCGGCACCCCTGGAAACGGCTAGTATCCGCGGCACGTGCAGCAGAACGGCGGGCACCTCGTATGAACTTGATCCCCATCGTCGTCGAGCAAACCGGACGCGGTGAACGGTCGTTCGACATCTTTTCGCGGCTACTGAAGGATCGCATCGTGATTCTTGGTTCGCCGATCACGGATGATGTCGCCAACGTCATCACCGCCCAGCTATTGTTTCTCGAATCAGAAGACCCGGAGCGAGATATCCACTTCTACATCAATTCCCCTGGCGGGTCGGTGACGGCGGGTCTCGCGATCTACGACACCATGCAGTACATCCGCCCGGAGATATCGACGCTTTGCTTGGGGCAGGCTGCGAGCATGGCTGCATGGCTCCTCGCTGCCGGTACGAAAGGCAAGCGATATACCCTGCCGCATGCGCGTATCATGATCCACCAGCCGCTCGGCGGTGTGCGCGGTCAGGCAGTGGACATCGACATTCAGGCGCGGGAGATCCTGCGACTGCGCGAATCGCTGAACAACATCCTACAAAAGCATACTGGGCAGAGCCTCAAGCGAATCGAGAAGGACACCGACAGGGACATGTTCATGACCGGCAAGCAAGCGGTCGAGTACGGCCTGGTGGACGAGCTGGTCGTGGCACGGTCGAACAAGAAATCGTGAGCGGGTGGCATGGCGAAACACAGTGATGATCGCGGCGGCAATCTGGTTTGCTCCTTCTGCGGAAAGAGTCAGGACGAGGTCAGGAAGCTGATCGCCGGCCCGACTGTCTACATCTGCGACGAGTGCATCGACCTCTGCAACGACATCATCGCGGAGGAGTGCGATCAGGAAGAGAGCCTCGCCTCTGCTTCGGCGGTGCCGAAGCCGGCGGAGATCAAGAAGGTTCTCGACCAGTACGTCATCGGCCAGGAGCAGGCCAAGCGAGTCCTCGCTGTCGCGGTACACAATCATTACAAGCGCATCGATTCGCAACTGGTGACGGGTGACGTGGAGCTGCAGAAGTCCAACATTCTGTTGGTCGGCCCAACGGGCTCGGGTAAGACGCTCTTGGCGCAGACTCTCGCGCGCTTCCTCCAGGTCCCTTTCACGATCGCCGACGCGACCAGCCTCACGGAGGCCGGCTATGTCGGTGAGGACGTAGAAAACATCATCTTGAGCCTCCTGCAGAACGCCGACTACGACGTGGAAAAGGCGCAGCGCGGCATCGTCTACATCGACGAAATCGACAAGATCTCCCGCAAGGGCGACAATCCGTCGATCACCCGCGACGTGTCGGGAGAAGGTGTGCAGCAGGCGCTGCTCAAGATCATCGAAGGTACGACCGCCAGTGTGCCGCCGAAAGGCGGCCGCAAGCATCCGCAGCAGGAGTTCTTGCAGGTTGATACATCGAACATTCTGTTCATCTGCGGCGGTGCCTTCGTCGGTCTCGAGGACCTGATTCGACGCCGCGTAGGTATGAAGGGGATTGGTTTCGGTGCCGACATCGAGGGCAAACGCGAATCCAAGCGCGCGCTCTTGCACGAGGTGCAGACCGAGGATCTCCTCAAGTTTGGGCTCATTCCGGAATTCATCGGTCGCCTGCCAGTAATCGCGACGCTCGATGAGCTCGACGAGCAAGATCTCGTGCGGATCCTCAAGGAGCCCAAGAACGCGCTCACCCGCCAGTATCAGAAGCTCTTCGAGATGGAAGGCGTGCATCTCAAGTTTACCGACGCGGCACTCGAAGCCATCGCTCGCGAGGCTTTGCGGCGCAAGTCGGGCGCACGCGGGTTGCGTGCCATCCTCGAGGACACGATGTTGGACGTGATGTACGACATCCCGTCGCAACCGAATATCAAGGAAGTGTTGATCGCCGAAGAGGTGATCACGAACCGCGAACAGCCGATCGTCCTCTACCAGAAGACGGCTGAAACGGCCTGATCCGAACCGCTTCGAGTCGGGCCCTGATGAGGGACCCATCTGATGCTCTTTCGCAACGATAAGAAAGACGACGATCCAGCAGGCAAAGGTTCGGGGATCGTCGTCCCTCTTCTGCCCCTGCGGGATATCATCGTTTTTCCGCACATGGTCGTCCCGCTTTTCGTGGGGCGACAGAAGTCGATCAAGGCGCTCGAAGAAGCGATGAACAAGCAGAAGTTCATCTTGCTCGCGGCGCAACGCGAAGCCAAAACCAACGAGCCGGGCGAAGACGACATCTATCGTGTCGGCACCCTCGGCTCGGTCGTTCAGCTTCTCCGCCTTCCTGACGGCACGGTGAAGGTGTTGGTGGAGGGCAAGAAGCGGGCCCGCGTCCTGCGCTATCTGGACGAGAGCGAGTTCTTCCTGGTCGAGGCCGAGGAGATCGTCGAAGCCTGTCCGAAGACTACGGAGATCGAAGCGCTGACGCGATCGATCAACTCGACGTTCGAGCACTACGTCAAGCTGAATAAAAAGATCCCGCCCGAAATGATCATGTCGGTGGCTTCGATCGACGATCCGGCTCGTCTCGCGGACACGATCGTCGCCCATCTCGGCATCAAGCTCGAAGAAAAACAGGCTCTGTTGGAGATCGAGAACCCGGCCGAGCGGCTCGAGCGCGTGCTCGGCAACATGCGGTCCGAGATCGAAATCCTCGAAGTCGAAAAGCGCATCCGCACGCGGGTCAAGAAGCAGATGGAGAAGACCCAGAAGGAGTACTACCTCAACGAGCAGATGCGTGCGATCCAGAAAGAGCTCGGTGAGAAAGACGAGTTCAAGAACGAGATTCAAGAGCTCGAAGAGGCGATTCGTCAAAAGAAGATGAGCGCCGACGCCAAGGAAAAGGCGGAGAAGGAGCTCAAGAAGCTCAAGATGATGTCGCCGATGTCCGCCGAAGCGACGGTGGTGCGCAACTACATCGATTGGATCATCTCGCTACCGTGGGAAGAATACACGGACGACGAGCTCAATATCGACGAAGCCGAGCGGGTTCTGAACGAGGACCACTTCGGACTCGAGAAGGTCAAGGAGCGCATCCTCGAGTATCTGGCCGTGCAGGCCCTCGCCGGCCAGATGAAGGGCCCGATCCTCTGTTTGGTCGGGCCGCCGGGAGTCGGCAAGACGTCTCTCGGTCGTTCGATCGCTCGGGCCACCGGGCGCAAGTTCGTGCGCGTCTCCCTTGGCGGGGTCCGCGACGAGGCCGAGATTCGCGGGCATCGGCGAACGTACATTGGTGCGCTGCCTGGTAAGATCATCCAATCGATGAAGAAAGCGGGTTCAGGCAACCCGGTGTTCCTGCTCGACGAAGTCGACAAGATGTCGACGGACTTTCGTGGCGACCCGTCCTCGGCTCTGCTCGAGGTGTTGGATCCAGAGCAGAACTCGACCTTCAACGATCACTATCTCGATGTCGACTATGACCTGTCGAAGGTCATGTTCATCACCACTGCCAACACCCTCGATGGCATTCCGCGGCCGCTCCAGGACCGCATGGAGATCATCCGCATTGCCGGGTACACGGAGGAGGAGAAGCACAACATCGCCCGTAAGTACCTGGTGAAGAAGCAGCAGGAGGCGAACGGTCTCGAAGAGAAGAACATCGAGATATCCGACTCGGCATTAACCAAACTGATTCGCCATTACACCAAGGAAGCCGGTGTTCGAAATCTCGAACGCGAGATCGCGACCGTCTGCCGCAAAGCGGCGGTCGAGGTCGTGCGCAACGACCGCGACGCGCACGTCAAAGTAACCACCAAGAATCTGGGCAAGTATCTGGGCCCGCCGCGGCATCGCTACGGCCGGGCGGAGGAAGAGAATCGGGTCGGGATGGCTACGGGCCTCGCCTGGACCGAGCTCGGCGGCGAGTTGTTGGCGACCGAAGTGACGATCCTTCCCGGCAAGGGCAAGCTGACGATCACTGGCCGGTTGGGTGATGTCATGCAGGAGTCCGCCCAGGCGGCCCTCAGCTACGTGCGCTCACGCGCCGAAGAGCTGAAGCTCGAACGCGACTTCTACCAGCGCGTAGATATCCACATTCACGTCCCGGAGGGGGCCATTCCCAAGGACGGTCCGTCCGCTGGTATTACGATGGCAACAGCCCTGACATCGGCACTGATCGGCATTCCGGTTCGTTTCGACGTCGCCATGACGGGTGAGGTCACCCTGCGGGGCCGCGTCCTGCCAATCGGTGGTCTCAAGGAGAAGGTTCTGGCCGCGCACCGCGGGGGGATCAAGAAGATCCTCGTCCCTGAAGAAAACGAGAAGGACTTCGAAGACATCCCGCCGAACGTTCTGCGCTCGGTGGAGTTGGTCAAGGTTGGCCACATGGATCAGGTCCTCCGCGAAGCGCTCGCCCTGTCCGATCCCGCGTCCTTTCTGGTCCCGGTGGACGTACCGGCCACAGGACGGGCGTTCGACGAGCGGGCAACCGACACCAGCACCGACGTGACAGCCCACTGAACGCCCAGCAACTTCGGGGTGTTCGCTGCTTGACCCCGGTTGCGGCCGTTTGTTACAGACGTTCGTCTCACTAGGTGGCAGGGGGTGGTATGACAAAAGCTGAGTTGGTCGAAACGGTAGCGAGCAAGGTCGATCTGCCCCGCGCCGTGGCCGAGCGCGCGGTCAATACGGTGTTCGACGAGATGACCGAGGCGCTGAAGCAAGGAGATAAGGTCAATATATCGGGCTTCGGGACCTTCTCCGTATCCGAACGCAAGGCGCGGACCGGGCGCAACCCGAAGACTGGCGAGACGATTCAGATCGGAGCGTCGCGGGCGGCCAAGTTCAAGGCCGGTAAGACACTGAAAGACAGCCTCAAGTAGAGTCTGTCGGAGGTTCGGAGGCGTAAGGCCCCGACCACGGGCGGTTAGCTCAGTGGGAGAGCATCGGCCTTACAAGCCGCAGGTCATCCGTTCAAATCGGATACCGCCCATTCCCCCCAGCCTGCGTCGCCTGCTGCCTCTGGGCTCGACGGCCTCAGTACTGGATTTTGCACCGCGGGCGTTTGTCTGTAGGGAAAAGTTTGCGACCGACCCATCGTAGACTTGCTCTCCCCAGCCTGACCCTGTATCAGGACGGTTTCCGCCGCGGGCGAAATCGCGCCGGTAAATGAGGGGGTGGTAGTTCAGCTCGGTTAGAACGCCGGCCTGTCACGTCGGAGGTCGCGGGTTCAAATCCCGTCCACCCCGTCCTCAAAACTCCCCGCGCTGGGGTTTGCAAGCGAGATGAGACGATGAAGTACACGAAGATGCTGACGCGTGAGGACGCTCTGTCGCAGAGGCGATGGTATGTGATCGACGCCAGCGACCAGGTTCTAGGTCATGTCGCGACCAAAGCTGCGACCTTGCTGCGCGGTAAGGGCAAGGCCAGCTTCACGCCGCACGTGGACTGCGGCGACTTCGTAATCGTAGTCAACGCCGATAAGGTGCGGCTGACCGGGGCCAAGGAAACAAACAAACTGTACTATCGCCACAGCGGCTACCCGGGCGGTGTCTCTTCGATGCCTGCGGCAGAATTGCGCGATCGTCATCCCGATCGCCTGGTGCGGTTTGCAGTCCAGGGCATGCTGCCCAAAAACCGTCTAGGACGTCGTCTAGTGACGAAGCTGAAGGTCTATCCAGGCGGTGAGCACCCGCATACCGCCCAGCAGCCCGAGTCCGTGGACCTGGCGGTCCGCGGTGCCGATGGAAAGTAAGCGATGAGCGAAGAAACGGTCGAATTCTCGAGAACCGGCAAGCGCAAGACGGCTGTGGCTCGTGTCCGCCTACTTCCGGGCAATGGGAGCGTCACCGTCAACAATCGCTCCCTCGACGACTACTTCGGTCGTCCGACATCGCGCATGATCGTCGAGCAACCACTCATTTTGACCGAGACGAAGGGTCAATACGACGTGAAGGTCAACGTTCGTGGTGGCGGGATCGCTGCACAAGCGTCGGCAATTCGACACGGCGTCACGCGCGCACTTCTTGAAGCCAACCCCGATTTTCGCTCGATGCTGAAGAAGGCTGGCTATATCACCCGCGACCCCCGCAAGGTGGAGCGCAAGAAGTACGGCCGCCACAAAGCTCGTAAGCGTCCTCAATACTCGAAGCGTTAACCTGCGACTCCTGGCCCGATTCGTGGATTGGGCGAATCAGGTCGCCTCGGAGAGCGAAGGACGTCGCCAGAAACCTCACTCGAAGTAGAGGTACAGCGCGACGCCGAGCAAGGCGTAGACGACGTTTGCTGACCATGCGGCGGGCAATGGAGGCAGAGTCCCAGTCTGCCCGAGCGATGTCGCCAGGCCGAGGATGACCCAATAGAGAAACCCGACTGCGGCGCCGACGCCGACGATCGCTGCTGTGCTGGGATGACGGCGCAATCGACCGGCGATGGGGATCGACACGAAGGCCAGCACCGCGTTCGCGAACGGCAACGCGAGCTTGAGATGTAGGTCGACCAGGTAGTGCGACGCATCGATCCCCTTCGCGGTTAGATCCGAGATGCGTTCGCTCAGCGCGGCGTAGCTCAGTTCTTCCGGTTCTCGCTGCACTTCCAGGAAGTCGTCGATAGTCTCCGGTAGTACGTGCGCGTCTCGCGCTACCTCGCGAGTCCGCGGTGTCCCTTCGTCGAGGATTTGCTCGCTCGAATCGGGCGAGAATTCCCATTCGTCGCCTTTCCATGTCGCCCGGGGCACGTCGACGACGCTGCGCAGGTGAAATCCTTCGTCGATCGACGCGAAACGGTAGATGCGCAGGCCGTGCACCGTTTGAGTGGTGCGATCGACGTAGTCGACGCTGTAGAAGCCGCCACTGCCTCGGTACCAGATTTCGCGTTCGCGAAAAATTCCGAGTTGTCCTCTCTCGCGTATCTCGACGTTGTTGACGAACTGAAACATGCGCGAGCAGTACGGCACGACGGTCTCGTTCCAGACCAGTGCGGCCGCGCTGATCGCGATCGCGCACGTCATGATCGGCACCATGGTCTGTACCAAGCTGATGCCGCCAGTGCGGAGCGCGATGATCTCGTTGTGGCGGGCGATCAAGCCGAGGCCCAGCAGTACGCCTACCACCACCGCCGGGGGTGTAATCTGGGTCAGCATCAGCGGGATCTTGAAGATCATGTAGCGCGCGGCTTCGCCGAACGTCGCGTCGTGGCGTAGAAAAATGTCCATCCGATCGAAGGTGTCGATGATGATGTAGAGAAGGACGAACGATGCCAGCACCGGGAGGAAGATGCCGAGAAACTGACGGCTCAGGTAGCGATTGAGCACGGAAAGCGGCGCAAAGGCAGGCTGCGGCATGATCTTCACGTTGGCTGCGGGCGCGTGCGCAGTCGATGCAGTGTGGCGGTCGCCTTTTGTAGCCAGCTCGGTCGCCCCGCGGTCATGTCGCGGGCAGCGCGCGACAGCAAATAGGCGGCGACCATCGAAAGGATGACATTGGGAATCCAAACGGCGACCAACGGATGCACGGCACCCCGCTCGCCCAGGTTCTGTCCGAGGGTCAGCAGTAGGTAGTAAAGAAAAATGAGAGCTAGGCTCACCGAGAATCCGCGAGAGTGGACTGCGCGCGTAGGTTGGATCCCGAGCGGCACTCCGAGCGCGGCGAAGACCAGACAGGCGAAGGGGATCGACAGCTTGCGGTGAAGCTCTACGCGCTCGACGAAGGCTGGCTCGCCGCCTGTGCGCTTGGCGACGATCGCCTCGCGCAGCTCGCCCAGTTGCATCTCGCTGGCTTCCTTCTCGCGAGCCTGCAGGTCGGCGAGTGCCATCGTCAGGTCAAGATTGATGTCCATGGTCTGAAACGTGGTGTCCTCGAATCCCTCGCCGCCGCGCGACACGCTGTAAATGCCTCCGTCCTCGAGGCGAAGGGTGAGGAACTGTTCGTCGGGGCGGCTGTAGATGGTCCCATGATGGGCGTATACCGTGTTGACCTCATTGGTCGCGTCGATGGCTCGTCCAACGGCGGCGCCGGTTGCCTCCGTCACTTCCGCGGCCTGCGCGTCGCCGCCGATCTCGCGGCGGTCGGAAACCATGATTCCGTAGAGGTGGTTGCCGGGCGGCTCGATGCGGTCCACGTAAATCACAAGCCCGGGGAAGTCGTCGTTGAAGACCTTGGCTTTGATGCCGGCGCTGGCGCGTTCTTTGACGATGTCGTAGAGGCCGGTGCGCAGCATCTCGTTTCCCCAGGGACGGGCGTACACCGAGAGGAAGAAGGTGAGGACCGCCGCCGCGAGTGCAAATCCGCAGACGGGAACCATGAGGCGGTAGAGGCTGAAGCCGCACGCCCTCAGCGCGATGATCTCGCTGTCCGCCGAGAGTCGGCCGAAGGCCACGAGGATCGCGAGGAGGAGGGCCATCGGCAGGGTGACTTCGAGGAATGCTGGAAAGATGTAGGAGAAGAGCTGCAGCATCTGCAGCAGGGGAACGCCGCGGTTGACCACCATCTCGACCAGCTTGAGGATGCGGACGATGAGCAAGATTGACGTGAAGACGCCGATTCCGAGCAGGAAGGGTACTGCGAGCTCTCGCAGCACGTACCGATCGACGATCTTCACCGTGGGAAATGGTAGTGAATGACCCTCGCCGTGTAAACGTGCCGAGCGGTCGGCGAATCTGCGGAATCCACGCCGTCGAGCGCCGTCTGACTGTCGCACCGGCGAGCGTGCGTGCCGTCTACATCGGCCAGAGCAAGGACGCGGGGCGCGCCCGCGGCCCGGCGGCGCGCCACCGTCTACTTGCCGAGTTGGCGCGTCGACAAGGCATACCCGTCCATCCGGCCGACGAAGCGACCCTGCGAAAGTATGCCGGCTCCGAGCACCACCAGGGAGTGGTCGCGGAGGTGCTGCCGTTTGGTTATGCCAACTTGGCCGATCTGGCGGCGACGGGTCAGCCCGTCCTTGTCCTCGACCAGATCAACGATCCGCAGAATCTCGGTGCCTTGCTGCGTACCGCGGTAGCGGCGGGTTTTGGCAGCGCGGTGATCCCCGAGCGCGGCGCCGCGGATGTGACGGCGGCCGTCGAGAGAGCTTCGGCCGGAGCAGTCAATGACATCGCGGTCTGCCGGGTCGTCAACCTCGTGCGCGCGCTCGACGAATTGGCGGCCAGCGGATATTGGCGTTTGGCCCTGACGCCGCGCGACGCCCCGAGCCTGTACGCGATCGACGTCCCGTCGCCGGTGGCCCTTGTCCTCGGTGGCGAAACGGGCGTTCGCCGCCTAGTCCTCGAACACTGTGATCTGACGGCGTCGATTCCCCAGGTCGGGCCGATCGAGTCCCTCAACGCCTCTGTGGCTGGAGCTGTGGCGATGTACGAACTCCTGCGGCGCCGTCTCGCCTCAGTCGGGGTCTAGCAAGGTTGACACCATACCGACCCGGTGCTAGGACGCGTAGTTCACTCAAATTTATGCGGTATCCGGTGGAAACGTGCGTCCTGGCTCACGAAAAGGTGAGCCGATGTAGCTCAAATGGTAGAGCAACTGATTTGTAATCAGTAGGTTGCCAGTTCAAGTCTGGCCATCGGCTCCACGGCTGGGGAGAGGTACCCAAGCGGCCAAAGGGGGCAGACTGTAAATCTGCTGGCTTACGTCTTCGGAGGTTCGAATCCTCCCCTCTCCACCTTCTTTGCAGAAAGCGCCTCCTAAATCAGAGCCTAAACAGAATCCAACGTGAAGACGAACGACAAAAATCCAATGCTGGACCGCCGGCGCAGGGTGGTCTCGCCGCCGGTTGTGGGTATCGGTTTCCGTAGACGCGCCGCGCGGTGTGCGCGGAGACGCGATGCCTGTGCGGGAGTAGCTCAGTTGGTTAGAGCATCAGCCTTCCAAGCTGAGGGTCGCGGGTTCGAGTCCCGTTTCCCGCTTTCCGTCTCTGCGGCTCGAGGAAGGGCGCTGCCCAGGTAGCTCAGTAGGCTAGAGCGCGTCCTTGGTAAGGACGAGGTCAGCGGTTCGACTCCGCTCCTGGGCTCTTTCAAACAATTACAATCGGGAGAGATCAGTTCGATGGCGAAAGAGAAATTCGAGCGGACGAAGCCGCACTGCAACATCGGGACGATC
>CADEER010000008.1:0-12716 GCA_902826395.1 uncultured bacterium
TCGATGGAGACCAGGTCGCGGCGCAACTGGGCGATGCGATCGCGCACTTTGCGGCGATCGAGCTCGATCTGTGATTCGCCGGCGCCCTTGGCGCCGATGCCGCCGCTCTGGCGATCGGCGCCGCCGCTCTCGCGCATGCGCGGCGCCATGTAGGCGAGGCGCGCGATCTCCACCTGCAGGCGTGCCTCGCGGCTGCGCGCGTGGCGCTGGAAGATGGCGAGGATGACGGCGCTGCGGTCGAGTACCTCGGCACCGGTGGCGCGTTCGAGATTGCGCGCCTGCGAGGGCGAGATCTCGTGGTCCACCAGGACCACCGTGGCGCGCTGCGCCGGCGGGGTGCTGGTCCGCGGCGCTGCTTCATCGCCGTCCTCTAGCTCGTCGGTGGTCAGCTCGTCCGCATCTTCATCGGGCTGCTCGGTTTCATCCTCGACCCGCGCGCCGCCGCGCCGCATCCGGTGCGCCGGAACGCCGGACGGAACGACGCCGCTGCCGCCGGTCAAGTCGGCCAGTTCGATCAGCTTCCCCTGCCCGACGACCGCGCTCGCCGCGAGACCCT
Source organism: uncultured bacterium (assembly GCA_902826395.1). Lineage (GTDB taxonomy): Bacteria > Desulfobacterota > Binatia > HRBIN30 > CADEER01 > CADEER01. The sequence continues at coordinate 557 of CADEER010000008.1, forward strand.
TGCGCTTCTGGGTGATGCGCGCGACGACTTCGAGACCGAGAGTCTTGGCGAGGCGAGTGAGCTCGTTCAGGGAAGATGCGTGAGCGGCATCGTCGACGCCGGGGAGCTGGACCCCGACGAGCACGGCGCGGGGTTTGTCGGGCATCGGCGCAGCATCGCCGTCGATCGGTGTCTTTGCAAGGTGCCTTCCCGACTCGGACGGCGCGAGCCGTCAACCATCCGTGTTCAGCGTTCAGCCTAGAGGACAGCTCGCGACGCGGTCAGCCTTCCTTCGACGGCGGCGGCTGGTCGAGGATGATCGTCTTCGCTTCGAGGTAGGGGTAGAGCCCCTCGGTGCCGCCCTCGCGTCCGATGCCGGATTGTTTGAAGCCGCCGAAGGAGATCGTGAAGTCGGTCTTGAAGCCATTGTGGCCGACGGTCCCGGCGCGGATGCGGCGCGCGACCGCATAGGCGCGCTCGGGGTCGTTGGTGAACACGGAAGAGTTGAGGCCGTACTCGGTGTCGTTGGCGATGTCGATCGCCTGCTCCTCGCTGTCGGCCGGAATGACGGCCAACACCGGGCCGAAGATCTCCTCGCGGCCGATGGTGGAGGAGTTGTCGACGCCGCCGAACACCGTCGGCTCGACGAAGTAGCCGCGCGGAAGGTCTGCAGGCCGCCCGCCGCCGGTGGCCAGTCGCGCGCCTTCCTGCTTGCCCTTGGCGATGTACGACTCGACGCGACTGCGCTGCCGATCGCTCACCAGCGGCCCCATCTGCGACGACTCGTCGAAGGGATCGCCCACCTTCACCTTGCCGAATCGGCTGGCGAGCGCATCGACGAAATCGTCGTGTCGCTTGCGGCTGACGATCAACCGGGTCAGCGACGAGCAGACCTGGCCGTTCAGAGCGCGCGCGCTCTGCGACAGCGACTCCGCCGCCTTGTCGAGATCGTAGTCGTCGAGAATGATCGCCGGCGACTTGCCGCCTAGCTCGAGCGTGCAGCGCGCGATGCGATCGCCGCAGATCGAAGCGATGCGGCGGCCAGCCGCGGTCGACCCGGTGAAGCTGATCTTGTCGACGCCGGGATGGCGCACGAGTCTCTCCGAGACCTCGCGATCGGCGGTTACGACGTTGAGGACGCCCTTCGGCAGGCCGATCTCGTCACAGATCTCGGCGAGAATGTACGGCGACGAAGGCGCCTCCGGCGACGCCTTGACGATTACCGTGCAGCCGGCGATGAACGCCGCCGCTGTCTTGTGCGCGACGAGCGAGTTCGGCGCGTTCCACGGAATGATCGCGCCTACAACCCCCACCGGCTCGCGCACGAGCAGGGCGCGCTTCTTGTCCTGGCTGACGTGCGGCTCCTCCCATTCGAACGAAGCAGCGAAGCCGGCGTGGTCGCGGAAGGTGCGCGCGGGCGCATGCACCGCGCGCTTCGTCAGCGAATACAGGACGCCGGACTCGCGCGTCCATGTGTCGGCGAGTGCGTCGACGCGTTTCTCCCATGCTGCGGCGATCTTCTCGAGCCACATCGCCCGCTCGGCGTGCGTCATGCGCGGCCACGGACCGCGGTCGAACGCTTCGCGCGCGGCGGCGACGGCGCGATCGATGTCGTCGAGCTGCGCTTCCGCGACCGAGAGAAACACTTCTTCCGTCCCGCTGTCGCGCACGTCGATCTTCGATGTGCTCGAGGGTTCGACCCACTCGCCGCCGATGAAGAGGCGGTCTGGATGGCTCAAAAACTTGCTGGTCGTAGCGCTCGACATGCGGTCTCCTGTCATTCCACGGCGGCTGCTCACGCATACGCCGGTATCTTGACCCTCTCGGAAGTAAAGGAATATTCTACCTGCGGTCGTCGCGGTCAAGGTGATCGAAGCCGCGGCGCCGAATTTGCTTTTGCAGAGGGTGACGGACGCGACGGGCATGGACCTCGACCGGAAATCCTCCTGTCGATACTGAGGTACCACCCGCCATGAATCTCGCTCTCACCGACGAGCAGGAACTGCTCCGCGACACCTTCGCCGAATTGTTCGCGGCCGAATCCAATCCCGAGCGGGTTCGTCGTGCTGAAGAGATCGGCTTCGACGAGAGACTGTGGCGCCAGTTGTCGGAAACCGGCGCCTTCGGGATTCGCGTTCCGGAAGAGCAGGGCGGCACCGGCCTCGGTCTCCTCGAGGCTGCCATCCTCCTCCACGAAGCTGGACGCCGGCTCGCCTCCGGCCCGATCGCCGAATGCGTCGTCGCCTGCCGCTTGCTCGCCCAGTTCGGCGACGCGGCGAATCTCGCGCAGGCGATGTCCGGCGCAATGGTCGTCTCGCTCGCGTTGCGGGACTTCGACGGCGCCGCCGATGTCCTGGTCGCCGGCGGCGGTCGCGCCGACGCGGCGATCGCGCGCCGCGGTGACCAAATCGTGCTCGTGCGGCGGCCGGACGGCGCGACGCGTGTTCATAACCTCGGTGTACCGGGGCTCGGACGTTGGCCGACGAACGGGTCGATCGACGAGACGGTGCTCGCGAGTGGCGAGCGCGCCATCGCCGTGTTTGCCGCGGCGCTCGAAGAGTGGAAGCTGCTGACCGCTTCCTACGTCGCCGGGCTGGCTCGCGAGGCGTTGCAGATCGCCGCCGCCTACGCGACCGAGCGCATCCAGTTCGACCGTCCGATCGGTACGTTCCAGGCGATCGCGCACCCGTTGGCCGACTCCGTTACCGAAGTCGACGCGGCTTGGCTGCTGGTCCAGGAAGCGCTGTGGGCGATTGCGAGACGGCGGCCCGAAGCCGCCGCGCTGGTCTCGATGGCGTTCGCCTGGGCGACTCCCGCCGCGACGCGGGCGGTACGGCGCAGCTTGCACACGCACGGCGGCTACGGCCTCTCCCTCGAGTACGACGTACAGCTCTACTATCGCCGCGCGAAAGCCGTGCCGTTGCTGGCCGGCGACCCGGCCGACGAGCTCCTGCGGGTGACGGAGCGGCTGTGGAACGGCGCCCGCATATCGCTGCCCGACGTTGGCGAAGTACCCTTCGACTTCGAGCTCGGCGAGGAGGTCGAGGCGTTTCGCCTCAAGATTCGGAAGTTCTTCGCAGAGAACCTCACCGACGAGCTGCGCGCATACGCGCACTTTTCCTGGGATGGGCACCACGCTGGTTTCAATCGCACGCTCGCCGCAGCCGGTCTCGCCTTTCCGTCGTGGCCGCGTGAGTACGGCGGCGAGGAGTGCGGCGTGTACGAGCAGATGGCGCTCGAGGAGGAGTTCAAGCTCGCTGGCTGGACGACGCACGCGCTCGGCACGACGCGCATGGTCGGCGCGACGCTGATGCGATTTGCCAGCGACGAGCTAAAGCAAGAGGTGCTGCCGCGCATCTGCTCGGGCGACGCGGTGACGTCGCTCGGCTACACGGAGCCGGCGGCCGGTTCGGACGTCGCGGCGGCGCAGACGCGCGCGGTGCGCGACGGCGACGATTGGGTGATCAACGGCCAGAAGATGTTCACCAGCGGCGCCAACCTCGCGCAGTACGTCTTTCTGCTGACGCGCACGGACTTCGACGCCGCGAAGCACCGCGGCCTGACGATGTTCCTGATCCCCTTCGACACTCCGGGCATCGAGATCCAGGCGGTGCAGACGCTCAGCGACGAGCGCACCAACATCACGTACTACTCGGACGTTCGCGTTCCAGACCGCTATCGCATCGGACCGCTGAACGGCGGCTGGGGCGTCCTGCGCTACGCCTTGGAGCTCGAGCACGGCGGCACGTACCCGCAGCACCTGGGTGACTTGATCGACGCCGCCGCGCGCTGGGCGCGCGAGACGAGTCGCAACGGGAAACCCGCAATCGAGGATCCGCGTGTGCAGGAGCGGCTCGGCCGCGCGGCGACACACTTCGAGGCGGCGCGCGTCCTGGCGCGCCGCTCGCTCTGGGTATCCGCCGAAGGTCTGCCGCAGCGCGGCGAAGGGCCGATGTCGAAGTTGTTCCAGACCGAGATCCTGGTCGAGGATGCGCAAGATCTACTCGATCTCGCGGCGCCGGACTCGATCCTGCGCCGCGGCGAGCCCGACGCGGCGCAGGAAGGCGAGTTCGAGTTCGCCTACCGCCTGTCCCCCGCGCCGACGATTTATGCCGGTACGAGCGAGATCATGCGCAGTCTGATCGCGCAGCTCGCGCTCGGACTGCCGCGCAATCGGAGTTGATTCGCACAGGGTTCAGAGGTCAGGGGTCAGGGATCAGGGGATGTGGAATCTTCGCGCTCCGCGAAGAACCGGCGGGTTCGTCTGCGTTCGTCGGTGGCCAGGGCTTTGACAAAGGGGTCATTTGAAACCGGAGTCGTTGATATCGGGGGTGCGGGTGGTCGACGCCGCCGGCGAGCCCGGAGCGATGGGCGGTCGCATCCTCGCCGACCTGGGAGCTGAGGTCGTTCGACTCGAGCCGCCGGGCGGCGACCCGCTGCGCTGCGTCGGTCCGCACAGAGGCGATCGACCCGACGCCGACAGCTCGTTGCGCTTCGCGGCGTGGAACGCCGGCAAAGAGAGCGCAGTGCTCGGCGGCGACGATCCGCGTCTCGCGTCGCTGCTTGCTGGAGCCGACGTCGTCATCGATACGCCGGGCTGGCCCGGTGCTCTGGCGCTCGATCCGTGCCAGGCGCCGCACGCGGTCTGGGTGCGGGTGACGCCGTTCGGAATGTCGGGTCCGCGCTCGACATGGCGTGCCAGCGATCTCGGCATCGTCGCGGCGAGCGGCAACATGCACGCGACCGGCTACCCCGACCGGCCGCCTTTGCGGTGCACGGAGCCGACGGCGTACGCGCACGGCGGGCCGGAGATCGCGATGGCGGCGCTGACCGGGCTCGCCAGCGGGCGGCCGCAGGTGATCGACCTGTCATTGCAGGAGGCCTACCTGATTGCCGACATGGGCTTCGTCGGCGAGCAAGGCCAGAACCGCGCCGCGCGCACGTTCCGCGCCGGGGCGACGATCATGGGCATGAAGGAGATCTGGCGCTGCAAGGACGGCTGGGTGTCGTTCGGGCTGCGAGGCGGCGTGGCTCGCGTCGCCACCCTGTCTTTCATGGCCGAAGTTTTGCGCGACGAAGGTCTAGCCAATGCCGCCTGGAGCGATCGCGACTGGGCGAAGTTCAACGTCCACGATCTGGACGATGCGGGGCGCGCCGAGCTCGTCGAGCCGCTCGAGCGATACTTTGCGCTGCACACGATGGAGGAGCTCTACGCGATGGCCGCCGCCAACAGCATCATGTTGGCGACCTGCAACACGCCGCGCGAGCTCTTCCGCAGCGAACAACTGGCGGCGCGAGGTATGTTCGGCCGAGTCGGCGACGTCGACGGATTCCCGATCCGCTTCGCCCTCGCGCGCAGCCTCGACGGCGGCGTGGCGACGCCGGCTGTGCATCGGCCCGCGCCGCGCCTCGGCGCCGATGCGTTGCCTGAGTGGCAACCGCGCGCGGCGAAGACGGTCGCCGCGGCAGGTGCCGGCGCGTGGACGGGAGTAACCATCATCGAATTCGGCTCCGGCGCGGCGGGACCGGTGGCGTCGCGCTACTTCGCCGAGCACGGCGCGCGCGTGATCCGCGTCGAGTCGAAGAAGCGCCCGGATTTTCTGCGCGCCATGGCGGTGGCGGCCCGGAGCCCGCACGGTGTCGAGGGCGACGTCGTCTTCAATGCCCTCAACGTCGGCAAGCAGAGCATCGCGCTCGACCTGAAGCATCCGGATGGACTCGGCATCGCGCGTCGCTTGATCGACAAGGCGGATCTGGTGCTGGAGAACTTCGCTCCCAAAGCGATGCGCGGCTTCGGTCTCGATTACGATACTCTCGCCGCCGCGAAGCCCGATCTGCTCATGGTTAGCTCGTGCATGAACGGCCAGACCGGCCCGCACTGCAACTACCCGGGTTTCGGTTCGCAGGGCTCGGCGCTCTCCGGATACACGCACCTCACCAAGCTGCCCGATCGGCCGCCGTTCGGACCGATGGGCACCATCACCGACTCCTTGGCACCGCGCTTTGTCGCCGTCGCGATGGCGGCGGCGCTGCTGTTCCGGCGGCGCACCGGCCGTGGCGTGCATCTCGATCTGTCGCAGGTCGAGGCGGCGGTCTACACGCTGGCGCCGTGGGTGCTCGACTACGCCGTCAACGGCCACATCGGCGAGCCGACCGGCAATCGCTCGGAACGCGCCGTGCCGCACGGCGCGTTCCCGTGTCGCGGCGATGACGCCTGGGTGGCGATCGCCGCCTGGTCGGACGCCGAATGGCGCACTCTCGCGGAAGCGTGCGAGCTCGACGTGAAGGACTGCGAGACTCTGGTCGAGCGGCGCGCGATGGAAGACGAAATCGAGCGCCAGTTGAGCGCCTGGACGTCGCGGCGTTCATCGATCGAAGCGGCGGAGGTCCTACAAGCGCGCGGCATCGAGGCCATTCCGGTGCAGAGCTTCCCCGAGGTGTTCGACGATCCTCAACTCGCGGCGCGCGGCCACTTCGACGTACACGTCCACCCGATGCGCGACGCGTTCCACTACGAGCGCAACGGTTTCCGCCTCAGCGACGCTCCATCTGGGTACGCCGGAGCGGCGCCGACGCTCGGACAGCATACGGACGAAGTGTTGACCGAGTACCTCGGCTGCTCGAATGCGGAGATCGCGGCGCTGAAGGCGAGCGGCGGCGTGGAGTAGGTAGCGGTCAGCGGTCAGCAATCGGACTGCTCGTCATTCGGGCGAAAGCCGGAATCCATCGGGCAAGCAGGTGGACCCCGGCTTTCGCCGGGGTGACGTGGGGATGTGACGTACCGGCCTTCCCTTTGTCGTTGCTGATCGCTGAAAGCTGATGGCTGACAGCTCCTCAATTGAACCGATACGTCAGCTCGGCTCCGAAGGTCAGCGGCATGCCCGGATAGTTCACGACGGTGCCGAAGGTGCTGACCGTCGGTGTCGAGAATACGATGTACTCCTGGTCGGTCAGGTTCTTGCCCCACAGCGCGACCTGGAAGTGGTCTTCCCAGAGGTCGTACGACAGGCGCGCATTGATGAGGTTGTAGCCCGACTGCACCGATTCGCGGATCTCAGGTCCGTTCAGGTGGTTCTCGCTCTGGTAGTACCACTCGAGTCGCGGCGTCAGCTCACCGCGCAGGATCTCGTTGGCCACGTCGATCGGCCATCCATACTGCAAAGCCACGAAGCTGGTGAACTGCGGCACGTAGTTGAAGCTCTCGCCCGAGCGGTCGATCAGCGCATCGTTGTAGTCGCTGATCGCGTTGGGGAAGCTGTCGTAGGTCGCGTCCGTGAAGCCGATGTTGCCGGTCATCAGCAGCCCGTCGATCGGCGCCGCCATCGTTTCGATCTCGAAACCCCGGACCGTCGCCTCGGCGGCGTTCTCGGTGACGCGGACCACGGAGATCTGCTGTCCCTCGCCCATCGTCTGGACCGACACCTTCTGGATGTCGTCGTAGATGGCGTGGAAGAAAGCGGTGTTCAGCGTAAAGCGGCGGTCGAAGAAGATCGTCTTGAAGCCGATCTCGAAGTTGTCGACCGTCTCCGGATCGAACGGCGCCGCCAGATCGGTTTCGTTGCCGCCGGGCAGGGCGTTGAAACCGCCGCCTTTGAAGCCCTGCGAATACGTGAAGTAGCCCATGATGTGATCGGTCCAGTCGGGGAGCAGGTCGATCGGCAGCGTCGAGGCGATGCTGGCCATCGGCGTCCATTGGGTGAACACTTGCGAGTCGCTGACGGGCGGCGTGATGATGGCGCCGCTAAACGGCTGCGTCTGCATCAGCGAGAGCCCTTTCTTGTCCTCGGTGTAGCGAATCCCCGCGGTCAGGCTGAGCCAGTCTTCGATGACATCTCCGGTCGCCTGTAGGTAGGGAGCCCATGTCCAGTTGTTGATCTCGCTGTCGGCGAGGGTGGACGCTCCCTGCAGCACAGGCCCGACGATGGTGGCGCGGTGATCTTCCGCCGTCTCCCACTGGGCGAACAGACCGGAGACGAACACCAGCCGTCCTTCCCAGGTCGAGCCGTTGAGCTGAACCTCGCCGGAGGTTTGCTGGGCCGGACCCGGTTCCCCTTCGAGCGGAGACGGACCGGCGGTCGACAGATACGTCGCGTGTACGGACGTGCCATCGACGTCGAAACGCAAACGCGTCGTCTGCTCGTGCCAAGATCCGATACCCTTGACGGCGAGATCTTCGAAGATCCACGCGTCGCCGATGTCGTAGTTGGCGACGCCCCAGACGCCGGCGCTCTCGATGTCGGACAGCCCGTGCGTTTCTGCTGTCCATTCGAACAGCGAGGTTCGCCGGCACTCGTCGAACAGCTCGGGGAACAGCGGCGCGACCGGACCGTCCGTACGCACCACGCGACACTGTCCGCCGCTTCCCCGGGTGTGGGACCGGTTCCACATGCCCGACAGGTCGAAGGTCAGCTCGTCGGTGGGAGTCAGACGCAAGCTGCCGAGAAACGCGAGGTCGTTTGCGTTCGCGTAGTCCTCGTCGAGGAACGTGTTTTTGACATAGCCGTCGCGGTTGGACGAAAAGAACGTGAGGCGGGTCGCGAGCCAATCCTCGACGATCGGCACGTTCAACATCGCCTCGGTGTCGATCGCGTCGTAGTTGCCGGGGCGTAGACGCAGCATGCCTTCCAGCTCTTGCTTGGGCTTGACGGTGGTGATGTTGAGCGCGCCGCCGACGCTGTTCTTGCCGAACAGAGTTCCCTGCGGCCCGCGCAGAACTTCGATCTGCTCGACGTCGACGATGTTGAGCAGCGAGCCGGGCGCGCGCGGCAGGAAGACGCCGTCGAGGTAGGTGGCGACGCCGGGGTCGAACTGGATGTCCTCGCTGCCCGTCCCGACGCCGCGAATGCTGAAGTTGGCGACGTTGCCGAGTCGAGTCTGCTGGACGTTGAGGTTGGGGACCATCTCGCGCATTTGATCGATGCGATAGACGCTGGCGTCGCGTAGAGTCTGCGTCCCCAGCGCCGTCACCGCGACCGGTGTGTCGACGAGCGGCTCCGCTCTTTTGCGAGCGGTGACGACCATCTCTTCGATGCCGAAGCTGGGCGCGCTGGCGCCCGAATCGGCCTCGTCCTCGGCGCTCTCTGCCTCCACCTCGGTGTCGTCGGCGGATTGAGCGGAGGTCGGGGCAGCCAACGCAATGAGTGCCGCCGCCACGACCACCAGCATGCACCCGGCCCAACTACCGATCGACTTCATTCTCCCCCCGATCCCCGTTGCCGCGCGGAGCGCCGTTGGCAACGGAACCAACCGAACCCGAAACACGTTTCGGGTAACTGGATTTTTGGAATTCTGCACAGCCATTCTCTTTTTTCAAGACTTTGCTTTGCGGTGGTTCGCGAGGTCTGGCACTCATTCGCGGGAAGCGACCAACACGACGGAGGTGAAGATGACCGAGAAGCTGACGATGGCGGGCGTCGATCGCACGTTGCCGCTGTTGGACGAAGAGAGCCGGCCCTTCTGGGAGGCCGGACGGGACGGCGTCCTGCGCTTCGCGGCTTGCAGCCGATGCAACGCACTCCTCCACCCTCCGGCGCCGGTGTGTCGATACTGCCGAGGCACCGCCATCGAAACGCGCGACGTCGAGCCGACCGGAGTCGTCGTCGGCGTGACGGTGAACCACCAGCAGTGGGACGCGCGCTACGCGCCGCCGTTCGTCATTGCCAACGTCGCGCTCGATGCCGATCCGCGGGTGCGCCTGGTGACGAATCTCGTCGACCTCGAAGTCGGCGAAGCTCGCGTCGGGATGCGGGTGCGCGCCCGCTTCGAGCACTGCGAGGACGTATGGATTCCGCTGTTCGCGCCCTATGGCGCGCCGGATGCCGAGCTGCCGGTCGACGAGACCCCTCCGGCAGACCACAAGCGTTGGATTCGTCCGGCGATTGCCGGTCCGCGTCCGGAGGACCAGGTTGCGATCACCGGTATCGGTATGTCGCAAATTGGCCGCCGGCTGATGCGGCCGCCGCTCTCGCTTACCGTCGAAGCCATCGAAAGGGCTGTTGCCGACGCTGGGCTCGAGCTCGCCGATATCGACGGGCTCTCGACGTACCCCGGGCCGATGACCGACGGCGGCTTTGGCGAGGGCGGCATCACCGCGTTGGAAGACGCGCTCGGCTTGCGGCCGACTTGGTACAACGGCGGCATGGAGACCTTCGGCCCCGGTGGGTCGGTGGTCGCCGCCATGCTGGCAGTGGCGACGGGACTGGCGCGTCACGTCGTCTGCTTTCGCACGGTCTGGCAGGCCACATTCGCAGCTCGCATGCGCGCGGCCGCCGAGTCGGGCGACGTGAATCCGTACGCGATGGGGACAGGGGCGAAGCGGGTGGCCGGGTACTCGGTCCCGTACGGCGTTGCCTCCGCCGCCAACTATCTCGCGATGTGCGCCTCGCATCACTTCAAACGCTACGGCACGACCCGCGAGACGCTCGGCTGGATCGCGCTCAACCAGCGAGCCAACGCGGCGCTCAATCCGCAGGCGATCTACCGCGAGCCGATGACGATGGACGACTACATGTCGGCGCGGCTGATCAGCACCCCGTTCGGTCTCTACGATTGCGACGTGCCGGCCGACGCTTCCATCGCGATCATCGTCTCGCGGCGCGAGACGGCCGGCGACATGCGACGACCGCCGGTTTTGGTTGAAGCGATCGGAACGCAGCTCACCGAACGGATCGCCTGGGAGCAGTCGACGCTGACGCACGAGCCGCACGTCCTCGGTCCGTCCGCCCATCTCTGGTCGCGCACGACCCTGCGCCCCGCCGACGTCGACGTGGCGCTGCTCTACGATGGCTTCTCCTTCAACTGTCTCTCGTGGCTCGAGGCCCTTGGCTTCTGCGGTATCGGCGAGGCCAAGGATTTTCTCGCCGGCGGCGTGAACATCGCGCGAGACGGGATCGTCGCGTTGAACACGCACGGCGGCCAGCTATCGGCCGGCCGCACGCACGGGATGGGACTCTTCCACGAAGCCGTCGTTCAACTGCGCGGCGATGGGGGAGAGCGACAGGTCCGCGATGCGAAGGTCGCAGTCGTCAGCAGCGGCGGCTTGACCCCCGCCGGAGTCGTGCTGCTGCGCTCCGCGTCGTGATCGTCAGAGCGACAAAATCGAAACGCCGGCAACGCCGGGTGCGCCGTAGAGCTGCGTGTAGCCGACCTTCGGATCGCCCGGTACCTGTCGATCCCCGGCCTGACCGCGAAGCTGCAGCACCACCTCGTGAATCTGGCGCAAGCCCGAGGCGCCGATCGGCTCGCCGTTGGCGATCAACCCGCCGTCGGTGTTGACCGGCAAGCGGCCGCCGATCTCGAGCTCGCCGTCCGCCACCAGCTTTTCCTGATCGCCATCGGCGCAGAATCCGTTCTCCGCCAGGTGAATCACTTCGGCACCGGCGTCGGTGTCCTGCAGTTGGATCACGTCGACGTCTTCCGGTCCGATGCCGGCCTTCTCGAAGGCGGCGCGGGATGCATCGACGGTCGGTCCGACGGTCTCTTCGATCGGCAGCCACGGGCTGTGCACTTCGAAGGCGCCGAGCCGGCGCGTGCGCACTGCGCTGGCGCGCAGGTAGATCGGCTTGTCGGTATAGCGATGCGCGCGGTCGGCGCGGCAAACGATTACCGCCGCGGCGCCTTCGTCGGGGCTGCAGAACATGTACTGCGTCAGCGGGTAGTTGAGCATGCGCGAACCGAGGATTTCCTCTTCGGCGAGCGGCTTGCGCCGGAAGGCATTCGGGTTGAGCGCGCCGTTGCGCAGGTTCTTGGCGACGACGCGGGCGAGGGTGGGCGAAGTGATGCCGTGGTCGTGCATGTACTTGTTGATCTTCATCCCGAAGAACTTCGGGGTGAGGAACTGACCGAGCTCGCCGTACCACGACGGGCAGGCGTAGAGACGGGGATCGGCGCTGAAGGCGCCGGGGAGGTGCTTGTCCATCCCGACGGCGATGCCGAGGTCGTAGTCGCCCAGTCGGATCGCGTCTGCCGCCAGTGCCAGGACGCTGCCGGCGGTGGCGCAGCCGTTGTAGACGTTGGTGAACGGGATTCCCGTCAGACCCATGAGCGCGACCACGGCGTCGGGGTTGTCGATCTCGTAACTGCCGGCGAATCCGAACTGGATGTCGCGCCATTCGACGCCCGCGTCGGCCAGCGCCTTGCGGATGGCGATAGCGCCCATTTCGATTCCCGTTCGCTCCCCGAA
>CADEER010000008.1:12816-21186 GCA_902826395.1 uncultured bacterium
ATCCAGTAATTGCCCCCGTGCGCGCTGCGCGCTCCGCTGGGCGTCGAGCAAGCTCTCCTCAGACGACCGGTCGGAAGGCGAACGCGATCACCTCATTGCCGTCCTTGTCGGTCCAGCTCGGTACGAGCACGAGCTCCATCTCCATGCCGATCTTCAGGCCCTCGGCGGTGGTGATGCGTGTCTCGATCCGCACGTCGTCGCCGAGCTGCACGTAACCGACGCCGTAGGGAACGAACGCGTCACCCTTCGGACCGAGATATGGAGGCGAGGGGGGAGGGAACTCCTGCGTCGTCCACGCCCACAAGCGACCATGTCGCGGCAGCGGGTGCTCGGTCATGTCGGTCGACGGACAGCGCGGGCACGATCCCTGAATGGGGAAGGTGACGATTTCGCAGGCGGTGCAGCGGCCGCCGATCAGCCGCGCATCGTCGGACATCGAGGTGAAGAGACCTTCCGCAATCGGGATTCGCGCCATCGTCTGTGCTCCCATCTCTCAGGCGACGACGCCGCGGACCTTGAGGTCGATGATCGCGTCCCAGTCGAGGCCGAGGTCGCTGAGAATCTCGTCGCCGTGCTCGTTGAAGTTCGGCGCGCGCGACGGCACGGCCGGCTGTCCGTCGTATTGAACCGGCACGGTGACAAGGCGGAACGGCGTCCCGTCCGCGGTCTGACAATCTTGGAGATAGCCGTTGGCGACCGCCTGCGGATCCTCGGCGGCTTCGAGCGTGTCCTGCACGACGCACCACTGGCCCTCGAAGGCATCGAGACGCTGCCGCCACTCATCGAGGGTCGCCGTGGCGAACACTCCGTTGAGGACTTCTATGGCCTGGGCGGTGTTCGCGGTCAGCGACGCGTGGTCGACAAAGCGTGGGTCGCTCTTCAAGTCGGGGCGCTCGATCACGTCGCAGAGCAGAGGCCAGTACTTCGCAGCCTGCAGGCACGTCAGCGCCAGCAGCCGACCGTCCTTGGTGCGGTAGTTGCGCACCAAGGGGTTGAAGGCGAGTTGGTGATCGGGCGGTACGCCCCACGGCATCTTGAGCACTAGCGACAGCGCCATCGCGAGCCCCATTGCCCACAGGCCGGTGCCGAACAGCGACACGTCGACGACGGTGCCCTCGCCGGTGCGTTCGCGATGGAAGAGCGCTCCCATGATCGCACCGGCGATCGTCATGCCGCCGATCGAATCGCCGAAGCCGGGCGCCGGCGGCACCGGGATCAGGTCGTACTCGGGTCGCTTGGCGCCTAGCGCGATGCCGGCGCGCGCCCAGAACGCGAGAGAATCGTAAGAGCCCTTGTCGGCGTCGGGTCCGCGCTCTCCTTGCCCTGTACCGCGGACGTAGATGATTCTCGGGTTCGCGGCGCGGATCTCGTCGACATCGATCTTCAGCCGCGCTCGAACGCTCGGCAGCTTGTTCGTCAAGAAGACGTCGGAGGTCGCCGCGAGCTTGTAGAGAATCTCGAGGCCGTCGGCAGAGCTCAGATCGAGTCCGATACTTCGTTTGCCTCGGTTGGAGTGCTCCAACAGCGCGTGCACCTGTCCCGGCACCGCCGCGACGCCGGTCGAGGCGAGACCGCGCATCGCGTCGCCGCGGGTCACGTGCTCGATCTTGATGACGTCGGCGCCGAGATCGGCGAGGACCGCCGATGCCGCGGGAACAAATGTGTGCTCCGCCACCTCCAGGATCCGAACGCCTTGGAGAATCGCCGTCATGCGTGCTCCCATATTGTTATAGTTTTTGGAAAACCGGACTCTCGCATGATGAGAGGGTGCTTGCCAGACCTGTCGGCGAGCGCGGGGGCATCTTCACCCTCCGGCGGCGAAGTCGAAGTCGGCGAGCATTGCTCGGAACCGGTCTTCGACCAGCGGCTTCGTGCGCGGGTGGGTGAGGACGAGGAAGCGGTTCGCTCGGATCGCTCGGATCACGATCGGCCCCACGTCCTCGGCGGGCATCGCGACGGCCGGCGGCGGAGGTGGTGGTGTGCCGCCAGGAGCGCCGAGCCGCACCTGCTCGCCGAAAGCGTCTGGGCGGTTGTCGGCGGAGGTGTAGATGAGGTTCGAGGCGACGACGCCCGGACACAGCACCGAGACGCCGATGCCTTGGGCGGCGAGCTCGGTGCGCAGCATTTCGCTGTATCCGACGCACGCGTACTTCGAGGCGATGTAGGCGCCGATCGGAGCGCGCACGTCCGAGACCAAGCCGCCGAGTGAGGCGGTCGTCACGATGTGCGCGTCCGGGGCGTTGGTGCGCAGCGCCGGCAGGAATGCACCAACTGTCTTGACGATGCCGAGGACGTTCACCGACAGGGTGTACTCCCAGTCCCCGACGGTGTGCTCCTCGAGCGAACCAATGCGCGCCAGGACGCCGGCGTTGGCGCACAAGAGGCTCACCGCTCCGATCCGAGTGGCGATCTCACCGGCGGCCTCGGCCAGCGACCCGACGGAGGTGACGTCGACGCCGATCGCGATGGCGCGCCCGCCGGCGGATTCGATCTCCGCAGCCACCGCATCGGCGCTTGTTCGCTCGATGTCGGCCACCGCGACCTTCATTCCCTCGGCGCCCAGCGTCAGCGCGATGCCTCGCCCGATGCCGCTGCCGCCGCCAGTGACGACAGCCACTCGTCCCTTCAGATCGTTCATGCGATTGACCTCGTGGGTGAGAGAAAACTTCCCTTACTCTTCCTTCTTCCAGAGATCGGGATCGTTCCATGCCCGGTCGAGCGGCTTCATACCGCCGCCGAACGGCGTGAACTGCGTCATTCCCAAGAGCTCCATGGTCTGTCCGAAGCCGAGGTCGTTCACCGCGGCGCGCTTGAACTCCTGTACGAAGGTGCGGCGCGTGTGGCGCAGGACGATCGGCGAGAAGCGGATCAGATAACGGGCGATCTCCCAGGCGCGGTCGATCAGCGCGGACTTCGGCAACACCTCGTTCACCGCTCCCCACTCTTGCGCCATCTGGGCGGTGATCTTCTGACCCATCAACTGCGCGTAGCGATAGCGGTTACGGCCCAGTACCAGCGGCCAGATGTTCTGCAGGCCATCGCCCGGTGACAGGTTGCGCGGAAAGTGCGCCAGGTCCTGAAAGTACGTGTCGTCGGACGCGAGGACAATGTCGCACATCAGGGCCAGCTCGGAGTGGATGTTGGAGGGACCGTTGACGGCGGCGATCATGATCGCGTCGATCTCCAGCAGGTTGATGTGCCGGAGCCGTCCGTACCAGCCCATCTCCTCCGCCCACTCGGCGGGAGCCTTGAAGTAGGGCCGTTTCCCTTCTTGTCCCCAGGTCGCGTTGAAGGTGTCGCCCGTACCCGTGTAGATCACGACGAGGACGTCACGGTCGCCGGCGATGTCGTTGAACAGGTTTGCGATGTCGTGATGAGTCCTCTCGTCCCAGACGGCGGCACCGCCGTCGCGGTGCATCCGCATCAGCAGAATGCCGTCGTCGGTCTTCTCCAGGGCGAAATCGGGATAGCGGTCGCGATATTCCTCGAACTTGGTCAGGCGCGGCATCGGGTCTCCATTGCTGTTACGGGCGGGGCTCGAGAATGCGGTCGATTCGCGCCGATCCGCCGTTGATCACCTCGGGCTGTTTCCAGACCTCCACTGCATACGACACCATCAACAGGGAGTGCAGCAGTTGCAGCAGCCGCTCGGCGTCGGCCGGCATGTCGTCGAGCGGGAACCGATCGCACCAGATGATCGCCTCTTCGGCGCGCGGGAAGAATGCGTCGTAGAACGCTCGCATCTCCTCCATCGAGGTGTTCAGCCGTCGCTCCCAACGCTGCGGCTCGGTCGGCAGACACCACGTCGCGGCCCAAGGCTCGAGGTCGGCGAACTCCGCCGGCAGCAATGCGTCGGTCACGGCGTACTCCCTCGTTCCCACTCGCGTACGTACGCATCGACCCAAGCGCCCACCGTCTTGTGGAAGTGGCGCACGAGAATCTCCTGATCGTTGAGGGGGAACTCCGTGAACGCGCCCTGCTCGAGTCCCATCTGCGTGCCGTCGAGCGTCCCGCAGTCCTGCAAGCCGTACTCCTTGAAGGTGAGCGCCGCGTACTCGTGAGCCAGGCGCTCGCGGGCGTTGCGCGCCGGCACGAAGTAGAGATCGCCCTCGAAGACGTGCGTGTTGTGCGATGTCGGCCAGTAGCGGTAGGTGACGTACCAGTTGCGCTCGTAGATCAGGATCTCGAGATTGGGGAAGACCTGGAAGTTGTCGATGCCCCAGCGCTTGATCCCTGACGGATTGACGCCGGGGAGTGGTCCACCCACGTCGGGCGCTTCCCACGGCCCGGTGCTGCCGCTGCGGGTGAGTGCCTCGGCCGGATAGAGATGCTCGGCGGGCCAGGTGTGCTTGTGCGTGCCGCTGGTGCTCACCATGCGGTGCGGGCCGTCGAGCTGGTAATGCGCCGCTTCGAACTCGTACTCGGGATTCTGCGCCTCAGGCGTCGGGCCGAGCTGGTGCGTGTGCAGCGGCGGCACGTGGTAGTACTCCTGGAACGCGTCGATGAACACCTTCCAGTTGCTGTTGTTCTCGGCGCGGAACGAATAGCGCTCTGTCATCCGATCGAACGGATAGCCTTCGAGCGCTCCGACCATCGTGCCGAGATAGTCGCGCAGCGTCTGATCGGGCACGGCGCTGAGGTTCACGAAGATGAATCCGGCCCAGGTGTCGCAATGGATCGGCGCGAGGCCGATGGCGTCCTTGCGCAGGCCGAAGAACTCGTTCTCCTGGTGTATGTACGTGCACGCGCCGTCGAGACCGTAGCGCCAGCCGTGGTACTTGCATACGAACTGCCGGGCGTTGCCGCTGATTGCGTCGCGCGGCGTGCCCTCCCACAGCAGCTTGTTGCCGCGATGCCGGCAGACGTTGTGGAAGGCGCGGACCTGACCCTCTTTGTCCCGCGTCACGATGACCGAGGTTCGGAGGCCGGGTAGGTTGACGGTGAAGTAGCTGCCGTTGCGCGGCAGTTGTTCCGCGCGGCCGGCATAGAGCCAGGCGCGCCTGAAAATCGCGTCGCGCTCGAGCTCGTAGAACTCGGGGGACACCGAGTCTTCGAATGAGATGGGTCCGGTGCCGAGCTCTGGATAGTGCTCGGTCCAGGTACCCTCGGCCGGTTTCCGGAATCGCCCCATGCTCCTCCTCGCTCCCGCAGTCGCCTTCGCCCGCTGGCGGAAATGGCATTCTCGTAAATCGAGAGGACTGTTGCAAGGGCAACCGAAAACGTGATCATAATGGCCGCGGAGGGAAGCCGGACGATGGGAACGACGGATCGAGTCGCGGTGGTCAGCGGTGCAGCGTCGGGAATGGGGCTGGCGATTGCGCGACACCTCGCGGCGCGAGGGCATCGGGTTGGCTTGATCGATGTGGACGGCGGCGCGGCGCAGCGAGCCGCAGAGGAACTGCGAGGGCAGGGCGCTGTGGTGACCGCGTCGCAGGCCGATGTTACCGACCGCAGTGCCGTCGACGCCGCCTTCGAGCGAGTGCGCGCCGATCTGGGGCGCGTCGGCATCGTCGTCGCCAGCGCCGGCATGGAGCTGTTCGAGCCGTTTGTCGATATTGCGGTCGAGAGTTGGCAGCGCATCGTCGCGGTCAATCTCACGGGCACGTTTCACTGCTTCCAGGCGGCGGTACCCGACATGATCGATGCGAAGTGGGGGCGGATGGTCGCGATCGCGTCGTCGAGCGGCCAGTCAGGCGCTGCGCGCATGGCGCACTATGTCGCGGCGAAGGGCGGTGTCATCGCGCTCACCAAGTCGCTCGCTCTGGAGCTGGCTCGCCATGGCATCACGGTCAATACGGTTTCGCCGGGAATGATCGACACGCCGATGTTGCGTCGCGCCGAGACCAAGGGCGATGTGCCAGGCGTCGACAAGATCGCCAAGATGGTGGTCCCGGTTGGCCGCACCGGCACCGCCGACGAGGTCGCGGCGGCCTGTGGTTACCTCTGCTCCGACGAAGCCGCCTTCACTACCGGCCAGACGATTGGAGTCAACGGCGGCATGGTCTTGTAAATGACCCACCGGAGCGCGATGCGCGTACGGGGGGAGCTCCCTAGACGAAGGAGGCACCGTTTGCGGTGCCGAGCCCATCGGAGCGCGAAGCGCGACGGGGGCAACTCCTAAACGGAGGACGAGCATGACGGAGAATCTGAAGATCCCGAAGCAGGCCGCGAGACAGTACCCGAAGCCTCCCGAGGGCAGCTGGACCGAACACTATCCCGAGCTGGACACCGAGCCGGTGTCGTACGAGAACTCGATCTCACCCGAGTTCTTCGAGCTCGAGCGCGAGGCCGTCTTCAAGCGCGCGTGGCTGAACGTCGGGCGGGTCGAGCAGCTGAAGCGCAAGGGCAGTTACTTCACCAAGGACATCCCGGGTCTGAAGACCTCGTTGATCGTCGTCCGCGGCAAGGACGACAAGGTCCGCGCCTTCCACAACGTCTGCCGGCATCGCGGCAACAAGTTGGTGTGGACCGATTATCCGGCCGAGGAAGTCAGCGGTACTTGCCGGCAATTCGCCTGCAAGTACCACGGCTGGACGTACGATCTCGAAGGCACCCTGACTTTCATTCTTCAGGAGGGCGAGTTCTTCGGGATCGACAAGTCCAAGTACGGCCTCGTGCAGGTGCACTGCGACGTGTGGAAGGGGTTCATCTTCGTCAACTTCGCCGCCGAGCCGGAGCAGTCGCTGCACGACTTTCTCGGTCCGATGATCACCGCGATCGACTACCCCTTCGAGAAGCTCACGCAGCGCTACTATTACCGCGGCGACATCAACAGCAACTGGAAGATCTTCCACGATGCCTTCCAGGAGTTCTATCACCCACCCATCCTGCACGGTCATCAGAACCCGGTGATGCGGCAAACCGACTACCAGGACCTGGGGTTCTACACGAGCTACTTCCAAGCCGAGGGCCCGCATCGCGTCGGTTCGACCAGCGGCGGCGCGGGCGGCAAGTTGGTGCCGGAATTCTACAACCCCATCGAGCAGGTGATGCGCAGCGGCTTGTTCGGCCCCTGGGATCCGTCTGAGATCGTGACCGACCAATTGCCGCCCGGCCTCAATCCGGGAAACAAGAAGAACTGGGGTCTCGATTCGTTCCAGATCTTCCCGAACTTCGCGATCGTGTTCTGGGAGACAGGCTGGTACCTGACCTACCACTACTGGCCGGTCACCCATAACCGACTACTCTTCGAGGCGAACGCCTACTTCACACCGCCGCGCAACGTGCGCGAACGACTCGCGCAGCAGCTCGGCATCGCGACGATCAAGGAGTACGCCCTCGAGGACTGCGGCACGCTCGAAGCGACGCAGATGGGCCTCGAGTCGCGCGTGGTGACGCAGTTCCCGCTAGGCGACCAGGAGTTCATGTGCCGGCACGCGAACAAGGTGATCAACACCTGGGTGGCTGACTACCAGCAGAAGCAAGCGAAGGGATAAGCGATGGCCAACTTGCTCCCCGCCGAATTCTCGGATCTGGAGCCCTTCGTCGCGGACTGGTGTCTCGATAGCGAACCCGAGCGGTACGCGAAGCGCCTGTCGAGCACGATGGGAGAGATTCAGGCGTTCTACGACGCGATCATGCCGCGCGCCGAGGATGCGATGGTCTATCTCGACAGATTCCCGCTCGATGCACTGCCGGAGGACGCAGTACGCCTGCTCAAGCTCCTGTACTCGCTCATCTTGATGTCGTTTGCCGTCGAGGTCTGGAAGCAACCCTACATCCCGGATACCGGCACGGCGCAGTTCGAGCTCAAGATCGAGCCCTTCCCATGAGCGGAGGCGCGCAGCGAATCGCCGATCTAGTCGAGATCCACCAACTCTGCTCGCGCTATCTGGCATACGCGAGTCAGTTCGTGGTCGACCAGTGGCTCGAGGTGTTCACCCCGGACGTCCAGTACAGCGCCTTCGGCACGGCGTACACGATCGATCGCATGCCGGCCTTGCTGGAGGCGGCGCCGCGCGGCCAATTCATCGGCAACATGCCGGTGGTCGACTTCGACGGCGACGATCGCGCTACCGGGGTTCAGCACTTCGTCTTCATCGATCAGAAGACGCACGCGATGCGCCTGGCCTGGTACAAGGATGAATACATTCGCACCTCCGGTGGCTGGCGCATCCGCCGCCGTTCGACGACGTTCCTGCGCAAGCACGGCGGCGTCGATTCCGGTGTACAACACGACCCGCTGGCGGAGCAGGGCGGCTGAACCAAAGACCTGATGATGGATCTCGAGGTGCAGCCTCTCGAAATCGAAATCCAAATCGAAATCGCGCATCGGTTTGGAAAGGCCGCAGGCCGAGCTGTGAGCCGAGGGCGGAACTATCGATGAGCGCAGACCTCGCACCTTCCGCCAGTGACGATTTCGATTTCGAT
>CADEER010000008.1:21286-46709 GCA_902826395.1 uncultured bacterium
GATTTCGATTTCGATGATGTCGGGCTCCGGAGAGCCCGGTGAAGCACGAGAGAACGGTGCCCCCTCGCGCGCTGCGCATCGCGATCATCGGGGCGGGGCCCGGCGGTCTGTGCATGGGGATCCGCCTCAAGGATGCCGGCTTCGCGAATTTCGAGATTCTCGAGAAAGCCGATGGCGTCGGCGGCACCTGGTATCACAACCGCTACCCCGGCTGCGCCTGCGACGTGCCGTCGCATCTCTATTCGTTCTCCTTCGAGCCGAAGCCCGACTGGACGCGTCCGTACGCTACGCAGCCGGAGATCCTTTCGTATCTGGAAGAGTGCGCCGAAAAGTACGGTCTGCTGCCGCACTGCCGCTTCGGCGATGCGGTACTGCGCGCTCGTTGGGACGATGCGGCGGCGCAGTGGGCGATCGAAACGGAGTCGGGGCGCACGCTGCTGGCCGACGTCGTGGTCAGCGCCGTCGGCATGTTCAACGACATCAGCGTGCCGGCGATCCCGGGCCTCGATACGTTTGCCGGCACGCGTTTCCACTCGGCGCGCTGGCCGCGGCAGCACGACGTCGCCGGCGAGACGGTCGGCGTGATCGGCAGCGCTGCCAGCGCGGTTCAGCTCGTTCCCGAGATCGTCAAGCGCGCCGGCCAGGTTTACCTATTCCAGCGCACGGCGAACTGGGTCGGGCCCAAGCAGGACGATCCGTTCACGGAGGAGCAACTCGAACGCTTCCGGCGCGAGCCCCGCGTCGTCCAGTCGGTGCGGCGCAAGATCTTCGAATCCTTCGGCGGTCCGCGCGCCTTCGAGCCGGTGCGCGCCGAGATGGTCGCGGCCTGCCATGCCGAGATCGCCAAGGTGACGGATCCGTCGGTCCGCGCGCGCCTGGTGCCCGACCATCCGTGGGGCGCCAAGCGGCCGCTCTTTTCCAACGACTATTATCCCTCCTTCAATCGGCCGAACCTCGAGCTGGTGACCGAGCGCATCGATCGCATCACCCCGACTGGCGTCGTCACCGCCAACGGCCGCGAGCGCCGGCTCGACACCTTGATCCTCGCCACGGGGTTCGCGACGACGAAGTTCGTATCGGCGATCGACGTCGTCGGCCGCGCCGGCCTCTCGATTGCCGACGCCTGGAGCGACGGTGCGCAAGCGTATAAAGGTGTGGCGACAGCGGGATTCCCGAACCTGTTCATGTTGTACGGTCCCAACACCAACGCCGACTCGATCATCACCATGATCGAGTATCAGGTCGATCACGTGCTGCGTCAGGTTCAGCGCATCGCGCGCGACAACCTGGCGTGGATGGACGTCAAGCCCGCGCACATGGCCGAGTACAACGACGAGATCCAGCGCGAGCTCGAGGCGATCGCCATGTGGCACACCGGCTCGTCCGACTACTACCGCGCGCCGGGGGGACGCATCGTCACTCAATGGCCGCGCTCGATGCCTGCGCTCGAAGAGGCGCTGGCGGGTCTCGATGAGGACGCCTATGAGGTTGCCTCACTGTGGCCGCGGTAGGGGATAAGCGATCGGGTCGGCGCAAGGATGGCGCCGAACATCTGGCTGCCGGCGCGGGTCGCAGCGGCGCCGACATTCTGCTCGACGTGCTGGAGAGCGAGGGCGGCGAGTACATCTTCGGCAATCCGGGCACCACCGAGTTGCCCCTCATCGACGCGCTGGTAGACCGGCCCGGCCTGCACTACGTGCTCGGCTTGCACGAAGCGACGGTGGTCGCGATGGCCGACGGGTACGCGCAGGCATCGGGCAAGCCGGGCTTCGTCAATCTGCACACCGCCGGCGGCCTCGGTCACGGCCTCGGCAACCTGCTCAACGCCTACACCTCCGCAACGCCGCTGGTGGTGACCGCCGGGCAGCAGGACTCGCGCCACGCGATCACCGATCCGTTGCTGCAGGGCGACCTCGTCTCGATCGCCAGACCGGCGTGCAAGTGGGCGGTCGAGATCACCTCGCCCGATCAGATTCCGATCCTGATGCACCGCGCCTTCCAGGACTGTCAGGCGACGCCGCGCGGTCCGGTGTTCCTGTCGTTGCCGATGAACGTGATGGAAGCCACCAGCACGGTCCGCATTCCAGTGACGTCGCACGTCGACCGGCGCCCGGTCGCGAGCTCGCTGCCGGAGCTCGCCGCCGAGCTGACCGCCGTGGCGCCGGGCAAGGTAGCGATCATTGCCGGCGACGAAATCTCGTTCAACGATGCCCACAAGGAAGTCGTGAACCTCGCCGAGCTGCTTGCGGCACCGGTGTTCGGTTCGTCGTGGCCGGCGCACATCCCGTATCCGACCAGCCATTATCTGTGGCAAGGCAACTTGCCGACCCAGGCGATCGGCATTGCCAATGCGATGCAGGGTTTCGACTGCGTGTTCGCGCTCGGCGGCAAATCGTTCATCACCATCCTCTATACCGAGGCGTCGGCTCTGCCCGAGGGCTGCGAGCTGTTCCAGCTCTCGGTCGACGGGCGCGATCTGGGCCGCACCTATCCGTCCAAGCTCTCGGTGGTCGGCGACATCGAGTACTCGCTGCGCGAGCTCAACGCCCTGATCAGGACCAACATTGAGCCCTGGGCCGCGACCTTCGAGGCGGAGCGCGTTGCGGCGCGCCGCCGATTCGAAGAGCGCAAGCGCACGCTGCACGAGCACGCCGAGTCGCTCGCGCATCTCGAGGCGATTCACCCACTGGTGGCGGCGCGCGAGCTCGCCGCGAGCATCGGCTCGACGCCGATTGTCGACGAAGCGATCGCCACCGCGAGCCATCTGCGCAGCTTCCTCAACAACAACGCTCCCCGCCAGTATTCCTTCCTGCGCGGCGGCGCGCTCGGCTGGGGCATGCCCGCCGCGGTCGGCTTCTCGCTCGGGCTCGGTCGCAGACCCGTTGTGTCGCTGGTCGGCGACGGCGCCGCGATGTACTCGCCGCAAGCGCTGTGGACGGCGGCCAACGAAGATCTGCCGGTGACCTTCGTGGTGGTCAACAACCGCGAGTACAACGTGCTGAAGAACTTCATGCGCTCGCATCCGCATTACCGCTCGACGCGCACCGGCCGCTTCATCGGCATGGATCTCCGCGAACCGCCGATCGACTTCCAGGCGCTGGCGGCATCGATGGGAGTATCTGCGTGCAGAGTCACCGAGGCGGGTCAGATCGGCGACGCGGTGACGGCGGCGATCGCCGCGCGCAAGCCGCGTCTGGTCGAGATCACGATCGGTACCGAGTAGCGATCGCGCCCGTCTCGTCTCACTGGTTCGGCTGAGGCGAATGCTCTCGTACGAGTCGGTTCCAGGTCTCGATTCGGGGATCCGACTTGCCGAGAGATACCGCAACCCCCGCTGCCCTCTATCGCGCTTGTGAACTGAGCTGTCCCACGAATCGAGGACGCCTTGCCCGGAGCTTGCCATTCTGTTGCAAGACTATTCTCGGGCGCTGGCGAGCGCCTCGTGCAGCGGGAGCACCTCCAAACGCGGGTTGAGGTGGTCAATCAAATGTGGGTTACAGGAAGGCAACTGCGATCTGCGATGTGGAGACTGGCACTTCTCTCGCTGACGCTCGTGGCGGCGGGGGCGGAGGTGGCTCGCCCCGCCGAAGGTCAGCCGGACGAACCCGTCGCTGCGCAGGCGTCATCGAGGGAAGAGCGACTCGCCAAGGACTTCACCGACCCACTCACCAGCTTCCCGCAACTGTTCGTTCAGAACGCCTACACGCCGTCGAACTTCGGAACCAAGGCACAGACCAACCGCGTCGTCGCTCGTCTCATCGTTCCGCGCATTCCGCGCTTGTCGCTGTTCCCGTTTCCGCAGTTGGTCCGTCCGACCATGACGTTGGTCACGGTTCCCACCGGCAGAGGCAGCGCCACTCGCACCGAGCTCGGCGACTCGCAGCTCTTCGATCTGCTGGTCCTTCCGGGCTCGTCGGAGGAACGCGGGCTGCTGTGGGGCTTCGGGCCCGTCTTCGTCTTTCCGACTGCGACGGACAATGCGGCCGGTCAGGGGGCGTGGCAAGTTGGGCCTGCTGCCGCCGCAATCTACAAGAAGATTCCCGGCGTGTTGCTCGGCGGGTTGGTACAGAATCCAATTTCCTTCGCGTACACCAACGGCGATCGCCCAGCCCTCAGCACGCTGCTGGTGCAGCCGATCGTTCTTCTACACGTCTGGCGCGGCTTCTACGTAAAGTCGGCGGACGCGTCCTGGGCGGTCGATTGGCGCCGTGATGCGAAGACCTTCCCGCTCAGCTTCGGCGTCGGCTACGTGATTCCGCGCGAGGATGCGGCGCCGCTCAACCTCTTCGTCGCCGGCGAATGGATGGCATACCGAGACAATGCGCCGTTCGCGCCGCAGACCACCATTCGCTTCGGTATGACCGTCGGACTACCCGACTTTCACCTGGGCAGATCAAATCGCTGAGCAACGCCGATCGGGCCACGCGGAGGTCGGTCCCTATCTGGGGGTCGCAGTTGGACGCGACACGGTAAGGTCGACACTCCGTGCGGACCTTGCGCCGGCCGCGGTTGATCGAACGACCGGCGACCTGGGTTCAGACGTGCAGCGGTTGCTCGGCGAGCTCGCGGATCAGGATCGATTGGGAGGTATGGCCGATCGAGCCGCGCTCGTCGTAGAGGCGGGCGTTCGCCGAGCCCGCGCCGTGCGGGCCGTAGTGAACGTCGGCGTCCATGCACATCCACTCGCCGACCAACGGGCGATGGACGTGGATCGCCGCGTCCGGGTTGATGGTTGCGACGGTGCGCGGCAGCATTTCGCCGAGGCGGATCTCGCGGGCGATCGTCGGCACCGAGTAGCTCCAGTCGGCCAGCGCTGCGGTGCGGACCAGCGGTGAGACGCGCTCGCCGGCGACCATCGGGCAGCGCAAGCGGAACCACAGCGCGCGCTCGGCGTACTCGCGAGTCGCGCGGATGTCGACCGCGTGGTGAAACGCCTCACCCTCCACCAGCGGCATGAGCTGCGAGTACCCTTCGCGCGCGGGTGCCGGGCCATAGGGCGGGGCGGTCATCTGGCCGTTCTCGTGGTGCGACACGTCGATGTCGGCGACGCGGATTCGCAGTGCACGTGCGGTCGCAAAGACTGCCCCGTCGACTTCGATGTCGGCTTCGACGAGCTCGACGTTCTTGCCGGATTGAAGGCAGCGGGTCGGCGTCGTGACGGCTTGCATCGGCGCCGCGCGCTTGAGATCGGCGACCAGCCGCACCACCTGCATCGGCCGTTCCGATGCGTGGTTCTCGACTGCCCGCGCCAGCAGACCGAGCATGGCGCTGCCGTGCTGGCTGTTTGGGTACCAGGGGCCGCGCGCCAGCGCCGTCGGAATCAGTCGCTCCGCGTTGAAGGTGAAGATCGAGCGATCCTCGATCGCGGCGGCGGAATCGGCGCGCTCCGGCATCGCGCCAAGCTACCGGCGGCAGGCGGCCAATCAAGCCACCCGCCGCCGGCGTCGTGGTCAATTTGATTCGGCCATCTGATGATCGCGTCGCGTAGGGCGGGCCCTGGCCCGCCATTGCTGACCTGCGCGGCGGGCCAAGGTCCGCCCTACATCAGAAACGCGCCAAAGTGACCCACTACCGCCGCCGGTCATCGAGATCTTCGCGGTTGGTGGACGGCTGTCGGATAGTCGATCGGCTAGGGAGGGGTAAGCCGATCGGCTAGACGTCGCGGGGTCGATCGGCTATCCGGGGACGATGCCGGCCGCCGCGAACAGCGCCACTACCGCGCACAGCGCGGCACAGGCGCGCGTCATCGAGGCGGCTCTCGCGCTGTTCGCCCAGCACGGCATCGGCGGTACCTCGCTGCAGATGATCGCCGACGAGATCGGGGTGACCAAGGCCGCCGTCTATCACCAATACAACACCAAGGATGAGATCGTTCTCGCCGTTGCCGAAGTCGTGCTGTCGGGACTCGAAGCGGCGGTGACTGCCGCGGAAGCGGAGCGCTCGCGTGCGCGGGCGCGCGAGACACTCGTCACCGGCATGGTCGAGCTCGCGGTCGAGCGCCGCCGGATGGCAAGTGTCCTGCAACGCGATCCGGTGATGCTGCGCTTTCTCGAGGAGCACGAACCGTTCCGCCGCGTCATGGCGCGCCTGAACCACATCTTGATGGGCGGCGGCGGGCTGACGCCTCGCGCCAGGGTCGAGGCAGCGGTGCTGGCCTCGACCATCGCGGGCGCGGTCGTTCACCCGCTGGCTCGCGACCTCGACGATGCGAGCCTGCGCGCCGAGCTGTTGAAGCAGGCGCGCAAGCTGCTGCCGCGCCGCTGAATCCGTATCTCATCTGCGTTTATCCGAGTTCATCTGTGGCTGAGAGGAGTTCCTGAATGGCGCTGCGCGTCGTGCAATGGACCACCGGTAACGTCGGCAAACAGTCGGTGAAGGCGATCGCCGGCAATCCAGGTCTGGATCTGGTGGGCTGCTACGCGTGGTCGCCCGACAAGGTCGGGCGCGACGCCGGTGAACTGTGTGGGCTGGCGCCGCTGGGTGTGATTGCCACCAACGATGTCGCCGCGTTGCTGGAGTTGCGCCCGGACTGTGTCGTGTACAACCCGATGTGGCCGTCGATCGACGAGCTGGTGCGGATACTCTCCGCCGGGGTCAACGTCGTGACGACGGCGGCGTTCATCAACGGCCGCCGCCTGGGCGCGGATCGCCAGCACCTTGTGGAGGCGTGTGAGCGCGGGCGGTCATCGCTCTTCGGTACCGGGGTGAGCCCCGGATTCGTGGAGCTGCTCGCCATCGTTGTCGCCGGCATCTCCGATCGCATCGACAAGGTGACGGCCAGCGAAGAGGCCCATACCATGGGTTACGACTCGCCGGAGACGGAAAAGCCGTGCGGCTTCGGCCGGCCGATCGGCGACCCGAACCTCCAGCAGATGACTGCCGAAGGGACGGCGGTGTTCGGCGAAGCCGTCGCGATGGTGGCGGACGCGCTCGGCGTCGAGCTCGACGAAATCGTCTGCAAGTCGGAGCATGCGGCGACCGCGACCGACATCGATCTCGGTTCGTGGCAGATCGCCGCCGGCTGCGTAGCGGGCGTCGCTGCCAGTTGGCAGGGCAGGGTAGGCGATCGCACCCTCATCGAGCTCAACGCGCGGTGGAAGAAGGCGGCGGTGCTCGAGCCGGACTGGCAGATCCAGGACGGCTGGCTGATCGAGGTGCAGGGCCGCCCGACCGTGCGAACGAAGGTAGACTTCCTGCCGCCGCCGGACTTCGTCGGCGAGACGCTCGCCGATTTCATGGTGCTCGGCCACATCATGACGGCGATGCCGGCGATCAACGCCATTGCCCCCGTCGTCGCGGCGCCTCCGGGGATCGTGACCTACGCGGACATCGGCTTGCCGCTGCCGCGCGGTCTCGTCCGTCGCTGAGCAAGGTGGCCGATGTGCAAGAAGCAGCGTCGTTCACACTGCTTCGATCACCATTGCCATGCCCATGCCGCCGCCAGCGCACATCGAGACGCAGCCCAGGCGCGCGCCGCGCCGCCGCAGCTCGTGCACCATCGTGACCACCATGCGTGCTCCAGTGGCGGCGATCGGATGACCGAGACTGCAGCCGCTACCGTTGACGTTGCAGATCTCCCGGTCAATGCCGAGGGCGCGCGTCGCCGCGACCGGCACCGAGCAGAACGCCTCGTTGATCTCGAACAGGTCGATGTCGCCCTGGGCGATTCCCGCTCGCGCCAACGCCTTCGGGATCGCGTCTATCGGCGCCAGTCCGGTGCGCGCGGGGGCCACGCCCACCGCCGCCCAGGAGCGAATCGCCGCCAGGGGCTGGATGCCGTTCGCAGCGGCATAGTCGGAATCCGCCAGCATCACGGCAGCCGCCGCATCGTTTAAGCCGGCCGCGTTGCCGGCGGTGACGGTGAAGCCTTCGATCTCCGGATGAAGAACCTTGAGCTCGGCCATGCCCTCGATCGTCAAGCCGCGCCGCGGATGTTCGTCCGTCGCGAAGCGCCGCACCGCGCCGTCCGGCCCGGCGACCTCGATCGGTGCGATCTGCGCATCGAAAGCGCCGGAATCGATGCTTTCGATGGCGCGCCCGTGGCTGTAGACCGCCCATTCGTCTACGTCGCGGCGTGACAAGCCTGCGGCGACAGCAGTGTTGTGCCCGACGGTGATCGACATATCGAACGCCGGCGCATCCGGTGTCTCCGGGTGCGAGGCCGGCATCCACATCCCCGGTGCGGCGCCGGGAGCGGCGGGCTTCTGCAACATCGGCATGGTGCTCATGCTCTCCGTCCCGCCGGCCAGAACGACGCGATCCATGCCCGCGGCGATCGACGCGGCTCCGCTGGCGACGGCGCTGAGTCCGGCCGCGCAGTGTCGATTGGTTGCCACTCCCGGAACACCCGTCAAACCGAGCGCTACCGCGGTGTGACGCGCAATGACGCCGCCACCCTGCAGGCTTTCGGCGATGACGAGGTCATCGATCTGAGTCGGCTCGATTCTCGTGCGATCGAGCATGGCGCCGACGACCGCGCGCGCGAGCTCGAACGCGTCCACGGTTGCCAGCGATCCCTTGCGTGCTCGACCGATGGGCGTGCGGATGGCGTCGACGATCACGACATTCTTCATGAAGGAAACTCCTTTGCGTGTGCGCCGGTCGTCCGCGAGAAGTCGACGCCGGTCATCTGGCAGATGCGAGTTGGATCAGCCGCTGAGGCCGCGCAAGCAAAAGTCCCAGGTGTCTTCGGCGGTGACTCGTGCCTGGGGATTCTGGACGAAGCGGTTCATGATCCAGCCGTACATCGCGGCCTGTTGAACGAGCAGTGCGGCACGCCGCGGTTCGATCGAGCGAATAGATCCGTCGGCAGCGGCGGCCTTCAGCAATTCGACCATCATGCGCGATACCGGCGCCATAACCGCGATCAGGCGATCCGGATCCTTGAGCGCTAGCTGTAGCGAGAACTCCGAGATCGGGACCCGATTGTGGGAGCCTCGCTTGCGGCGCGTCCCAGCCGCCGGCTCGCACCATTCGTGGAGGCGGATGGTGAAGGCGCGAAGGCGCGCCAACGGTTTCGATTCTGAGTCCACTGTGGCTTGGAGATCCGCCGCCGACTCGCGGATGCTCTCTTCGAGGAGCGCGAACAGCAGTTCGTCCTTGCTCTCGAAGTACTGGTAGAAGCCGCGCAGCGACTGCTGCGAGCGGTCGACGACCTCCTGGATCGTGAACTCGGTCGTGCCGCGCTCGTCGATCAGCGAGAACGCCGCATCGAGCAGCTTCTGGGCGCGCTGCTCGGCGCGCGACCGCGCCGCGTTCAGGCTCTTGGAGACGGCCCGCTGGCGCCAGCTCGGTCCTTCTCCTTCTTGATCGTCGGTCGTCTTCGCCATGGGCCGAGTCCTATCGCAAGGAGAAGCCCGCGCTCAAAAGGATGCGTCGGCAAGCCGCCCTTGAAATTGGATTCTCGCAGAATGAGAATACAAATGCCATCGACTGCAAGGGGGACTCGACATGCGCATCGGTCTGATGCTTGGCCCGGAGAGAGGGCGGTATCGCGACAAAGTCGCACAGCTCATGGCCGACGCCGCAGCGGCGGAGCGAGCGAGATTCACATCGATCTGGGTGCCGCAGATACCCGGTGACTTCGACGCGCTCACCGCGATCACGCTGATGGGCCAGGCGACCGAGCGGATCGAGCTCGGCACCGCCGTGTTGCCGATTCAAACTCGCCACCCGATTGCGATGGCCCAGGAGGTCATGTCGGTCCAGGCGGTGTGTGAGGGACGGTTTACTCTCGGCATCGGGACCTCGCACGATTGGGTGATCGAGGGCATGCTCGGCCTCTCGTACGACCGGCCGGCAGTCCGCATGCGCAACTACCTCGAGGTCCTCAATGCCGCGCTCGCCGGGCCGGGCTCAGTAGATGTAGAGAACGAAGAGTTCCGCGTTCACAGCCCGATCGACGTCACCGACTGGGGCCCGAATCCGGTGCTGCTGGCGGCTCTGGGGCCGGTGATGCTGCGTATTGCCGGCGAGCACGCCGCGGGGACGATTCTGTGGATGGCGGACGAGCGCGCGATCGCCGCTCACGTCGTGCCGCGAATCTCGAAAGCCGCCGGGGCAGTGGGGAAACCAGCGCCGCGGGTCGTCGCCGGCATTCCGGTCGCCATCTGTCGGAACGACGAGGTGGAGGCAGCGCGGACTTTCGCGAACAAGGTGCTCGGCCACGCCGAGTTCTGCTCCAACTATCAGCAACTGCTCGAACGCGGCGATGCCACCGACGTAGGCGACATCCTCGCCGCGGGCGACGAGGCGACGGTGGTCGAGCGTCTGCACGCATTTCGCACCGCCGGAGTGACCGACCTGGCCGTTCGCCCGCTGGCGCTCGGACCCGACCGCCAATCCCGCCGCGCGTCGCGCGAACGGACCTTGGAGTTCCTCTCTTCGCTCTGCCCCGAGCTCTAGCCGGCGCTCTCACACTCCTACCGAGCACCGCTCGAGGGCTTCTCCCGCAAAGGCCGTCGATTTGCTCTACATCGCTTCGGGGTCGCCGTCGGTATCGGTATCGGTATCGAAGTCGACGCCGATAGCGATACCGATTCCGATACCGACCCCGATTTAGTTTGCGATCGCTTCGCGCCTCGCTGTCAGGCCGATCGCCAATCTGAACCGACGCTCACTGACTCGTCGCTCAGGCTCCAAAAAAGTGACCTGAGTCGTATTCGCCTCTAGCAAAAGTATATGTTGTGTGCGTATGAAGTAGAACATCGCTGTACAGAATGGGTTTTGGGATGGAAGGGGCGCGGCCTCGTCAAGCGGGGCCGCGCCGAGCGGGTCGCGAGACCTCGGGCTAACCACTCAACGTAAAGGGGAGGGTACGATGTTCACGAAGCGCATGTTGATGATGGCGATGGCGACCCTTGTGGTCGCCCCGTCGGGAGTGCTGGCGGGCACCAAGTACCAGGCCAGCCTGGTGCCGGCGAGCGCGGTCAATCCGCCGGCCAATCCGAAGATGGATTCGGGCAAGATCGCGTTGAAGGACAGCGGCGACATCAAGGTGAAGGTCAAGGGAGTTACCGACGGCGCAGGGGTGCCGGTCACCGGCAGCACGCAGTTCAAGGACACCGGGACTGTCGACGGGTCGGAGTACGTGGTCATCCTCAAGGCGACCTTCACCGCGCTCGGCGTCGCCGTCGAGTCGCCGCTCGCGATGAGCATGAAGAACGGCGGTGGCAAGGGCGCTGTTTCGCTGGGAGCCTTTACCTCTTTGATTCCGGCCGGCACGGGTCGCTCGGTCGAGGTCACTGGCGGTGAGGTCTGGGGGCCGCTGGGAGTGGCGAACGTCGCAGCCTGCCAGGCCGAGATCGACACCGGTTACACCCTTGTGTCGAGCGCGTGTAAGGGCGGTACCAAGATCGGCGTAGCAGGGGTCAACTTTCCGTGACCAGTTGAGCTACTGCACGACCGGACGTCATCGACAGGGCCGCGGGTAACCGCGGCCCTGTTTCGTTCGAGTCGGCGTCGCTCTCGCGCCTGTTTTTCAACGGACTGCTAGCGGTCGTAGTCGACGATCACCTCGCGGCTGAGCGGGATCGCCTGACAGGTCAGGATATATCCGCTTCCGACCTCGTCTGGGTCGAGGACGTTGTTTGCTCGCATTCTCGCGCTTCCTTCGACGAGCAATGCCATGCAGGTGCCGCAGTTTCCCGCCGTGCACGAGAACGGCGGCTTCAGACCTGCGCGCCGCGCGGTGTCGAGGATGGATTCGCCGGGTTGGTAGGCAGCGGTAAGCTTGCGGCCGTTCACGCTTACCGTGACGGATTCGGTCACCGATGCTTCGGTGACAGGTTGCTCCTCTTCGGCCACTTCGAATCGCTCGACGAAGCGCCGATTCGCCTCGACGCCGAGTAGATCGAGACCTCTCTCGACGACTTCCATGTAGGGTCCGGGGCCGCAGACGTAGAAGTCGGCGCCGGCTCGGTTGCCGACCAGCGCGACGCACGCCGGGGGGTCTAGATAGCCCTTCTCGGAGTCGAGGTGATGATGCACGGAGAGGCGCCCGGGGAACTCGGCTCCGAGGCGCTCCAACGCTCCAGCAAAGATGACGCTCGCGGGATCGCGGTTCGCGTACACCAGCGCGATGTCGCGCGCGGTCGTGGTGAGTGCCGTTTTGATGATCGAGAGCAGCGGTGTGATGCCGCTGCCGCCGGCGAACGCGACGATCGGCGTCGAGGCGTCGCGCAGGACGAACAGGCCGGCCGGCGGCAACACGTCGATCTCGTCGCCGGCCGCCAGGCTGTCGTTCATCCAGTTCGACATGGCGCCGCCTGGCACACGCTTCACCGTTACGGTGAATGGCTCGGCCATGTCGGGCGAGCTCGACATCGAGTAGCAGCGCACGATCGGCTCGCCGCCGACCGTCGCCCGGAAGGCGCAAAACTGTCCGGCGGAGTAGCTGAAGATTGCCTCCAGCTGCTGCGGAATTTCGAAGACGAACGACCGGGTGTCGGCGGTCTCGTCGACGACGCCGGCCACCGTCAGGACGTGAAAGCTGTGGTCGCGCGACATGGGATTTCCGGCGGGGCGGGGAGCGCCGATGATAAGGCCGCTCCGCTTTTTTGCAACCTGATTCTCATATGCTACTAGTACCATTCTCATGGATACCCGCGACACCCCTGAACAGGCCGAATTGCGGCGCACGGCCAGCCGTCTGGCGCACGAGCTGGGGCCGCGAACGGTCGCCGATCTCGACGACCGGAGTCGAGGCGAGCGCCTCGCTGCGGCGATCCGCAGCGCCGGATGGCTCGAGCTGCGCAACGACGACGGCGACGGCGACCCGCTCGCCAGCGGCGTCGAAGCAGCCATCATCGCCGAGGCCCTCGGTGAGGCGGTCGCCGACGTTCCGTTTGCCGGCCCAATCCTCGCCGCCGATCTCGCCCGGCGGGCGGGCGTGCCCGCCACCGATGGAGCGGTCGTTGGATTCGCTCCCGACCTGATCGGTGCGGAAGTGGTCTCGGGTTCGCAGACCGAGTCGCCGATTGTCGCCGTTGATCACGCGGGAGGGTCGCGAGTTGCCGCGTACGTCCTGGTTCCCGACGGCGCCGGGTATCGCCTCGGGTTGGTCGAGGCCGACAGCGCGAGCGACGGTGCGGACCTGACGCGATCGGTGGCCTCGCTTCCCGCCGGTCTTGCGGTGCGACCGGTTGCCGATCAGACGCGCATGCTCACGCGCGGTGATCTCGATACGTGGGCCGCATTGGGCCTGTCGCTCACCAGCGCCGACATGGTCGGCCTGATGCGCGGCGTGCTCGATGTCACGGTGACCTACGCGACGGATCGTCGGCAGTACGGCGTTGCCATCGGAACCTTCCAGGCGGTACAGCATCTCCTCGCCGAGGCCCGCTGCTTGTTGGAGGGAGCGTTCAGCGCCGCACTGTATCCCGCCTGGGCCGTCGACCAGCTCGAGCCGGCGGAGGCGCTCGCCGCCGCGCGCGTCGCCAAGGCGTACTGTGCGCGCGCAGCGCGCACGGTTTGCGAGACTGCCGTGCAGGTGCACGGCGGCATCGGCAACACATGGGACTGCATCGTGCACGTGCACCTGCGGCGGGCGTTGCTCTCGAGCCAGTGGTTCGGAGACGACGCCGAGCAACTCCGCCAGATCGAGCGGACGCGTCTGGGAGTGCGACATGGACTTTCGTGACTCGCCGGAAGAAGCGGCGTTCCGCTCTCGCCTGCGCACCTGGATCGCGGCGAACAATCCCGGGCTGCCGGTCTCCTCGACCGACGACGAGTACTGGGTTCGCCAGGCGGAGTGGCACACCGCGCTCTATGACGCGGGCTTCTTCGGACTCTCCTGGCCGAAGCGCTTCGGCGGTCACGAGCTGCCGTCGGTGTTCGACGTAATCCTCGACGACGAGCTTGCCGCTGCCGGCGCGCCGCCGCGCCCGAGTCTCGGCTATCTCGTGCAGGGGATCACGACCCATGCCAGCGAAGAGATTCAAGACCGTTTCCTGCCCGGTCTGATCAGTGGCCGCGAACGCTGGTGTCAGGGCTTCAGCGAGCCCGACGCCGGTTCCGATCTCGCTTCGCTGCGCACCACCGCGACGCGCGACGGCGACGACTACGTACTGCACGGGCACAAGATCTGGACCAGCTATTCCGACGTCGCCGAGTGGTGTTTCCTGCTCGCACGCACCGATCCCGACGTGCCGAAGCACAAGGGTCTCTCCGCGTTTGCGGTACCGATGCACCAGCCCGGTGTCGAGCAGTATCCGCTGCGCATGATCAACGGCATCACCAAGGAGTTCGGCCAGGTGGTGTTCGATGGTGCGCGTGTCGCGGCTGCGAACATGATCGGCAAGCCGGGCGAAGGTTGGCGCGTCGCGATGACCATCGTCAGCCACGAGCGGGAGCCGGGTGAAGTCGGCTACGTGGCGCGCTACGCGAAGACCGTCAAGGACCTCGAGGCGACGGTGCGCGCCAACCCGGACGCGTTCCGCAGCGACCAGCGCGAGGCGGTCGCCTGGGCGCACGTGCAGGCGGAGATGTTGAGGCTCCACGTGCGACGCAGACTGTCCGAGCGCCTCGATGGGCTCGACCACGGCCCCGGCGGTTCGATCGACAAGATCCTGATGACGTGGGTGGAGCAGACGGTCGGAGCGGCGGCGCTCTCGGTAGCGGGAGCTCGGGCGGTTGCGTGCGGCGACGATGTGGCGTTGAAGATCTACCTCTATAGCCGAGCGCAGAGCGTGATGGGCGGAACGTCGCAGATCCAGAAGAACATCATCGCAACGCGGATCCTCGGCCTGCCGGTGACGTGAACCGCAGAATCAATCCACGGATGAACGCAGATGAACGCAGATCGAGGGGCTGCCTGTTCGCTGCAATCTGAGTCGTTGGCTCAAAGCGCTACATCGCTGCCGCTTCTCGGATGGTAACTTTGCGGCGTGGATCTGATGCCGGCCATCTGCGTTAATCTGCGTTCATCTGTGGAATAGTTTTTCTTGCAGGGGTGAATGATGAATTACGACCTTCCCGATGAAGTCCGTGTCGAGAACGACGGCCCGGTGCGCATCGTGCGCCTCTCCCGCCCGCAGCAGCTCAACGCGGTGAACGACGATCTGCATCTCGGTCTGACCCGAGTATTTCCGCAGCTCAGCGCTGACCCCGATGCGCGTGCCGCGGTCATCACCGGAGAAGGACGGGCGTTCTCGGCGGGCGGCGACTTTGATCTCCTGGATCGCATGGTGAAGGACCGCGATCTGCGCCGCGACGTGATCGCCGAAGGACGCGAGCTGGTACTCAACATGATCCGCTGCCGGGTCCCCGTCGTCGCCGCGGTCAACGGCCCGGCGGTCGGTCTCGGCTGCAGCGTCATCGCTCTATCCGATGTCGTCTACATGGCGGAGTCGGCGTACCTGTCAGATCCGCACGTGATGGTGGGCCTGGTTGCGGCCGACGGCGGCCCGCTGACATGGCCGCTCCACATGAGTCTGCTCCTGGCCAAGGAGTACGCCTTCACCGGAGATCGGATCCCCGCGGCACGGGCGCGCGAGATCGGCTTGGCGAACCACGTCTGCCCCGACGGTGAGGTCTTCGCGGCTGCGCTCGCCGCCGCCCACAAGATTGCCAAGCTGCCGCGGCAGGCGGTGGAGGCGACGAAGCGGGTTCTCAACATGCACGTCGAACGCGCGGTACTGGCTACGATCGACTTCGCCATGGCCGCCGAGGCCCAGTCGTTCGACACAGCCGACCTGCAGGCGAACGTCGCGCGCTTCCTGAAGCGGTGATGAGCTGACCGCTCACCTCGGAGGAGATTACCGTGGCCAAGCGAACCAGGTTCGCGGAATACAAGGACCGCTACGACAACTTTCGCTTCGAGCTGAGCGACGAGGGCATCCTGCTCATGCAGTGCCACACGAGAGGCGGCAGCCTGGTGTGGGACTGGAAGGCGCACGACGAGATGTCGGACGCCTTCGCCGACATCGCCGGCGATCGCGAGATCAAAGTTCTGATCCACACCGGCACCGGCGGGAACTACAACGCCGATTGGGCACCGTCTGGCGTAGAGAAACCCTTGTATCAAGCGATGCCTGGCGACAAGGGCCTGATGAAGCTCGACGAAAAGGCTTGGTACGGTCGTCATCTGATCGAGAACGTGCTCGCGGTCGAGGTGCCGGTGATCAGCGCCGTCAACGGACCGTGCAACATCCACTCCGAGGTGCCGTTGCTGGGCGACATCGTCCTGGCGGCGGAGGACGCCTACTTCCAGGACCTCGCGCACTTCCCGCGCGGCATGGTGCCGGGCGACGGCCAGCACGTTCTGTGGCCGCGATTGCTCGGGGCGAATCGCGCGCGCCACATGCTCCTGACCGGCAGCAAGCTTACGGCTCGGGATGCGCTCGCGTCGGGCGTCGTCGCCGAAGTACTGCCCAGAGATCGCCTGCTCGAAAGAGCCTGGACGCTGGCGCGTGAGCTGGCTCGCCGGCCGCCGCTGGTGCTGCGCTACACGCGCCTGCTGTTTACCCAAGACCTCAAACGCGCTTTCCTCGACGAGCTGGCGCACGGTCTGGCGCGCGAGACGTACGCGCAGCGCCAATTCTTCCCGGTGGGAGGCGGCATGACGCCGCTCGATCGCCCCTGGGACGAAGACCCGTGGTCGGATTGAATCCCGGAACCTGATCGCTGAGCAGACCGTGCTGAGTCGGCAGAAGGGCGAAGCGCGCGATGGGATCGCGCTACCTGCGCTTCTCTACTTCGAGTTTGTCGCGATAAAACTCGGCTGGCGTTGGCCCGCGAACGCGATCGGCGCGGTAGCGATCTTTTCGAACAGGACGATGTTGCCGCGGCGCGGAAACCAATCGAGCAGGAATACGGCCAAGGCTTCCCAAAGCGACACCCAGGCCGCGACCGTCAGGCCTTCGGCGAAAACGTTCTCGACCACGCCGCGCTGCTCGCCGAGATGCTGGTTCAGCCATACCGACAGGGAGAGGATCACCAGACCCAACGCCAACAGCACGGCGGAGCGGCGCAGCATCTTACCGACCTCGTTTCTCTCGACCTCCGCCAGATAGAGGAAGTAGCGGTGGACGCTCTTCTCGATTCGCGACAGCGCTTCAGCCGTCGGCAGCTCACCGAGATTGAAGCGGATGATCACGTCGGCGGGGCCGACCTCGCGCACCGAACCGGTGATGTAGTCGACCAGCTCGGGTTCGAGGTCGCGACGGATGTACGGTGCGCGGCGATCGAAGTCGCTGTACAAGTCCTCGATGCGATCGGCGTCGACATCCACGATGAGCCTGCCGTTGGGATCGCGCTCGTAGCGGCTGAGAACGCTTTCGCCAGTCGAGCGCCCGACCATCGCTCCTCATCATCCGCCGCTGCCGGAAACGCAAGTCCGCCGGCATCCCTGTATCGGGGCGAGTTGCCGGATTGGGGAGAGGAGTAATCGACAGCAATGAACGCGAAGCTCGAGCAAGTATCGGCCTACCTCACGCGGGCGGTCCCGACGGCGCGCGCCGAGGAGACCGTCAGGGATGTGCTCGAAGGCTTGTCGGGTGGGCGTTTCGATAGCGTCCACTCGGTCTGCATTGTCGGCGAGGAGGACCGGTTCATCGGCGTCGTGCCGCTCGTGGACTTGTACATGGCCTCCGCCGGCACGCCGATGAGCGCCTTATTGCAGGATGGCTCCCCGTCCGTGCGGCCCGACGTCGATCGCGAGTCCGCTGCGTCGCTCGCCATCCGAGAAGGTCTTGCACTGGTTCCCGTCGTCGACGCGGGTGGTCGATTCGCGGGTGTCTTCCCGCCCCGCGCGATCATGGCGGTGTTGCGCGAGGAGCACTTCGAAGATCTACACCATCTCAGCGGCGTTCTGCATTCCTCGGAGGCCGCGCGGCTGGCGCTGCAGGCGCCCCCGTTGCGGCGGGCGCGGTACCGGCTGCCCTGGCTGATGATCGGACTCGTCGGAAGTCTGATCGCGGCAAGCGTCGTCGCACAGTTCGAGGAAGTCCTGCGGGCTCAGATCGCAGTCGCATTCTTCATTCCTGCCATCGTCTACCTCGCCGACGCGGTCGGTACGCAGTCTGAGACGGTCGCTGTGCGCGGCCTTTCGCTGACCGATGTCGGGATCAGGCACCTCCTAGTGGGCGAGATCTCGGCGGGGGCTTTCATCGGCTTGGTTCTGTCCGTCAGCGTTGCGGCTTTCGCCGCCATCGCATTGGGCGAGTTGGATCTTGCGTTGACGGTAGGGATCTCTGTCCTTGCCGCATGTACCTTGGCGGCCAGCGTCGGGTTGTACCTTCCCTGGCTCTTCACCAAGGCCGGTTGGGATCCGGCGCTGGCAAGCGGTCCCATCGCGACCGTCATTCAGGACGTGCTGAGCCTGCTCATCTACTTCACGGCGGCCTCTTTGATTCTCGCCTGAGCGCCCGGTTCGTTGCGACCTCGACCGCTTCACCTGCGATCGAGAAGCCTACTCGCCATGCACGTCCATCGGGCCGACCTCGTAGGGGTCCAACTGCGGGGGCGGCGCGGGGCTGCTGGTCCCCGGCAGCATCTCGAAGTCGGGCGTGAAAGCGGTGATGGTGGCGCCGAGCTTGGCGAGGAGCGTCACATCGCCGTCGGCCTTGGCGGTGCCGTCCTCGATGTGGGCGGCGAGGGTCTTGCGGCCCATCATCGTCTGCTCGAGATCGGCGCGGTTGATGGTGAGCGTCAGGTCGGCGTCGTCGGCCTGGAATCCCTCGATGTTGGTCAGAGTCGCGTTGGACAGTTCGACGACGTACTCCTCGCCGTTGTCGGGCGTGCGCAGGTTGATGGTGAACTCGAGATCTCCGACTTTGTCGGCGTCCATGCGAATGCCGAGAAAGTCGAGAAAGAGTCCGGTGCTCATGGCGCGCACTACATCGGGACCTGCAGAGTTCGGCATCGCCCCGGTCGGAATTCCCGAGCGCAGCTCGTAGGCGCCCTGAAGGAAACTGTTGCGCAGGCCCGGGTTCTCCTGCTGATAGCCGAACTGCTCGAACACGTCCGCGAGAAGGTTCTTGGCGTCGCGGTTTTCGGGCTCCGCTTGTACGAGATGGTTGAGAATCTCCTGCGCCTCGCGATACTTGCCGGCGTCGTGCAACTCGCGTCCTCGGGCGAGGATCTTCGCCGCGCCGCCCATCATCTCGACGTAGAGCGGTGCGGCATCGGCAGGTGAAAGCGGAACCAGTGTCGCCGGGTTGCCGTCCCAGTAGCCGAGGTAGCGGTTGACCACTCCGCGGCTGTTGTGTTCCGGGGAGCCGTGGTAGCCGCGGTTGTACCACTGTCGCGCGATCGCGTCGGGGGTTTTGTACACATTGTGGATCTGGTTGATCGTGACGCCCTGGTTGGCCAGGTGAAGGACCTGGTTGTTCATGTTGGCGTAGAGGTCGCGCTGGCCGCGCAACACCTCCTGAACGCGATCGTTGCCCCAGCGCGGCCAGTGATGCGAGGCGATCATCACTGCCGCTTGCTTGCCGTAGCGGTAGAGCGTCTCGTTGATGTACTTCGACCAGGCGTGCGCGTCGCGGATCAGCGCGCCGCGCAGAGTGTAGATATTGTGGAACGTGCCGGTGACGTTCTCGGCCGTCCACAGAACCTTCGCCTCCGGGAACCAGGTGTGCATTTCGGACGGCGCTTCGGTGAAGGGAGTGTTGAGGAACTCCATCTCGACGCCGTCCACGGTCAGGGTTTCGATCGCATCCTGGATGACCCGGGTGGGGGCGATGAGACCGATCGTGCCGTTGGCGATGTTCTGCGCCAGCCCCTGACCGGCGTGGCCGAACGGGCTGGCCGGCAGCAGCATGCCGTACTGGTACATCAGCCGGCGGTTCATGGCGTTGCCGGCGAAGACGTTCTCGGAGACGACAAAGGCCATGAAATCGCGCGGGGCGATGATCTGTACCTTGCCCGCCCGGACATCGGCCTCGTCGACGATACCGCGTACACCGCCCCAGTGGTCGCCGTGCGAGTGGGAGTAGACAACGGCGACGACAGGGAGCGCGCCGAGGTGTCGGTCGACGAGCTCCTTGGCCGCCCGCGCGGTCTCCGCCGCGGTCAGTGGGTCGAAGACGATCCAGCCGGTCTTGCCGCGGATGAAGGTGATGTTGGCGAGGTCGAAGCCGCGCACCTGGTAGAACCCCGGAATGACCTCGTACAGGCCGTAGCTCATGTTCAGCGTCGACTGCCGCTGCAGCGAGGGGTGGATGCTGGGAAAGTCCGTACCCGACTGGAAGAAGCGATAGCGCTCCATGTCCCAGACCACGTTACCGGCCTCGCCCTTGATGACCCACGATTCAGGCGCGGCGAGAAAGCCCTTCTTCTCCTCGTCGAAGTCGCGCGTGTCGTCCAGGGGCAGCGTCTTGCGAGCGGCTTCGAGTACCGCGATGGTCTGCGAGGACGGCGCCTTGCCCTGTGGGTGGAAATGCTCTGCTCCGGCGACAGGTAGCGCGCCGATCAGGATTAAAGAGACTGCGAGCAGTCGGGTGGCGAACATGGAGGCTTCCTTTCGATCGGTGATGGTCAGAAGCTGCGCGCGACGGTGAGCCCGATCACGTTGACCGAGTTGGCGTCGTAGTCACCCTGCAGGGTGCCGGCGAGTGGACCACGGGTAGTGTCGATGGGCGCGCTGCCGAGGCTGATGTACTGGTAGGCCAAACTGAGCCGGTAGTCCTCGGTGATGTCGTAGAGCACGCCGGCGGCGAAGCGGAGTTGCTGGTCGACCGGCACCGACGGTCCCCGATTCGGCTCGGTGAGCGCCGAGCTGTCGTAGGCGAAGCCGAGCTGCAGCAGAGTGGGCTCGCCCAGGCGGTAGTGGAGACCGACGGCGCCGTGGAAGGTGTCGTCGAATCCGGTATCGACGGCGAGCGAGCGCGGCCGTGTCGAATCCAGCGCAACGCTGATCTCCCCGAACTGGCTCCAGTTCTGCCAGCCGAAATTGCCCATCAGTGCGAGATCGTCCGTGACCTGCCGGAAGAGACTCAGCATCACCTCCTGCGGCACGCTGGTGTCGAGGTCGAGATTCGCGCCTAGCACCCCGGCGCGATTCAGAACCGCGGTCAGGTTGGAGCCGAGCTGCGCGAACGACGGAACGTCCTCGAATCCGTGGTCGACCTGCGAGCGGTAGATCACGCCGAGGCGGGTCCATTCGTCGATTTCGAAATGGATGCCGGCGTTGCCACCGAACCCGACGTGCGTGTCCTCGTACTTCAGACGGCCGTCGGGGACCTGGTCGAGGGCGTTGTTGATTGCAGCCTCGGATTTCAACTTTGCCCACTGCACCGAAAAGCCGGCTCCCAACGACAGCCAGGGAAGAACGCGATAGGCGATCACCGGGTTGAAATTGAACGTCAGCAGCTTCGCCTCGGTCGCATAGTAGCGACCGACCCAATCGTCGTCGTAGTCGAGGTCGCCGCCGACGTAGGAGTTGAGACTCGCTCCTACCTTGAGCTCGGGGAGGATGGAGTAGACGCCGTAGAGGCCGCCGGCGGGGACGAAGCCGCCGGCGTTGCCGCCATCCGTGCCGGGCGTCGTGGTCCGGCTGCCGGCGTCGAACTCCGCAGTGACGATCAGCGGTTGCAGGCCGAGGAGAAGCTGCGAGCCGTCGATGCGCGTCATCCCCGCCGGATTTCCCCATGCCGTGGTCGCGTCGTCGGCGATTGCGGCGCGGCCCGCACTCGCGGTGCCGAGGTCCGGTGAGCCTATCTCGTAGAGTCCGAGTCCGCCCGCGTCGACTCGAGCGCTCGCCAACACGAGGCCGAGTGCTACGAGCGTTTTTGTCATACCGGATCGCCGCTGGATCAATGGACCTCCTGCCTGATGTTTAGGCCGAGACCTTCCTGAGACCGACACGTGGCAACGAGTTGCAAGGCCAGTGCCATAGGCCGTTGGCCGTCTCGGTCACGTAAAGAAGCTGAAGCGGAAGCGAAATCGATAACTTTGGATCGGATTCGGGAAGGCATGATTCAGTTCGACGTTGCTGGACATCGGGAAGGTAGCTTCGGCACGGCCGATCGCATCGAACGTCTCATTCGAACTTCTGCGCCGGCAGCAGGAAGAGCCAGGTCACCAGGATGAACGCCGCGGTGAGGGTCGGAATGCCGAACGGCGTCATCAGGGTCATCATCGAGCCCTGTACGATCGCCGACAGGACGGCTCCGACCAGCGCGTACACGAACACCCGCGCGTTGGGTCGGTTGAACACGGCGCCGAGCGCAATCGCCGTCAGTACCGGGTTGAACCCGATCAAGCCCGCCGTGACGAGGTCGCTCTCGGCACCGAGCATGTGTGCCGTAACCACCGCAGCCACTGCTCCCACTGCGGCGAAGGCGGCGCATGCCGGCGAGTTTACGGCGAGCCCGGCGAGCAGGAGAAGCGCTGCCGGACCGTGTCCCTTGAGGAATACCTGCGTGATGCTCGTGAAGACTCCGGAGACGAAATCGCCTAGCTGCAGCGGGTTCGCGACGGCCGGGTCGATCGGCACGATCTCGCCGACCGGGGGAAGCGCGCCGCCCTCGAGCTTGGAGAATGCGTTGGTGGCGAGCAGTAGGAGCCACGCGGTGAGAACGAATGGCGCCGTCAGCGCGGGCACATTCCAGGTCTTGAACACGTTGGAAATCGCCAGCGTGACCACCACCGAGATGGCGCCGCCGAAGACGACGTACACCCACATCGTCGTCGACGGGGCCATGAACGTCGCCAGTGACAGGCCGACGAGATAGCCGTTGAAGCCGTAAAGCCCGGCGTGAAGAGCGTCCTCGTCGACGCGCAGCCAGTACGCGGTCGAAGTCGCGGCGAGCACGGCGATGAGGCCGCCGATTGCCACCTGCCCGACGCCTGCGGCGTACGACCCCCAGCCGATGGCGACGAAGAAGAGCAGCCCGCTGAGCGGGTTGTCCTGGAACATCACCTGACCGATGCCGCGCAGGTTGACGTCGACGAAGCGCAGCGGCCTCGAAGACGCACACAGATCTTCCCACGATGCGAGCAGCGCCTTCATCATCGCCTCCTGCCGGGACACTTCATCGCCAGAAGAACGGCGGGGGAGGGGCGGTCCCGGTGACCTCCTCGCGTGCCACCACCAAGAAGTCACGCACCTTGGCCTTCACCTGCTGGGTGGTGTGGCCCAGCGCTTTGAAGATCAGACCGGCGTCGTTCGGCAGCCGGCAGGCGCCGGAAGCAACGCCGTTGTCGAGATCCAC
Organism: uncultured bacterium; assembly: GCA_902826395.1. Classification (GTDB taxonomy): domain Bacteria; phylum Desulfobacterota; class Binatia; order HRBIN30; family CADEER01; genus CADEER01. Next base: position 44,443 of record CADEER010000008.1, read on the forward strand.
GTCAGCTCCGATCCGCGCGTGGATGCGATCGGCGCACTCCTTCGGCGTGAGCAATACGACGTTGCCCAGCACGTCGAACGTACCCATCACGCCGACCTGACGAACCGGCCGGCGCGCTGGTTCGACGACGAGCTTCTCGCTGAACAGCACGCTTCCGTCGGGTCGCGCCGCCTCGATCGACAGTGACAACAGCGACGCGCCGAACGTCTCGTCCGGATGGTGGTGTTTGCGCCCCGGCTGCACGATCTCCGCGATGAACGCGGTCGCCGAAGGTGCAATCGAGATCCGCGTGTCGCTCAGGTAGCGAGCTTGCCGGTGCGGAATCAGGGGCTCGGGCATGAGCTCGAGGTAGGCGTCATCCGCGAGCGCGATCGACTGCGTCTGGATGGCGAAGTTTGCGTCCATGCTGTGGATCTTGGTCGCCGACTGGGACGTCACGTGTGCCCGCGCTTCGCGTGCGAGGTCGATCTCGAGCGCCAGTCGGTCGCCCTGCAAGATGCAACCGGAAGTGGTGATCATGAACAGCCACGCCTGGTCGGGCATGGCCGGGTCGGGATACAACGCGCGCTGCGCCATGTACGGCGTGCGCTTGTCGAGCTCGGCAAGGACGGTGCGATCGCCGCGGCGCTCGAAGCCAAGGCGAAGAAAGCCGGTCTTGCCGACCGTGCCGCTCGCCATCTGCGGCGGCTCGTCCTGGAACGCCGCGAGCTCCGCGGCGGTCGTGCCCAGCGCCTCGGCGAGAGTCCAGGGCGTCTGGGTTGATGCGACCACGGCTCTACGCCCCTAGCCCCGCTGCGCCGGCACGGTCAGGTCGAAGAGGAGGTCACTGCGGATCACGTCGACGAGCTGCGGGATTCCCTCGCCAGTCTTGCAGTTGGTGAAGAGAAACGGCTTCTCCCCGCGCATCATTCGCGAGTCGCGTGCCATCACCTCGAGATCGGCTCCGACGTGTGGCGCGAGGTCGGTCTTGTTGATGACCAGGATGTCCGACTGGCAGATGCCGGGGCCGTTCTTGCGCGGGATCTTGTCGCCGGCGGCCACGTCGATGACGTAGATGAAGAAGTCCACCAGCGCCGGAGAGAAGGTCAGCGTCAGATTGTCGCCGCCGCTTTCGATCAGCACCACGTCGCCGTCCGGGAAGCGCGCCTCCATGTCCTCGACGGCGGCGAGATTCATGCTCGGGTCCTCGCGCACTGCCGTGTGCGGGCAGGCCCCCGTCTCGACGCCGAGAATACGCTCCTCGAGCAGGATGCCCTTGAGCGTGCGCTGTACGTGCTTGGCGTCCTCCGTGGTCACCACGTCGTTGGTGATGATCAGCACCTTGATGCCCATTTCGAGCAGCCGCGGGGTGATCGCCTCGACGATCGCGGTCTTGCCGGAGCCGACCGGGCCGCCGACGCCGATGCGTGTAATCTTTTTCACGTTGTGCCTTCTCCGCTTTCAGCTCATGAACAGACGCACGTGGGCTTTCACGTGGACCGCCGCCAGGATCTCCGCGAGCGGCGCGAAACCGGCCATGTCGGCGAGGCGCGCCCGGGCCGCAACCTCGTACGCCGCATCCGCATCCGCGTTGAGCCTGTACAGCATGCGATGCGTCTCGACGTGGCTGATTTTCATCAGCCGCAGCGACGCGCTCAGGATCATCGTCGCGACGCCGTATTGGTGCACGACGAACGCCTCGCGCGCCGAGCGGCCGCCGGCTGCGAAGTTCAACGCCAGCGCGACCGGGTAGCAGCCGGGCGTGTCGCCGGCGTTTATGCGGTCGCGCCACGCCGTCAGGACCGGCGCACCCGTCACTTCAGCGCCCATCTCGGCGAACTTCTTGCCCATCCGCACCGTCATCGTCCGCGTCTCGCTCGAGAGTTTGCGGGCGTACACCCGGCGGTCGATGCGCGTCAGCTCGGCGAGGTCGCCGGCGACCGCGGCGCGATGTGCCCACACGACCGCGACGCCGTCACCCATTGCCGCCTGTTCGAGCGCGGTGCGCGTATACGCTTCGAGCGTCGCCGCGTCCGTCACCACGCCCTTCTGGACGGCCGATTCGAGCCCGCCCGAGAACGCGAATCCGCCGATCGGGAATGTCGAATCGCCGAACTGCAATACCCGGGCGAGGTTCGCCGCTCCGCCTCGTTCGCCGCTGGTCTCGTCCGTCGCGGTCACTTCTCTGGCTTCCGGCCGGTCGGAGGATGGGAGTGGTCGTTCGGATGCGAGTGGTCGTGCGGATGCGAGTGATCGTGCGGATGCGAGTGATCGTGCGGATGCGAGTG
>CADEER010000008.1:46809-55570 GCA_902826395.1 uncultured bacterium
GGTCGTGCGGATGCGAGTGATCGTGCGGATGCGAGTGATCGTGCGGATGCGAGTGGGTGTCGGCGCGCACAGGCGGACGTGCATACGTCTTGCCGGTCTCGTCGTCGACGGCTGCGTACTGGTCGTGCGTGTGCGTGTGCACTGGCCCCTCGGCACCGCCGAAGAGTCTCCGCGACTCGTGCGGGGCGAGATAGGGGACGACCTCGCCACCCGGAACGAAGTCGTAGCGAATGCCTTCGAAGCGATGCGTGTTCATCACCGAGGCCATCACCTTGCGGTCGACGGTGAGTGGCACGAACACGCGAGTGCCCTTCACCAGCGCGGGCCAATGTTGGTTGCCGAGCGCGTGACCGAGCTCCAGGCACGTGCGCATCGCGACGTCGGGGGCGGCCGAATCAAGCGCGTCGATGTGAATGATCATCACGTCGCGCATGCTGATCTTGGCGACTACCGCACGCGCCGTTTGAGGGTCCCAGGTCATCACGTCGCCGTCGCGCATGAACGTTCCGCGGTCGAGCGAGACGGCGAGGTCCACTCCGCCCACAGTCTTTTTGCGGAAGCGGTTTTTCTGCGCTTCCCAGTGGTCGAGCTCGAGCAGGTCGACCGTGGCGTCGGCCAAGCGAGCCGCCCATTCCGGCTCGGCGGAGTTGCCGAGCACGGCTTCGACGAGAATCATCTGGCGCCAGCTCTTCTAACTGAAGAAGTATTTCTGATTGAGAGATACCGTCGTCAGCGGCGCCACGGTGGCGTGCACGCCGTCGACCCTCACCGCGAAGGTTTCCGGGTCGACCTCGATGTTCGGCGTGCCCGAGTTGCGGATCATGTTGCGCTTGCCGATCTTGCGGGTGTTCTTCACCGCAATGACCTGGCGTTCGAGGCCAAGGCGCTTCTTGATGCCTGCCGAGTGTGCGGCGCCCGAGACGAAGGTGATGCAACTGTCGGGCAGCGCCTGGCCGAACGCGCCGAACATCGGCCGGTAGTACACCGGCTGCGGTGTCGGGAGCGACGCGTTGGGGTCGCCCATTACCGCCCAACTGATCACACCGTTCTTCAGAATGAGCTTCGGCTTGGCGCCGAAGAACCCCGGTTCCCAGAGTACGAGGTCGGCGATCTTGCCGACCTCGACCGAGCCGAGCACGTGGGAGATGCCGTGCGTGATCGCCGGGTTGATGGTGATCTTGGCGACGTAGCGCAGGACGCGGAAATTGTCGTTGCCGCTCGCGTCTTCCGGCAGCTTGCCGCGGCCGGTCTTCATCGCGTCCGCCGTCTGGATCGTGCGCAGCCAACACTCGCCGATGCGGCCCATCGCCTGCGAGTCGCTCGACATCATCGAGATCACGCCGAGGTCGTGCAGAACGTTTTCGGCGGCGATCGTCTCGGCGCGGATGCGGCTCTCGGTGAACGCCACGTCCGACGGGATATCGGGACTGAGGTGGTGGCAGACCATGATCATGTCGTAGAGCTCTGCCTGCGAGTTGATGCCGTAGGGCAGGGTGGGATTGGTGGACGACGGCAGTACGTTCGACAGCGCCGAGATCCGGATGATGTCCGGCGCGTGGCCGCCGCCGGAGCCCTCGGTGTGAAACGAGTGGACGGCGCGACCTTCGAATGCGTCGATCGTGTCCTCGACGAAGCCGGACTCGTTGAGCGTGTCGGTGTGGATGCACACCTGCACGTCCATCTCGTCGGCGATCGTCAGTGCCGAGCGCAACACGGCCGGCGTGGTTCCCCAATCCTCGTGGCACTTGAACCCGACCGCGCCGGCTTTGATCTGCTCCATGAGCGCGGCCTTGCCGTGACCGTGGCCCTTGCCGAGGATGCCGACATTGATCGGCCAGCCCTCGAAGGCGCGCAGCATCGTTCGGATGTTGCCCGGCCCAGGCGTGACGGTGGTGGCGTTGGATCCGTCTGATGGGCCGGTGCCGCCGCCGATGAGCGTCGTCGTACCGTTCGACAGGGCCGCGTACGCCTGCTGCGGCGAGATGTAATGGATGTGGGTGTCGATGCCGCCGGCAGTCAGGATCAGATGCGAGCCGGAGATCGCGTCGGTGGCGAGGCCGCACTCGAGGCCCTTGGTGATGCCGCTCATCGTCTGCGGATTGCCCGCCTTGCCGATCGCGCAAATGCGGCCGTCCTTGATGCCGACGTCTGCCTTCACCACGCCGAGCACCGCGTCGATGATCGTCACGTTGGTGATCACCAGATCCGGGGCGCCGCCGGCGCGCGTGATCTGGTTGTCCATGCCCATGCCTTCGCGCAGACTCTTGCCGCCGCCGAAGACGATCTCGTCGCCGGGCGCGCCGCGAAGGTCGCGCTCGATCTCGACGAAGAGGCCGGTGTCGCCCAGGCGAATGCGGTCTCCTACGGTGGGGCCGTACAGGCCGACGTACTCGTTGCGAGAAATGGTGGCCATCTGGCTCCTCGTTATCGCTTGCCGGACTTCTTCGCTGTGGACGGCTTCGCCGCGGACGAACGAAACCCACGCTTCGCGGCGCGCGCGATCGCCTTGGTCTTCTTCGGCGCCGCCGCCTTGCCGGCGGTCGGGCCGTCGACGAGGTTGTTGAAGCCGTACACGGCGCGCTTGCCCAGGTACGGAACCACCTTGACCTCGCGCTCGTCGCCGGGCTCGAACCGCAGTGCCGTCGCCGCCGGGATGTGCAGGTGTTGGCCGAAGGCGGCGGCCCGATCGAACTCGAGCGCGCGGTTGACCTCGAAAAAGTGGAAGTGCGATCCCACCTGCACGGGCCGATCGCCGGTGTTGCGAACGGTGAGCACCGTCACCGGCAGTTTCTCGTGGAAGGAGACTTCCTCCTTGCGACACACGTAGCCGCCCACCGGCACATCGATCTTGATCGGATCCACGTCCGGTTTTGCGCTGGGAAAACTCTTGACCGCCGCCATGACTACTCTCGATTCCCGATCTTCACTGGATCGGTGTGTGGACGGTCACCAGACGGCTGCCGTCGGTGAACACAGCCTCGACCTGCACCATCGGGATCAGGTCGGCGACGCCTTCCATCACGTCGGCCAGCGTAAGAGCGCTGCGGGCGTCCTTGGTGACTTCTTCGATGGTCTTGCCGGCGCGCGCGCCGTCGAGCGCCGCGGCGGAGATGACGGCAACCGCCTCCGGGTAGTTGAGCTTGATGCCCTTCGCTTTCCGCTTCAGTGCGACCTCGGCGAGCATGTAGATGAGGAGTTTGTCGAACTCCCGCGGTGTCAGTTGCATGCTTCCTCCAGGCGACGCGGAGTGCGCGGCGTCAGACCGAGCGACGATCGATGTTTCATTCCGCGCCGATAGCCGGATGGGCTTGTAGTCCAAATGACGAGCGCGTACAAGCCGCATCGGCGCGCCGGATGAGCCGCGCGGCAGCGTCAGTGTAAGTCGAACCGAAGGTGCGATAGTCGATGCCCACCACAGATCAAAACCAGCATCGCGGGGCGATCGTCGAAGTGTCGGACGGCTTCATCCTGCTCGTCGTTGCCGCATACGCCGCGGCATTCGTCATCTTCGGGTTCCTGGTCGACTCGCCCGCCGCCATCGCGAGCGGGTTGATCGCCATCACGACGTCGCGAGATACCTTGCTCACCGACTACTTCGGAGTCGGCGGCATCGGCGCCGCCTGTGTCAACGCCGGGTTGCTCACGCTGTGCGCGTGCGCCGTCTACTATCGGACCGGCGCGAAGATGACCGGCGCCGCCGTCGCCTGTCTCTTCCTGGTTCTCGGTTTCGCACTCTTCGGAAAGAACCTTCTCAACGTTTGGTTCATCGTGGTCGGCGTCGCGCTCTACTCACGATTCAAAGGTGAGCCGTTCGCGACGAACATCAACACGGCCTTCTTCGGCCTCGCCCTCTCGCCGATCTTCTCGGAGATTCTGTTCAGCACGACGATTCCGTACATCGTGAGCCTGCCACTCGCGATCGTCACCGCCGTGACGATCGGGTTCGTCTTGTCGCCGGCCGCCGCGCAGCTCTTCAAGGCGCACATGGGATTCAGCCTGTACAACATGGGGTTCACCGCGGGGCTCGTCGGCACGCTGGTCGTCGCGCTGTACAAATCGTACGGCTTCGTGCCCGACCCGGTGTTCATCTGGACGACCGGCAACAACGCGCTGCTCGCTTCGTTTCTTGCGGTCTGTTTCCTCTCGATGATGGCGGTCGGGTTCTGGCTGGATCGAGCGACGCCGTCGGGTTTGACGAAGGTGATGGGCACGTCCGGCCAGTCGCCCACCGACTTCATCGCGGTCGCGGGCTTCGGTCCGACGCTCGCCAACATGGGCGTCACGGGTTTGATCGGGATGACCTACATTCTCGTGGTGGGCGGCGACCTGAACGGCCCGGTCATCGGCGCGATCCTCACGATCGTCGGGTTCGCGGCGTTCGGAAAGCATCCGCGGAACATCACACCGATCATGGCGGGCGTGTTTCTCGGTTCGCTGGCGAAGCCCTGGAATGCGAACGATCCTTCCGTCCTGCTTGCCGCGCTCTTCGGCACCACGCTGGCGCCGATCGCCGGGCGCTTCGGTTGGCACTGGGGCGTGGTGGCCGGGTTCGTACACTCGTCAGCGGCGATGACCGTCGGGCCGGTTCACGCCGGCCTCAACCTGTACAACAACGGGTTCGCGGCCGGCATCGTCGCGTCGGTTCTCACGCCGGTGATCATCTCCATCCAGTCGCGCACCCAGCCGGATCGCGAGCCGCCGGGTCCGTCGGGAGCGGAACGCGCGCCGGCAGCCACGGCGAATAAGCGAGCATGATCACTGCGTTCGTCCGCTTCCTGGAGCTCGCTGTGCTGTGGATCTTGCTGATGCGCAGCGTGCAGCCAGCCGATCTCGCGGTCGGCGCGCTGGCGGCGGTCGCGGCGACGTGGGTGAGCCTGCGCCTGCTCCCGCCCGACGCTGGTCGCGTCAAGCTGGCGGCGCTCGCGGCGCACCTGCCTTCGTTCTTGTGGCAGTCGGTGTGGGCGGGAATCGACGTCGCGCGTCGCGCGCTCTCCCCGGACATGCCACTGCGCCCCGGTATCGTCACCTATCGTACGAGTTTGCCGCGCGGTCAGGCGCGCAATGCCTTCGCGACGATCACCAGTCTTCTGCCCGGCACGGTACCGATCGGGGAGAGTGAAGCGGGGATTTCGTACCACTGCCTCGACACGTCACAGGCGATCGCCGAACAACTCGCCGCCGAGGAACAGGAGTACCGCAAGGCTCTCGCCCCGAGGAGGGCAGATGGTTGAGTTCCTGCTCGGCGCGGCGGGCTTCGTTCTCCTGATGGTCGCGCTTGGCTTCATCCGCATCGTGCGCGGTCCCGACGACGCCGATCGCATGATGGCCGTGCAGCTCCTCGGCACCGGTGGAGTCGCGGTGTTGCTGCTCATCGACGCGGCGACCGGCGTCGGCGCCATCGACGTGGTGCTGACGCTCGTGCTGCTCGCCGCCTTTGCCGCGGTCGGATTTTTCAAGAACGCGACCGATGTGCCGGCGAACGAGCCGGATGGTCGCGGATGAGCCTCGTCGATTTCTACACCGTCATCGCGGTCTGCGCCGGCGGATTCTTCTTCCTCGCCGGCAGCGTCGGGCTGTTACGCTTCCCCGACACGCTGACGCGGCTGCACGCGCTGACGAAGGCCGACAACCTCGGCCTGGGCCTCATCGTGCTCGGCCTTCTGCCGCGGACCGACGGCGTCGCGAGCGCGATTCAACTGATCCTGATCTGGCTGCTCGCGCTGCTCGCCAGTGGGGCGAGCTCGCAGCTCATCGCGCGCGTCGCGAGTCGAACAGAGCCTCGCGCATGATCGAAGCTCTCAACTTCGGGCTGGCGATGCTGATCCTCGGACTGGCGATCTGGACGGTAATCGCCGGCAGCACCTTCACCGCCGCGGTCGCGTTTGTCGCCTACGGCATGGTTCTGGCGCTCGTCTGGGTGCAGCTCGACGGCATCGACGTCGCGTTGATGGAGGCGGCGATCGGCGGCGGGTTGACCGGGGCGATGCTGATCCTCGCCGCGGGTCGTCTGCGCGATACGGAGGCGGCGTCGGGCGCCGAACGCCCCGGCTTGCCCATCCGGATCGTCGCTGGAGTGGTAGCGGCCTGCCTCACCGCCGCGCTCGCCGCGGCCGTGCTCGCACTGCCCCATCCCGCGCCGACGCTGGCGCACGCGACCGCGGGAAACCTGGCGGCGACGGGGGTGGGCAACCCGATCACCGGAGTGCTCATGGCATTCCGCGCGATGGACACGCTGCTCGAGGCGATCGTCGTGCTGTTCACGGTGATCGGCGTCTGGTCGCTCGCACCGGACCGTGTGTGGGGCGGGCGTCCGGGGCGGCTGCATCGCGTCGATCCGGACAGCATCCTCGCTTACCTCGCGCGCGTCCTGCCGCCGATCGGAATCATCGTTGCCGTCTACATCTTCTGGATCGGTGCGGATCTGCCCGGCGGCAAGTTTCAGGGCGCGAGCATCCTGGCGGCGATGTGGATGCTCGCGGTGATGGCGGGCCTCGCCGACGCGCCGCCGATCAGCCGAACGTGGGTGCGGCTCGGGCTCGTCGGTGGGCCGGTGGTGTTCATCGCAATCGGCGCCGCGGGAGTGGCGACCGCCGGTGGATTCCTCGCTTATCCTGACGGTCTCGCGAAGCCGCTGATCAAGGTGATCGAGTTCGCGCTGCTGCCGTCGCTCGCGCTGGCACTCGCGCTGATTCTCGCCGGTGCGCCTGAAAGGCCAGCGCGATGACCGATCCGGCGACGCTGTTCGGGCTCTGCGCGTCCGCGCTCGTGGGGCTCGGCGTCTACGGGCTGATCGTCGACCCGCACCCGCTGCGCAAGATCCTCGCGTTCAACGTCGTCGGCAACGGCGTGTTCATGTTGTTTGGCGCCGTCGCGCAGCGCGGCGCGGGCGCGGGGTGGGGCGGTGATCCCGTGCCGCAGGCGCTGCTCATCACCGGGCTTGTCGTCGCGTTCTGCGCCACCGCGTTGGCGATTGCAGTGCTGCTCCGGCTGTTCGACGAGACCGGCTCAGCCTCGTTGGCGCCCGACGCGCCGGTCGAGCAGGACGTAGCGCCATAACGGGGCGCGCGATGATGACCACGCCCGGGGGGCTCCTGCTGGCGGCTGTTGTATTGGTGCCGTTCGTCGGCGTGCTCGTGGGGTTCGCTCTCGGCGGCCGCAACGCCCGATGGGTCGCGTTGGTCGCGATCCTGGCTGGCGCCGGCATCGCGGCGGCGATCGTCGCCGCCGCGATGGAGTCCGGCGAGACGCTGGTCTACGTGTTGGGCGGCTGGACGCCGCCGCTCGGCATCGCGTTTCGCGCGGACTCCCTCGCCCTGTTCATGCTGCCCGCCATCGCGGTGGTGATCATCGGCATCGGGGCGTACGCGTACGACGGCTTCTCGACTCCGGCGGGATCACAGGAGACGCGCGCGCCGCTCGTCTTCTGGACGATGTCGCTCGCCGTCTGGGGTTCGCTGAACCTGGTGTTGGTCAGCGGCGATCTCTTCACTCTGTACGTCGCGCTGGAGCTGCTCACCTTCGCCGCCGTGCCCCTCGTATCGCTCGACGGCAAAGCCGAAACGTTGCGCGCCGCGCTCCGCTATCTGCTGTTCGCGCTGGTCGGGTCGGTGTTCTACCTACTCGGGGCGGTCCTGCTGTACGGGGTCTACGGCACGCTCGACATCGAGCTGCTTGCTGAGCGCGTCCAGCCCGGTCCCGCCGCGATCGCGGCGGCGTCGCTGATGACAGTCGGGTTGCTGGCCAAGGCCGCGCTCTTCCCGCTGCACCTGTGGCTGCCGCCGGCGCACGCCGGAGCTCCGGCGGCGGCGAGCGCCATGCTGTCGGGTCTGGTGATCACCGGTCCGTGGTTCCTGGTGGTGCGGCTGTGGTTCGACGTGCTGCCGCAGGTCGTCACGGCATGGTCGGCGCAACTTCTCGCCGGGCTCGGCGCCGCCGCGATCGTCGTCTGCAACGTGGTCGCCCTGCGACAGGAGCGGCTCAAGCTGCTGGTGGCATACTCCACCGTCGCGCAGATCCCCTACCTCTTTCTGATGTTCCCGCTCGCGTTCGACGCGGACGCGGCGACTCTTCAACGCGGCGGCGCGCTGGCCGGCGGCGTGCTTCAGGCCGTTTCTCACGCCACCGCGAAAGCGGCGATGTTCATGGCGGCCGGCCTCATCTATCAGGCACGCGGTCACGATCGGATTGCCGATCTCGCCGGCATCGGGAGAGCGCTGCCGTTGACCGTGCTCACCTTCGCGGTCGCGGGACTCGCCCTCGTCGGGGTGCCGCCGAGCGGCGCGTTCGCCGCGAAGAAGCTGCTGCTCGATGCTGCGTCCGCTTCCGGGCAATGGTGGTGGGAGGTCGTGCTCAACCTCGGTGCGATGCTGACGGCCAGCTACGTCGTGCTGGTGCTCGCTCAGGTGTTCGCGTCCGGACCGGTTGTGCCGCGGGCGGCGGTGTCACGGCTCGCCGAATGGGCCGCGTTGTCGCTCGCACTCTGCTCGCTCGTGCTCGGCCTCATACCCTTCGCCGGACTGCCGAATCCGTTCGCCGCGGCGGAGATCGGCTCGGCGCTCCTCGTCGTACTGGGCGGCGCCGTCATTGCACTCGCGCTCGCACCCCGGCTACCGCCGCTGCTCGCCAGCGCGCCCGCGGCGGCTCGTGTGCGTCAGGTGACGGTCGAGATCGGTGTGGCGCTGGAGCGCGGCGAAGCCGTGCTGCGGCAATGGCCAGTCGCTTGCGTCGCGCTCGTGTTGGCGGCTTTCGCGTTCGGCGCGGC
>CADEER010000008.1:55670-83702 GCA_902826395.1 uncultured bacterium
GCCGATTGCGCCGGCGCCCGCACGCCGTAGACGATCGCGTACAACACCGGAACGACGATCATCGTCAGCACGCACGCACCGGCGAGGCCGAACATGATGGTCACCGCCATGGCGCCGAAGAACGCGTCCTGGACCAGGGGAATCATCCCGAGGATGGTCGTTCCGGCGACCAGCAGCACCGGCCGCAGGCGCGCGACGCCGGCGGCGAGGATGGCGTCGTACGGCGTCTTGCCGCGGCCGATCTCCAGATACAGCTCTTCCATCAGCACGACGGAGTTCTTGATCTGCTCGCCTCCCAGCGACAGAACGCCGAGCAGCGCCATGAACCCGAACGGCAGTCCGGTGAGCAACATTCCGGCGGTGACGCCGATGATCGCCAACGGAACGGTCAAACAGATGATCATCGTCGTGCGCATGGAGTTGAAGAGGCACACGACGATGAAGACCATGGCCAACAGCACGCCGGGAATCGACTCCGCCAGCGCCGCGCGCGCGTTGCCGGAGTCTTCGAACTCGCCGCCCCACTCGAACGCGTAGCCGGCCGGCAGCGGGATCTCTTCGATCGCGGATCGCACGCGGTTGAACAAGGTGCTCGGCAGGCCGGAGCGTGGGTCGGCATGCACGGTGATCGTCGGGACCCTGTCGCGACGCATGATGACCGGATGCTCCCAGCCCGTTTCGATGCCGCTCACGACTTGGTTCAGAGGGATCATGCGTCCCGCCACCGGACTCCAGATCTGCATGCTGTGAATGGCGTCGACACTGCGCCGCTCGCCCTCGGGCGGGCGCGCGACGATCGGCAGCAGCCGCGTCTCTTGCGGGAAGACGCTTGCCGCGCCGCTGCCCGGCTCGCGAAAGAATCCGACGACGCGACCTTCGAGGCCGGTCTCCAGCGCCTGTGCTACTTCGACCCTGGTGAGTCCGTTGCGGCGCGCCTGGACCTCGCGCAGGTCGGGTTGGATCACCTTTTCCGGCTCGCGCCAGTTGTCGCGAATCCCGATTGCCCCGCCGTCCGCGACGATGATCCTCTCCGCCTGATCCGCGAGTTGGCGCAGGACTGCGGGGTCTGGGCCGCTGAAGCGCGCCTGGACGCGGCCTCCCTGGCCGGGCCCGAGGAGGAACTTCTTCGCTACGGCGTTGGCATTGGGATACCCGGCGTCGAGGTAGTTCTGGACGTCCGCCAGGATGACGTCGATCTGGTCTTCCGACTCGACCTGCACCAGGAACTGCACGAAGCCGCGATTCTCGCGCTCCGGCGTATAGACCAGTAGGAAGCGCAGCCCGCCGCCGCCGACGAAAGTCGCGACGCTCGAGACGCCGGGCTGTTGCAGAATGTATTCTTCGACCTCCGCCGCGAAATCCTCCGAATCGCGAATGTGCGAGCCCGAAGGCAGGAACACGTCGACCAGGAACTGCGGGCGTGTCGCCGGTGGAAAGAAGTTCTGTGGCACTTTGCCAAAGCCGTAGATCGCGAGCACGAACAGGACCAGGACGGTGATCACGACCAGCCACCGGAAGCGCAACGCGCCGATCAGTAGGCGTCGATAGCCCTGGAAGAAGGCGCCTCGATAGGCCTCGGATGGATCGCCGCCGCCCTCCTTGGGCTTGAAGAGTGCGTAGCCGAGCAGGGGCGTCACCGTCACCGATGCCACCCAGCTCAAGGTCAGCGAGATGAAGATGACCCAGAAGAGCGAGTTGGTGTACTCGCCCGTGTTGTCTTCCGACAAGCCGATCGCGGCGAAGGCGACGATGGCGATCGCCGTGGCGCCGAACAGCGGCCACTGGTTGTGTGCGATCACGTCGCGCACGACTTCGAGCTTGTCTCTGCCCCCTTCGATGCCGACCTTGATGCCCTCCGTCATGACGATGGCGTTGTCGGTCAGCATGCACAGAGCGATGATGAAGGCGCCGAGCGAGATCCGCTCGAGCAGGATGCCGCCCATCAGGTTCATGACGAGGAAGGTCGACAGGATGGTGATGAACAGTACCGAGCCGACGGAAAGGCCGGCGCGTCCCCCCATCGCGATGAGCAGCACCACGAAGACGATGCTAACCGCCTTGATGAGGTTGAACACGAAGCTGTTCGTCGCGATTTCGACCGCTTCCGGCTGGAAGTTGATCTCGTCGATCTCGATTCCGATCGGTTGCAACGGGCGCAGCTCTTCGAGCTTCTTGCGCATCGCCTCGCCCATGGTGACGACGTTTCCGCCGCGCACCGTGGAGATGCCGAGGCCGATGGCCGGCTTGCCGTCGAAGCGCAGGATCCGCCGGGGCGGATCCTCATCGCCGCGCGCCAGCGACGCCACGTCGCCGAGCGTCAGTTGCGCGCCTGCGCCGCCGGCGCCAACGACCAGGTTGAGCATGTCGTCGGCCGACTCGAAGACTCCCAGCGGATCGACGACGGGGTACTCTTCGCCGACGCGCACCCGCCCGCCGTCGGCGGCGACGTTGCGCGACTGCAGTTGGGCGTAGATCTGCTCCTCGTTGATGCCGAGGCGCGCGAGCCGCTGACGGGACATCTCGAGGTAGACCACTTCCTGTTGCTCGGCGAACAGGTCGACCTTCTGGACGTCCTCGACCCTCTGCAACTCGCGCCGCAGAAACTCGACGTAGCGGCGCAGCTCGGCATTGCTGTAGCCATCCCCGGTGATCGCGAGGAAGACGCCGTAGACGTCGCCGAAATCGTCGATGACCATCGAACGGCCGCGCACCGAGGGGGGCAAGCGCGCCTGCACGTCGTTGATCTGGCGGCGCAACTCGTCCCACACCTGCGGAATGGCGTCGGCGTGGAATCGGTCCTCGATGATGGCGCTCACCACCGAGCGGCCGCGCGTCGACTCGGATTCCACCCGCTTGAGCTGGCCGAGTTGTTGGACCGCGCTTTCGATGGGGTTGGTGACTTCCTTCGCGACTTCGGCGGCGCTGGCTCCGGGGTAGGGCGTGACGATCAACGCCTCCTTGATCGTGAACTCGGGGTCCTCGAGCCGCCCCATTTGAACATAGGAGGCGACGCCGCCGAGGATCGCGATTGCCGCTGCGGTGATGACGATGCGGCTGTTCTTGATCGAGAACTCGCCGACGTTCACGACGGTCGCGCTCCGAGAGCGTTGCCGAGGTCCTGAACCGCCATGCCGGCGCGCAGGAATCGCACGCCGGCGACGGCGATGCGATCACCGGGCGTCAGCCCCTCGAGGATTTCGATCTGGTTGTCTATCGCGGCGCCGATCTTCACCGGACGCCGCTGGACGATCTGATCCTCGCCGATGACCCAAACGACGGCCTCGCCTTCGGGATCGTTGAAGACGGCGGAAATCGGCACGACGATCGAGATGCCGAGAACGCTCGCCCGCCGATACGTGATGCCGACCGTCGCGGTCATTCCCGGAAGCACGGTGACGCCGGGGGGCACCTTCATCGCGACGCGCATCCGGTAGGTTTGTGTCGTCGGGTCGGCTTGCTTGGCGACCTCGCGGATGTGCACGGGGAACAGCAGTCCGGGCGCGGCACTGAGCTCGGCCATCATTTGCACGATGTCGGCCGATCGGATGTCCGCCGCCATCAGCCTCTCCGGAACGTCCACGGCAATGTCGATCTCATCGACGTCCTGGAAGCGGACGATCGGTTGTTCCGCCCGGACGTTCTGGTTCGGCTCGACGAAACGCTGCGCGATCACGCCGTCGTACGGAGCGAGCATCGTGCTGTCCTGCAACTGAATGCTCGCTTCGACGACTCGGGCCTCGAGCCCGCGGATCTCGGCTGCCATGGCGGCGATATCCTCGGCCCGACCGGTTGCCCCCTTCTCGAGCAATTGGCGTGCGGCGGCCAGATCCTCTTGCGCGACCAGGTAGGCGGTCCGAACCTGATCGAACTCTCGGCGTGAGATGGTGCCGCTGTTCAGCAGCGACTGAAAGCGATTGAACTCGGTGCGCGCGTTGGCGAGCGTCGCTTCCGAAGCACGGACCTGGGCTTGCAGCCGCCGGCGCTGTTCGGGACGGTCGCCGGCGCGCAGGGCATCGAGCCTGGCGCGCGCCTGATCGAGTTGACTCTGCCGGCCCTCGAGGGCTGCTTTGAACTCGTCCTGCCGGAGCCGGGCGATCAGCTCGCCCTTCGCGACATTCTGTCCCTCGCGCACCGGCAGCTCGGCAAGGATGCCCGAAACCTGGAAAGCCAGCTCGACGCGTCGCGACGCTTCGACGGTACCCGGCAGGATTCTCTCTCGCGTTTCTCCGCCCGCCGTCACGATCGTCGTCTTGACCGGGCGCACGACATCGCGCTGCGGCTGGTCCGGTTCCGTGCAGCCGCCGAGGATCAGCGCGGCGCACAGCGAAAGAGTGACGGCCGCGGTACAGCTCTCATCGCGGTTCTTCATTGTACCTTCCCGCCGCGCGATTCGATCCTTCGGTGAAGCGAATCGAGCGGCTGTCGACATCGCCGCGGCCAGCGCGCCTCGCCACGGTCGTACTCGTGGCCGTTCTGCGGCGCGGAATTACTTCCCGACCTGGCCGCCGATCAGATAGGCGTCCCAGATCTTCCAGCTTCCGCCTTCCTGGTGGAAGAGCGTCACGGTGTCGGCGACGTTGGGTTCGAAACCCTCCACGCCCGGTGCGGTGACGCTCACCTTCACGCGCGCCATCGCGAACTCGTCGTCGTGGCCGATGTACTTGAACGACACCTGCTCGGCCTGGATCTTCTGGTCCTTGAAGTACTCGGTGAGCATCGCCTCGGCCGCTTCGTATGTGGGCGACTTGGTGTGCGCGAGCGCCATAGTCGCGGCGATATCTGCGCGATTGAAGGCTTCGACCTGGTCCTTCGAGACTTTTTCGAGTGCGCTAGCTAGCGCGTCGTCGGCATGCGTCGCGGGAACCCAAACCAAGCCGAGCAGTGCCGCGGCCAATACAATGGTGGACTTCATCGGCGGACTCCTTCGTTTTGCGGCGGCAGGCCGCGCTCAGTTGAGGACGTTATGACCGCGCGCGCGGAGGCAGTTGCTGTACGCGCGGCGGAATTGTGTCTCGGACGCATTGCCCTGCTGGACGCCGCGCCCGATCCCGCCGGCCGCTGCGCCGACGGCCGCGCCGCGGCCCGCGTTGCCGAGTGCGGCCCCGATGGCCGCGCCACCGGCGGCGCCAACCGCTCCGCCGCGCAATGCGCCCCGCGCCACCGAGCCGCCGGTCGAGCCCGAAGTTTGCGACGCCAGCTCTCGACACTCCCACATGTCCCGCGACAGATACTGAGCCCGGTCACTGCCGTAGGTGTCGACCGTCGGCGACCAATTGCTCTGCGCCCATGCGCAAGTCGAACCGGCCACCAGAGCGACAGCTAGAGCCGACAGGATTCGTTTCATGCGCGGAGCCTCCTGAAGTTGAACTGAAGGGTACGTTCGGGTGAGCGAATATCCCTCGTGCACCGAAGCGTCAAGTCGACGTGTGTTGCAGTGAGCGGTTTGAAACACGGCGCTGCAAAACACGGAGGCGCTTGGGATTGACTCCGCGCTGCACGAATCTGCTGCGCAAGTCGGAGTTCCCCGGTCGAACGTCGACCTCGCCAGCATCGCTTTCATCAACGGCGGGATGCCGCAGTGTGGCTGGTGGCTCTCGCAAACGCGCAGGCCCGTTGCTATGGTCCGGGCCGGTGCTCGCGCTCTGACATGCCCTCGACCGAACCGCGCCCCTTCGCTGCCGCATGGATGCGATGGCCGCTCGCGCTGTTGCGCTACTTGCTGAAGGCGCTTTGGGTATTGGTGCAGGCGCTGATCGTCGTTTGGGTTTGCCTGGCGATCTATTATTCGAATCTGCCCTGGCCGTTGGCGCGCGCCGGGTTGGCTGTATCGTTTCTGTTGTTCGGTGCGTGGGCCCTCGGTTGGTCGAGGTCGCGACGCGCGATCTCGATCTTCGCGATGCTGTCCCTCGCGGTGGTGGTGTGGTTCTCCTCGATCGCGCCGTCGCACGACCGGGAATGGCGGCGCGAGGTGGCGGTGATGCCGCGCGCGATCATCGACGGCGACCGGGTCCGCCTCGTCGACGTCCGCAACTTCGAATACCGGTCGCGACACGATTTCACCGAGCATTTCGAGGAGCGCGAGGTTTTGATTTCGCATTTGGTGGCGCTCGACTTCTTCGTGTCGTTCTGGACACCCGGGCCGGTCGGGCACACGTTCGTCAGCTTCATCTTCGACAACGCGCCGCCCGTCTCCATTTCTATTGAAACGCGCCCGGAGGTGGGAGAGTCGTTCGATCCACTCGCTTCGCTCTTCAAGCAGTTCGAGCTGATCTACGTCGTCGGCGACGAGCGCGACGTCGTCGGCAGCCGAACCACGCATCGCAACGAAGAAGTGTATCTATACCGCGTCCAGTCATCGCCCGAGGCGGTGCGTCGCCTGTTTCGGATCTACCTGGATCGCATCAACGAGCTCCACGATCGGCCCGAGTTCTACCACCTCCTCAGCAACAGCTGCACGATCAACATCGTGCGCTATGCCAACGCAGCCGGCAGGGTCGGTCGCTTCGAGCTCCGGCATCTCCTCAACGGGTTGATCGATGGCTACCTCTACGCCTCCGGCCGTCTCGATCCGAACTACCCGTTCGAAGAACTGCGCCGCCGCGGGCACATCAACGCCGCGGCGCGTGCAGCCGGCGAGGATCCGGACTTTTCCTCGCTCATTCGAGCAGACGTGCCCGGCATGTCGCTGCCGCCGATCGTCAGCGGCAACCCCCGCTCCGCCGAACAATAGAACCGTGATTCTCGCCTCGTAGCGCGAGAACTTCGCGCTCGGGGCGAACGCCAACTGATAGGCGAGCGCGCGTGCGTACCGACCAATTGCGCCCAACACAGCGAAACCCATTCCGATATGGCGTCGGCTGCCCCGCGATTCCTAGACGGTCCAGTCAGCGTGTGATATCGCACGGCGGCCCTCGCCGAGGGTGACCACCGACCCACCACCGCGCGCGGAGGCACAGATGGCATCTCAGGCAGTGCAGAAGGTTCCTCTCGGAACGCTGACCGCAATGGTGGTCGGGGGCATGGTCGGCGCCGGGGTGTTTTCGATCCCGCGCAACTTTGCGCAGGCCACCGGCGTCTACGGCGCGCTGATTGCCTGGGCGATCGCCGGCGGCGGCATGCTGATGCTTGCCTTTGTGTTTCAGACGCTCGCCAGTCGCAAGCCGGATCTCGACGCTGGCGTCTACGCGTACGCGCGCGCGGGCTTCGGCCCCTATCTCGGTTTCTTCTCGGCCTTCGGCTACTGGGCCAGTGCCTGCGTCGGCAACGTCTCTTATTGGGTGCTGATCAAGTCGACCCTGGGGCGGATGTTTCCGGCCCTCGGCGAGGGCAACACCCTGTTGTCGGTCATATTGTCGTCGGTGGGGATCTGGGCGTTTCACGCCCTGGTGCTGCGCGGCACGAAGGAAGCCGCGAGCATCAACAAGATCGTCACCATCGCGAAGATCATCCCGCTGCTCCTCTTTGTGATCCTGTCGCTGTTCTTTCTGCGCACCGACGTCTTCGCCGCCAATCTCTGGGGCGGCGAAGGAGCGCAGTACGGCAGCCTGCTCGATCAGGTCAAGGCGACGATGCTGGTGACCGTCTTCGTCTTTCTCGGCATCGAGGGCGCGAGCAACTACTCGCGCTTTGCCGAGAAGCGCGAGCATGTCGGCATCGCCACGGTGACCGGCTTCCTCGGCGTGCTGGCGCTTTTCGCGTCGGTGTCGATCCTCTCTTACGGAATCCTGCCGATCGACCAGATCGCGCAGCTCAGCCAACCGTCGGTCGGCGGAGTGCTCGAAGCCGTGGTCGGTCCCTGGGGCGCGGCGTTCATCGGCCTCGGGGTGATCGTGTCCGTGCTCGGCGCCTATCTCGCCTGGACCTTGATGGCCGCCGAAGTTCTGTCGATCGCCGCGAAGAACAAGGACATGCCCGCGTTCCTGGCGAGCGAGAACGCGGCCGGCGTCCCCAACACGGCGCTGCTGATGACTTCGGCGCTCATCCAGGTGGTGCTGGTCGCGACGCTCTTCTCCGACGACGCCTTCACCTTCGCGCTGTCGCTGTGCAGCCACATGTCGCTGCTGCCTTACTTTCTCTCCGCGGCCTTTCTGCTGAAACTGGCGCTGACGCGGGAGACTTACGATCGCGACCCCAGCGGACACAGCAAGGATCTCGTCGTCGCCGCCCTGGCTACGGCCTACACGATCTTTCTGCTGGTCGCCGCCGGCATGAAGTTCATGGTGCTCGGATTGATCATCTATGCGCCGGGCACCGCGCTCTACTACATGGCCCGGCGCGAGCAGGGGAAAACCGTGTTTACATCGGCCGAGTGGGCGGTGTTTGCTGCCGCGGTGATCGGCGCCGCGGTCGGCATCCACGGCCTGGTGACCGGATACATCACGATCTGAACGACAACGAACGAGAAACGGAGAATCTCATGGCGAACAACGAACCAGGGCAATTCGGAGTGCACTCGGAAGTCGGTCAACTGCGCAAGGTGATGGTGTGCGCGCCGGGTCGGGCGCATGAGCGCCTGACGCCCTCCAACTGCGACTCTCTGCTTTTCGACGACGTGCTGTGGGTCGAAAACGCGAAACGCGATCATTTCGATTTCGTCCAGAAGATGCGCGATCGCGGCGTCGACGTGGTCGAGATGCACAACCTGCTCGCCGAGACCGTGGCGATCCCCGAAGCGAAGAAGTGGATCCTCGACAACCAGGTGGTGCCGAATCAGGTCGGCCTCGGCCTGGTCGACGAGATCCGCAGCTACCTCGACGGTCTGAAGCCGCGCGATCTCGCCGAAACGCTGATCGGCGGCCTCTCGACGGAGGAGTTCCCCGAGAAGATCGGCGGCGAGATGCTGAAGTTGGTGCGCGAGGCCGCCGGCGTCACCGAGTATCTCCTGCCGCCGCTGCCCAATACTCTCTACACCCGCGATACGACCTGTTGGATCTACGGTGGCTGCACGCTGAATCCGCTCTACTGGCCGGCGCGGCACGAAGAGACGATCCTCACCACATCGATCTACAAGTTCCACCCCGATTTCGCCGGCAAGGTCAAAGTCTGGTGGGGCGACCCGACCGCCGACCACGGCCTGGCGACCGTGGAGGGAGGCGATGTGATGCCGATCGGCAAAGGCAACGTGCTGATCGGGATGAGTGAGCGCACTTCTCGGCAGGGCATCAGCCAGCTCGCCGCCGCACTGTTCCGCCAGGGAGCGGCGGAGCGAGTGATCGTCGCGGCGATGCCGAAGCTGCGCGCCGCCATGCACCTCGACACGATCTTCACCTTCGCCGATCGCGACTGCGTGCTGCTCTATCCGGATATCGTCTACAACATCCACGCCTATTCGTACCGTCCGGCGAACACGCCCAGTGGCGTTGAGCTGCACAAGGACGAGAAGCCCTTCATCGACGTGGTGGCCGAGGCGTTGGGCGTCAAGAAGATGCGCGTCGTCGAGACCGGCGGTTCCGCCTACATGCGCGAACGCACGCAGTGGGACAGCGGCGCCAATCTGGTCTGCGCATCGCCTGGCGTCGTGTTCGCATACGACCGCAACACGTACACCAACACCCTGCTGCGCAAGCAGGGCATCGAGGTGATCACGATCGTCGGGGCGGAGCTCGGTCGTGGCCGCGGCGGCGGGCACTGCATGACCTGTCCGATCATCCGCGACGCCATCGACTGAGTGTGGCGCGCGTTGCGATAGCGCGACGCGGAGAGGGGTCAGGCGACGTGGAGGTGCGTATGCGAGCCGTGGGTCTTGGACTGGTGCTGACGACCGTGTTGGCCGCGACCGCGGGTGTCGTGCGCGCCGAGCAGGATTACTTCATTTCGCGCGAGCAGGTCGCGCCGGGGAACACCTACCTCGAGAGCGACGGCGGCGAGGTCGCCGCGGAGCCGGCCGACAGCGGGTGGGAGACCTTCATCGAACCGGATGAGGCGCCACCGGACGATCGCTTCGAGCTGCCGGGGCCGTTTGCGATCAAGCAATCGGCGCCCGAGCTGCAGACGCTGGTGGCGGGCCCCAGCTTTCGCAACCAGAAGAACCGCATCGAGGTTGGCGCCGGCATCGCCTACGTCAACTCTCGCTGGCGCCATCCGTTCGAGATCAGCGTCGAGCCGACCTATCGGCGCAACAAGAACGCCGACAGCGACAACCGCCACTTCAGCCGCGTGCGCACCTTCGGCCTGGTCGGCCTGTGGGACCGCGCCAGCGACTGGGAATCGACCTCCCTTGCGGCGACCGGCTTCTATGACACGCAGAGTGACTCTTTCGACAATCTCGAATTCGGCGGTGCGCTCTCGCAGACCTTCGGGCGACGACTCACCCTCTCGGGCAATCTGCTCTGGGGCGGCGAATGGCCGAACGGTGCGTCGTTCAACAACGCTCTGTTTGGCTCGTTCGGCGCGTCCTACAACCTCGGCGCAGGGGTCCGCACAGGCGGCTTCTACGAACCCGACAACAACTACACGCACGACGACGATTGGGGCGGATTCGTCTCGTACCAGGTGCTGCCGTTCGCGGAGTTCGTCGTCAACGCCGGCAAGAACGAGTTCGTGCTCGTGCGCCTGATGATCTCGTATGCGCTGGAGCGGCCGTAGCACAGCGATCGCGCTGGCGGCTGTGATTTTGCCCGCGGCCGTTACTTCGCGTGCTGTCGCCGACAGCTTTCTGGCGCCCAATCCGCAGGTTCCCGACGCGGTGCCGTATCACCGTCAGCGCGACGGCCGCCCGCCGGGCGACGGCGCGGCCGAATCGGGCGCTGAGGGCGATACGAGCGGTGCCGCCGCGGCGACAGCTCGACCTGACAGCGAAGACGACGACGCCGATCGCGACTGACGCGCCGCGCAGCGATGCTGCTGAGACCGATGCCTACAGGCGGCCAATGATGCGGGCGCCGATGTACGCCGCCGGATCGTAATCCTCTTTGCGCAAGCGGTCGCCACGGCGATCTTCGAGCTCGACCTCGCCGCCCGCCACCACGCCGGCAAGGAGATGCAGGCCAACGTTCTGCGTGATGTTCCAGCCCAGTCGCAGGCGGACGGGCAGGTTGTTGTCTACGCCCACGCCCTCGCGAGCGGGTCCCGAGTCGTCGAGGCGAAACCGGCGCTGGTGGTAGACCAGCCCGAGTCCGATCTCGAGGGGCTCGAGGATCCGGTATGCCACCTCACCGGCTGCCGCGGTCCCGCCGCTGGCCGGCACGGCGCCGCCGCGCACGGTCCACTGAGGAGCTGGCAGCCAGTTGACGCCGACCATGGGCGTCACGGCGGCGTCGTCTTCGATCTGGCTGATCACCGCCACGCCGACGCTGGCGAAGAGCGTTTCGCTGTGGCGGTACTCGACACCGACCGAGCCGCCGCCGGTGAAGCTGTCGCCCCAATCGGCGTCGGTCTCCGGCGAGAAGATGAAGACGCCGCCGCCGGACACGCCCCACTTGTCGTTGATCGCGTAGGTCAGCGCGCTGCCCAGGCGCATGTTCAGCACCGTCTCCCACGGATCCCCGGCGGCGAAACCGCCGCCGTCGAAATCGTAGCCGTGGACGCCGAAGAAGTAGGTGTTGCGCCACCGCAAGCGCTCGGACAGCGTGGCCGTGCCGAGCAGTCCTACGTCGAAACGCAACACGTCCATGCTGCCGCCGCCATCGATGTCGGCATCGCTCTGGTAGATGAGGCCTCCCTCGCCGAGCAGCGTCGGCTGCACAGCGATGTCTTCGACCAACTCGTCCGCCTCCTGTCCGGCGACCAGGGCGGGCCCGGCGAGGACGAGCAACGCGGATGCAGCGGTGTGCAGGAACCAAACGGCGATCGCG
Organism: uncultured bacterium; assembly: GCA_902826395.1. GTDB lineage: Bacteria > Desulfobacterota > Binatia > HRBIN30 > CADEER01 > CADEER01. The sequence goes on from CADEER010000008.1 coordinate 67,463, forward strand.
GCGCAACGGCGACTGTTGGTAGTCATGAAGCGCGGCTCTACCAAATCCCCGGACTGCTGTCCAAATCGCGCGCCCGCTTCGACCCCCGCTCAAAACCTGTACGCGCACTGTGCGGTTCTGATCGGAGTGCCATGCGCCGCAAGCGTGGCAGCCGCGGCGCGTTCGGTGTAAGCCTGAGCGCGCTTGGTTCCGACTCGCGACACCGGTGTTGGTGTCAGGAATGGATGATGGTGAATGGTACAGAGATTGGTGACTCCCATGGGGATCTCCCCGAAGAGCTGGTTCGCGGTCGCGCTTGTCGTGCTGGCTGCCGGAGGTAACGCCGGCTCGGCAGCGCCTCCTGCGATTGAGGGGCGGGTCTGGCGCCTCACCCGAGTAGCGGGACTCGACGGCGAGGTGCTGGCGGCGCTGCGCGAGGCGCCGAACATGCGTCTGGAGCAGGGCAGGCTTCAGGCTTTCGGCGGATGCAACCGCCTCGCGGGTGGCTACTCTGTCGATGGCGAACGCCTGACCGTTGCCGCCTTGGCCGGGACGATGATGGCGTGTGACGACGCCGCGATGAAGGTCGAGGCGGCATTCACCAAGGCTCTCAGCGGCACGTTGTCGTTCACCGTCGCGGGCGAGAGTCTGACGCTCGCGCCGGACTCGAAGAGCGAGCCCGTGTTGGTGTTCGCCGTAGCCCCGCCGCCGCAGCTCGAAGGCATTGATTGGAAGGTCACCGGCTTCAACAACGGCCGCAGCGCGGTGGTCAGCCCGTTGCTCGACACGGTGCTCAGCCTGCGCTTCGAAGACGGGAAGCTGACCGGTAACGCCGGCTGCAATCGCTTCAGCGGCACCTACACGCGCGACGGCTCGCGACTCAGTATCGCCTCTCCGGTTGCGACCACGCGCATGCAGTGCGGAGATGAAGTCATGCAGCAGGAGCGCGAGTTTCTCGCCGCGGTTCAGGCCGCCGTCACCTGGGCCATCGACGTCGGCATGCTCGACATGCACCGCGCCGACGGTGAGCGCGCCCTCACCGCATCGCGAGCGGCTGATCAGTGATCGGGCAGACTCTCGAGGCGGTCGTGCACGTATGACGCGTCCGGCCGCATATTTCCTTGCCTTCACGGCCGCGGCGCTGGCGGCGAGCGTTCTGTTGCCGGCCTATCCGCAGCCACTCGAGTACCACGATTTCGCTGATCATCGGGAGATGGCCGGGATTGCGAACTTTCTCGACGTGACGACCAACGTCGGCTTCCTGTTTGTCGCCCTGGTCGGCTTCGCCGTCGTGTTCCGCCCCGGAACCTCGTTCGAGCACCCAGCTGAGCGTTGGCCGTATGCGGTATTCTTCGCCGGCGTGCTGCTCACCGCGCTGGGCTCCGCGTACTACCATCTCGCGCCCGACAACGAGCGCTTGTTTTGGGATCGCGTGCCGATGACGATCGCCTTCATGTCGCTGATTGCCGCCCAAATCGTCGATCGCGTCAGCGTCCGTGTCGGCTTGCTGCTGTTCGTACCGATGCTCGGAATAGGCATCGGTACGGTCGTGTACTGGCTGATGACCGAGCGGGCCGGAGCCGGCAATGTCATGCCCTATGCCGTGCTGCAAGCGTACGCGGTGATCGCTCTGTTGGGGATCACCTGGATGGTTACTTCGCGCTACACGCATGGCGAGAGTCTCTATTGGGTATTCGCTGGCTACGTCGTCGCCAAGCTCTTCGAAACGTTCGATCGCGCGCTGTACGGTCTCGCGGGTTTGATCAGCGGTCACAGCCTCAAACATCTGGCGGCGGCGGCGGCCGGTGTCTTCGTCTGCCGCATGTTGCTGCTGCGGTCGTTGCGGGTACCGGCATCGGATCCGGCCTAGCCGTGAGCCGTGGAGGAGGGTCGTTCGTGTCCGGGCAGCTCGAGCGGCGTGCGTGCCCGAGCGAGTGGGGCGGCAGCCGGTTCCGTCGATCGGCTCTCCTGGCGGGTTTGATACTGCTGGCCGCTGTCGGTTGCGGGCCTCCGATCAGCGTCCAGCGGGTCTCGGCGCGTCATGTGGGTGCGGAGTTGACTCGCAGTATGCTCAACTCCCGCGAGCCCAGCCTCTTCAGCCAAAACATTCTCGCCCGCTGGGGCCTGGTGGAGCTGTATCGCAGCGATCCACCGGCGGCGTTGGCTGCGCTGCACGAGCGGCTGCGCCATGGCGATGCGGGCGGTCGCACTTTATTCGCACTCGCCGAGCTCTGCTTTGGGCATGCCGAGCGGAGCGGGGAGATGCCGTACTACTTTGCCACCGTCGTGTACGCCTATGCCTATCTGTTTCCCGAGTCCGAGGAGGACCGGCCGGGTGAGCTCGACCCGCGCCTGCGAATCGCCGCCGATCTATACAATCGAGCGCTGGCCCAAGCCTTTTCTGTGCCGCCTCGCGATACGGTCGACTTGCGCTCCGACACTTTCCCGATGCCGTTCGGCCAGCAACTGGTCGTCCGCTTCGATGACGCGAGCCGCGTCTGGGCCAACCGTTGGCTGTACGACTTCGTCCCTGTTGCCGAGTTGAAAGTGCGCGGCCTTGGCACGCGCTTTCGCAGCCCCGGGATTGGCGCGCCGCTGGCCGCTGCCATGCAGCCGTTCGACGTGAACGCCGTCCGGAACGACTTCGTCGCCACCGAGATGCGCGTGCCGGTGACGGCAGTGATGCTGATCGAGCAGCCACGACGCCAGGCGCTGCAGCCTGTGATCGATTCTTCGCTGCAACTGTATCACCACCTCGAGGTCAATCGACCCGAGATCAACGGTCAGCGCCAGCCGATCGAATCCGAGCCGAGCGCCACGTTGGCGTACTCTCTGAGCCGCTCACGGGTTTGGAGCTGGGAGCGGCGCGGTTTCCTGCGCGGCGACGTGATCAGCCGCGACTTCGATCGGCCGCTCGCTTTCGTCGAGCCGTATCGCCCGGGACGCATCCCGGTGGTCTTCGTGCACGGCACCGCGTCGAGCCCCGGCCGCTGGGCGAACATGGTCAATGTGCTCAAGAACGACTGGCGGCTGCGCGACCGCTTCCAGTTCTGGTTCTTCTTCTATGACAGCGGCAACGTCATCCCTTATTCCGCCATGCTGTTGCGCCGAACGCTGGCCGGCGCCGTCGCCGAGATCGATCCGGACGGCCGCGATCCTGCGCTGCGCGAGATGGTGGTGATTGGGCACAGCCAGGGAGGCCTGCTCGCCCGCATGACGGCCATCGACTCCGGCGATCGCTTCTGGGCAGGAATCAGCACCCGTCCGATCGATCAGCTCCAGGTGTCCGAAGCTACCCGATCCCTGCTGCGCGAGGTCTTCGTTTTCGAGCCTCTGCCGTTCGTCCGCCGTCTGGTGTTCCTCGCCACACCGCACCGCGGCAGCTTCTTTGCAGAGGGCTCCATCGTCAACTTGCTCGCCCGTTTCGTGCGCCTGCCGCAGAGCTTGACCACGGCGACGAGCGAGCTCGTCGCCGGCAATGCCGACGCACTGCGGTTCGATCCCCGTCGGCCGACCCTGGGCTCGGTGTACGGCATGCGGACAGGCAGTCTGTTCCTCGGCGCCCTCGACGAGACACCGCTGGCGCCGGGTGTGTCAGCGCACTCGATCATCGCCGTGCGCGGCGATCTGCCCCCCGCCGGTCAGTCGGACGGTGTCGTGACGTTCGAGAGCGCCAGCCTGGAGTGGGCGGAGTCCGAAGTAGTCATTCCCCGATCCGGTCACTCGGTCCAGCAGAACCCACTCGCCATCGAAGAGGTGCGCCGCATCTTGGTCGAGCACGCCGATCACCTCTGTCGCGAGGCGAGCATAGCGTGCGCGCCGGGGAGGTGAATGCTTGTTCGCGGCCGGTCGCGGCGCTAACAAGCCTGATGCGATGTACACGACCGCCCCGCGGACCACTGTCGTGAGCGAGAGAGATTCCGCCGAGCGCCGCCGTCGCATCGCCGCGGCCGGACTGTTCTTTGGCCCGTCGCTCTACATGATCGGTGAGGTCGTCCACCACCAGGTCGAAACGCTCCCCGTACTCGCCGCGGCGATCTCGTTGGTAGGACTGTACTTCTGGATCGGGGGCATCCTGGGCATTGTCCACTTGCTTCGTCCCGCGGCGGATCGACTTGGATTGCTGGGAGGCGCCGCTGCCTTTCTCGGCTTGGTCGCCGTCTCCAACATCATGCTGATCCAGCTCGTGTTTTCGCTCGTGGATCGAAAGGTGCAGGCGTATCCGAACCTCATCACCGAGATCTTCAACAATGTGCTCTTCGTGACGTATCTTTTTGGCCCCACTTTTCCCGCCGCGCTCTCTTTGCTGGCGTGGGGGCTGCTCCGGGAACGGATCTTCCCAACCTGGATGACGCTCACATTTCTATTCGGGGCGCTGACATTTCCGGTGGGACGGGTGGGTGGATTCCCATGGATCATCCACGCGACGGATTTGGTGCTCGCCATCGGCGCCATGAACATGGGTTGGCAGCTCGAGAAGCGACCCGAGCTCTGGTATCGGGCGGCGGTCCGCTGAGGCGCCGGGAGATTGCGTGGAACCTCTATTCGTCCTGGTGTTGAAGTTGATGCTGCTGGTCCCGGTGACGCTCCTCCCGATCATCAATCCGCTGAGTACGGCGCCCATCTTCGTAGCCACCGTGGGCAGAGACAGAGCTCTTGCGGCTCGGTTGGCGAAGCAGGTCGCGATCAACGGCTGGTTCATCATCGTGACGTCGATGCTCATCGGCACCTACGTGCTTGCTCTGTTCGGCATTTCGCTGCCCGTCGTCCGGATCGGCGGTGGGCTCTTGGTTGCATCGACCGCGTGGCGATTGCTCCACCGCACGGAAGACGACGAGGTGCATGAGAAGGCGGCGAAGGAGACTCGTCAGATGACCGATGCCGAAGTGATCCGGTCCAGCTTCTTCCCGATCACGTTTCCGCTGACGACCGGGCCTGGCACGATTGCAGCCGCGATCGCACTCGGTGCGCAGACTCCGACGACGCCGATGCCATACATCGTGGGAACATTCGTGGCGGTCGCGGGAGCCGCCGGCGTTTCCGTCGTGCTCTATCTGATCTTCCGGAACTCGGTAACGGTGGTGAGCTGGCTGGGTGATGTAGGCATGCTGGTGATGACCCGGTTGATGGCTTTCGTCCTGCTTTGCATCGGCATTGAAATCACGTGGAGCGGTTGGGCCGAGCTGAGCAGATTCGGTCAGTGATACTCGACAGGAGCCTGCGGGGGGCGATCGGCATTGTCGAGGCGCGGCATTCGCAAGCCCAGCCATGCGAATGCGATCGTGATCAGCGGGCTCGTCCAGCAGAAGACAGCGAAGGGAGCGTAGCCCAAGGTGGCCACGCCCAGCGTTGCCGCCATGTAGGCGCCGCAACTGTTCCAGGGGATCAGCGCGCCGGTGACGGTCCCGGAGTCGCCGACTGCGCGCGACAGTGTCACCGGAGCGAGGCCGCGATCGCGAAAGCCGTTCTTGAACATCCGGGCCGGCAGCACGATCGCGATGTATTGGTCTGCGGTGACGATGTTGGTCGCGACGACGGAGCCGACGAGGGTCGATACCAGAGCGCCGGTGGATTTCGCCGCGGCGATGATCGGGTTGATCAATCGATCGAGAACGCCGACCTTCTCGACCACGCCGCCGAACGACAGTGCTGAGATGATCAGCCAGATCGTGTTCAGCATGCTCTCCATGCCGCCCCGGGAGACGAGCTGGTCAATCGCCGGGTCGCCGGTGCTGGCCTTGTACCCACTCGCCAACGCCAGCCAGACTCCCTTCAGCAGCGCCAGCGGTCGGGACAGATCAGCCGCGTCGGCAAAGTTGACGACGCGATCTGGCGCGACGACGACAGCGAGTATCCCCCCGGCGACCGCGCCGATGAAGATGGTGGTGAACGGCGGCGTCTTCATCGCGGCCAGGCCGACGACGATCAACAAGGGGACGAACAAAACCGGCGAAATATGGAAGAAGCTCTTGATCGCCGCGATCTTGTGCGACGCGTCGAAATCACCAGGCGACCCGAGATACCAGAACACCGCCAGGGCGAGCGGCAGGGTGACCAACGAAGTGATGAAAGTTTCGCGCACGTGCTGGTAGAGGTCGACGCCGGCCGCCGCGGCGGCGAGGTTCGCCGAGTCCGATAGCGGCGAGGACTTGTCGCCAAAGTAGGCGCCGGAGATCACCGCGCCGGCAGTGATCTCCAAGCTCAGACCCATGTTCGCGGCGATCCCCATCAACCCGATCCCGATTGTTCCCACCACCGTCCACGAGCTGCCGATGCTCAGCGCCACGGCGGCGCAGAGTATCGCCGCGGTCAGGTAGAAGTAGTTCGGGCTGAGGATCAACAGGCCGTAGTACACCATGGCGATCAATGTGCCGCTCATTGCCCATGTCCCGATCAGCGAGCCGACCGCGAACAGAATGAAGATCGCGCCAATACCGGACGACGCGCTGGTGACCGCCGCCTCGCCGAGCGCTTCGAGCGTCAGGCCGCGCCGCCGCCCGACCATGACGGCGACCATGGTCGCCACCACCAGAGCAATCTGATTGGGGCCGAGCGCGCCAGCGTCTCCGAACAGGAAGAAGGAGAGGCTGATCATTCCGATCAGAAAGACGATCGGAATCAGCGCCTCGATCAAGCTGAGAGGCCGCAGCGGCGGGCCCTGCGGCGCGCCCGCATCGTCTGATTCCGACGTCATCATCTCCCTCGTGAGGCGATCCTCGCGACATAAACTTCCACCTGTCGCGGCGGCGGAACCAGTTCGCAGCGAGAGCGATCGTTACCGCCGGTCAAACGATCAACGGTGTCCCAGAGCCGGCGGTCGCATGGAGACGACGACGGATGGGTTGGCTTCGAGCGGCGGACGGCGGAGGTGGTGCTGTCGCGCCGCTCCAGAAGCATTCGAGGGGCTCGAGATCGAACCCCTATGGGAGGATCTCGACGGCCAGAATCTCCTCGCTCCAGATCTTCCAGGTGCCGCCCTCCTGATGAAATATCACGATTGCATCGGTGATGTTGTTGGTGAATTCCGTACCCGGCTGACCGGTGGTCTTGGTCTTCACCCGGGCGATCGCGAACTCGTCGTCGTGACCCATGACGACGAACTTCACCAGCTCCGCTTTGAGGTCGTAGTCTTTGAACAGTTTCTCGAGCTCGAGTTGCGTCGCCTTCCAGGCGGGCGAACGGGTGTCGACCGTAGCCATTGCCCCATCGACGTTCTCTTTGTTGAACGCGTCGAGGTTGAGTGACCATGCGTATTCGAGTGCCGGCGCGAGTTGGCTGAGCGCGGGCTGAGAAGAGCCGAGAAGGGCCAGTAGCGCGACCGATGTCGTCAGACGAAGTTTCATCACCATGCCTCCTTCAGCACTCGCTCAGTTGATGACGGTGTGGCCGCGCTGCCGCATGCAATTGACGTAGGCTTGGCGGAATTGCGCTTCCGACTGGTTTGCACGGCGCGTCGCGTTCCCGATGCCGCCTGCCGCGGCGCCGACGGCGGCGCCGCGTCCGGCGTTGCCGAGAGCGGCACCGATTGCCGCGCCTCCCGCCGCTCCAACCAGGCCGCCCGTCACCGCACCGCGGACTGCGTTCTCCGGCGTGCTCCCCGATACTTGAAAGGCGAGCTGGCGGCACTCTTCCAGGTCTCGACTCACGTACTGACTGTTCGAGCTGCCGAACGTGTCGACGGTCGGTGTCCAGGGCTGCTGCGTTGCGCAGCCGCTCGCGAGGACCGCGAAGACGATGCTGGCTGTCACCAGAAGTTTCATTCGAGTCCTCCTCGTTGGTGCGATTGGCCGCTCCCGGCGAGGAGCGCGTATGCAGAACGATGCCTCGGTCCCCTGACACATAGGCTGGCAGGTCGTCAAGCTGTTCACACTTCACCTATTCGCGACAGCGAGACGATGGCGCTGATTTGACCCGAGTGGAGACCGCGTGTAACGGGGGCCCGTGCGAGGGATCGGTCGCGCCATCATCTTGATCCTCGTAGGGGGTTCCACTGCGGCCGCAGTCTGTCCCCCCGGGGGCGTGAGAATCGGCGTTCTCAATCGCCGCGGTGGCGAGACGGCGACGGTCGCGCGGGTGACGGGCAAACTGGTGACGAGTGCCTGTCGAGAGCATCGAGGGGCTGATGGATACACGCACGACTTGACCATCCCCCCCACCTGCTCGGGGACGTGCACCTGCGGAGCCGGGAGCACATGCACCTGCGAAGCGGGCGTCCCGCGCTGCGAGATCACTGTCGAGAACATCGTTGCGGGAGAATGGCTGCACCGCATCGAAGTAGCGGCGACCGGGCAGAAGCAGTATCGACGCGCGCTGGCGATGGGGGATCCGTCCGCTCCCGCATCTCTCGCCTGGACCGCGTACCGATCGGTGTTGACCGTCGTCTCGGACCTCGATGACGGGCGCCCGGGCACTCTGCGGTCTGTGCTCGCCGGGTCGAGCGCGGAACCGCCGGTTCTCGTCCAGTTCGATCACGGTCGCCATGCGGCCGGCGCGATGACGATTCGGCTGAGAGATCCCTCACAACTCAGGATCGCGAGGGAAACGTTGATCGACGGGACAAATGCCGATGGAGATCCGTCGCCGTTGTCCGCATTCTCCGACCGGGCTTACAAGACGATCATCGAGCTCGATCCGACCGACAAGTCGCTGGCGAATGCCGCCACGCTGCGCTTCAACAGTGCCGGCTCGGGTCTGCGCGGTGTGTATGTGCGCCGGGTTCTGGGCGCCGATGCTCTCGTCGCCAGGAGAGATCAGGATCTCGTAGCCTTCGGCGCCGGTGCGCAGCGCGGCTTCGTCGAGACGTCGAAGCTCGATGGCGGCAGCGCCCATCGTCTGATGCAGGACTGCCCCGGCAATAGCCCCAGCCGGGGCAGCAACCCTGCACAAGGTAAGGACTGCATCGACGTCGAAGCGACGGGCAGTCTCGCCGCCGCCGACGCCGTGGTCGTGTCGCAGAGCGAGCTTCGCCATTGCTATGACCGGGCGGTGAAGAGCCAGAACGCCGCGACGATCGTTCGCGACTCTTGGATTCACCACAACGGGCGCGGGGGTTTGTTCGCGCAGAGCAGGAACGGCAGGGTCGACGCGATCGGCAACCTGATCGAAGAGAACGGCGTGAACTGCCCGGCGGCGACGCGCTGCCGCGGTGGGCCGCGCGATGGCATGCGCTGTTGTCCATGGGGACTGGATGGTGCCGACTGTAGAGCCGCGCCCGCGCTGCCGATCGCGTGCCCGGGATCGAGCGACGCGGGGTGTGGTAGCGGTACCTGCGTTCCGATCGACGGCGTTGGAGATACGCCCGGCGACGCCTGCGATGTTTCCGGAACCCGCGCGGCCGCGGCACAACTTTCCGCCGAGGGCGGTGGTGCGGAGCTCCGCACGCAGGGCAATACGGTGCGCAACGGAATGAGAAGCGGGATCTTCTACCGCGACGACACGCGTGGCTCCATGCGTGACGATTTCATCTGTGGAATGCGGTTTGGCATCGAAGCATCGGCGGGTGCCGGGCGGGCGGGGCAGATCGACGTCGGCGGCGTTGCGAGTGTGCTGAACGACGGCGCGGGCGTATTGCTCAATCGAAACGAGGGATCGGTGGCGATGATGGGATTCGGCGATCTGGCCGCCACGCCTCGCGTGGGGACCATGAACGCCTTCAGCAACAACGGTGCCCCCGGCGCGCGTCGCCCGACCAACTTCAACGCGGGCTCCGCCGGATCCGCGCGAAAGGCGGAAGGGAATCAATGGCAGAACGGTGGTAGCGGTGGCACGTGTCGAGCTGCAGATGTCGCTGCCAACGACATCGCGCCGGCGAACGCGCGCCTCGATGTCGAACCGTGCGAAGCGGTGCGCAACCCATCAGGTGGGACTGCCGTGCTCGGCGTCTCTCCGCGCGCGGCGCGATTGGGTGACGTCGTTCATGTCGTCGGCACCGGCTTCAACGCCATCGAGGGTTACGGAAACAACGACGGACCAGGCGGGGCGACGACCTGCGTGGGGTTGGCGGCGGGCAACACGTGTGGGCGTGTTCCACGCGGAACCTGTGTCGAGTTCGAGGGGCCGAGCGGCGAATGGATCGCCGCCTCGTCGGTTCTCGCCGTCACCCCAACCCGTCTCACCGTGCGATCCCCGATCGATTGCTCCACGCCGGTGAGGGTCAGGGTGAGACGCAAGCGGCCAGACGGCGGCAGCGAGACGTTCACGTCGGCCACGCCGATCTTCTGCCGTAACGAATGACGACGGCCGTGGCGGGGCGAGCGTACCAGCGGTTGTGCGAGCTACGGCTTCGGGCCCAGTGATTCGAGGTTGATCGAGCCCGAACAGCGGGAGACGCCGTTGCCGTCGAAGGCGGTGAACGACAGGTTGAAGCGCCCCGTGCCCTGGTAGAAGAGCGTCACGTCGTAGACGCCGTTGCCGCGCGGGGCGAGGTCGAAGGAACCGCCCGGATTGATGCTCGTGACTCTGGTGATCTCGGCCGCGACATCACCCGAGATGGTCACGGTGATCGTCGTCGGGTCACCGATGTACCCGGCCGGGAGGCTCGCCGTGATACTGCCCTGGCAGTTGTCGAGCACGCCAATGACCGAGACCGATACTGACTGGGGGCCAGCGACGTTGCCGGTCTCGTCTAGGGCCGTGACGGTGACGACGATGGTCCGATTGGCGACCTCGATCAGCTCGTTGGCCGGCTTGATGGTGAAATTGAAGCGGAGCTCCGGCGCGGGCAGGGCATTCGGGAACTCCAGGCGCTGCGACACGGCCGAGACCAGCGCATCGCCCGTCGCCGTGTAGTTGAACACCTTCACCCCGACGTTGTCCGTCGCGGAGGCTACGACCTGCACCGTGCTACCGGCGTTCGCGGTGCTGCCGTTGGCGGGGCTGTTGATCATCAGAGTCGGCGGCTCGCCGTCCGCTTCGATCGTCAGCGCGAGCTCGTTCGTCGTCGCCTGGTTGCCGGAGCCGTCGAAGACGTCGGCGACGACGGTGAACGTTCGACTACTGAATTCGCCCTCTTCTTTGAGGTTCACCGTGAAGTCGAGGTCGCAGTCGGTGCCGGATCCGAAGCACGGAAGCTCCTGTGCCGGATTCAGGACTGCGTCTCCCGTCGCGCGCAGCGCGATCCGCGTGACGACTTCGTTGTCGTTGGCCGAAACCGTGAACCCGACCGAGGTTCCGGCGGTCACCGGCCCGGCGCTCGACTGACGCAGAATCCCACCCGGCACTGAGACGTCTTTGACGGTGATCGTTACCGGCGCCGTCGTGGCGGCGATCACATCGTCGCCGACCTTCACGTCGGCCGAGATCACCGTCGTGCCGGGATGTGTGCCGGCGACCTGCACTTCTGGACCGCCGCCCTCGACGCCCGCCGTGTTCGGATCGGATGAAGTCCACACGAAGCGACTTCCGATCGGCAACTGTGTCGAAGCGGGCAGAGCCTTGGCCGTGCAGCTTGTCACGTTCGGTCTTCCCGGCGACATGTTGATCTCGAGAAGTGTGCACGTGACCTGCACGCCGATGATGGGATTTGACACCAGAAGATTCGGCGCCCCATTGCTGATCACGCCGTCGACGTACAAATCGACCGTGTACCTACCCGACGGGATGTTCGGCACGCGGGTGTCGACTTCGTTCGACTGGCGCGCCCTGGCGGTGCTGATGGCGAACGGGAACATTTCAGTCGCGCGAGTGTAGCGAACCGTAGTCGGACACCCCGCCGCCGCCTGGACCACCAGGATGAGCTCCTTGCCGACGTCCACCGATTCGGGGAAGAACGACACCAACTGCGGCTCCACGCCCCAGCTTATGATCTCCGATCTGCCGGCGAGGAACTGGCGTTTGAGGTAGAACCGGATGATGCCGCAGAAACCGAAGCGCCCGCCCAGTTGAAACTGGCGAAGATTGTCGCCGACCTCGGTCGCGGGGAACACCTCTTCGCCGAGGGCAGTACGGATCACCAACTGAGTATCGACCAGTCTGCGGCCGCGAATCAGGATCGTTCCGTCTGAGTGAATCGACGAGGTTCGCTGTCCGGCACGGTCGGTGAAGACCGTCTCGACGATGATCGGCGGCAGCGCCGCACTACCGGCGAGAGTGAGGACGCCGGCGACGGCGCCGGTCCCTACCGCGATCAGGCCCGTGGGGATGCTGGCGCCGGTGGCGACGACCGTCCCACCGGCCGCGATCACGCCGCGCGCCACGGCGAGAGTCTTGGCGACGCGCCGCGCGATCGTCGCCGCGCCGACCAGGGTGCCGGAGGTCTGTCCGTCCAGCGTGCCGATCTCTTCCGAAGCCAACAACGCCTGAATGTCCGCGATCAGCTCGCGGAGCTGGTCCGGCACGCCCGCGCTGTCCATTCCCGCGTCGAGAGTCGCTTCGAGCTCGGCGGTGAAGTTGGGATCGTCGGCGAAAGCGAGCCGCTGCGCGGCGAGCTCGTCGCGGTAGATCTGGATCGCCTCGAGCACGGCCTCCGCGTCCTCGCCAAACGCCTCGCCGAGGTCGAGCTGCGCGAAGAGAGCTAACACCTGTTCCAGCAGGTCGAGAGTTCCTTCGAAGTCGTCGGTGTCGCCGACCGGTACCTGCGCGGCGATGTCGACGACCGATTCGAGGCCGGCCAGCTCTCCGACTTGTACTCGCACGGGTGCAGGGCCGGGCGGCAGCGGTGGCACGAGGACGACGATCTCGTCGGGCGGGATCACTTCGACGACTTCCGCGAGCAGGTCTCCGATGGTGACGCGGATGAGGCTTTCCGGATCCAAGTTCGAGACGCGCACGCTTATGGTCGTGAACGGCGCTATCGCTTCCGCCGTTTCCGGCTCGATCGCTGTCACCTCGGGCGCATGCTCCGAAATCGGACATTCGCCGAAGAGGCAGCGCGCGGCGCAGTCGATATCCGCCGGGGTCAATTCGCCGTCGCGGTCGCAGTCGTCGTTGTCGCAGACGCTCTCCTCGGCGAAGGCGAGGACGGAGGCGACTACGTCGGCCGCGGTCAACGCGACGCTGCAATCGGCGTCGCCGCGCGCCGACAAGCCCTGACCTGCCGCCGGCCCCCCGGCCAGCAAACAGACGAGGAAGGTTGCGTAGCCGAAGACAGCCGGGGGTCGCATGCGCACCATCCTCATGGTCAATCAGTCCCAGAGGCATTTGCTCCTTCGTTCCCGCGAATGCAAGTGCGCAAGTAGTCCCGGTGCGCTCGATCCGGCCTTCTCTTGTTGGTGAGCCGAGACAAGGCTAACAACAGCCGATGCTGACACCCGTCGATTCCTCCGCCCGTCACAACGACCGGACCGCGCGACGTGTAAACTTTGCACGCCGCCTCCTCCGTTGGATCACCGTCATGTCGCTGCTGTTTGCATGTGTTGCCGGATGCGGCGACGACGACGGCGAGGTCAGCTCCGCGTCGTGCTCTCGCGACGCGCGCGCCTTCGACGAGGTCGACCTCGATGACGGCACCGCATGCCTGGGCGACACCGTCCTGCTGCGACTCGATCCCGAAGGCGACGGTATGGATAAGACCATTCAGCTCCGCGTACCCGAAGCCGGCCGCGCGCGATTCTGCATCGACCTCGGCGACGAGCATCCGCATCAGCTCGCCCTCCACGATGCCGGCGGGGCGCTGCTCGCCAGCACTCGACAGGGCGACGGCTGCGTCGATGCCGACTTGCCCGCCGGACTGCACGCGCTCCATTTCGGCAACGGGCAGACGGCGAATGGGGCGGGGGAAGGGTATCTGACGTTCTTCCGGCCGGCCCCTGTGACCGTCTCGATTCCGGGCGACGGTGTTACCGCCGGACCGTCCGCATTGCTCGGCACCTACACGCTGTCGACGTATTGCCCCGGTTGCGACCTGCGCGGCGTCGATCTCTCCGGCTCCGCGATGCTGTGCTTCGACAACAACACCGGCAACTGCGACCCGTTCAACCCGGGCAATGCGAGGTGCTCCGTCGTCAACACCAAGTGGGTGTACAGCTACGGCCTGAAGAACGATCTGAGCGGCGCTCGTTTCGGCGGCGCGAACTTTCTCGGCTCGGCCTTCTACTGCGTCAACTTTACCGACGCGCAATTTTGGGACGAAGCGTTCGGCCCAGTCCGCCTCGGAGTCGGACCGAGCTGCTGCACCGAAGGCTATCCGCCCCGTCCGACGATCTTCGAGACTTCCCAGCTGAGCGGGGCGTCGTTTCGCAACGTCGATCTGCGCGCGACCGAGCTTTCGTGTGGGATCCCGGACCCGGACAGTGGCGCCAATTACGATCCTTCGATCATGTCCGGTGTGGACCTGCGCGGCGCGAATCTCGCCGGCAGGGACTTCTCGACGAAGCCTTGTCCGACCGATGACCCGAGCGATCCGGCGCAGCGCCTGGACTTGTCCGGCGCGCTGCTCGACGCGAGCACGAGTCTACAAAACACCGACCTGAGCAGCGCCGACCTGAGCGGCTGGGATTGGCACGCGACGGAATGGTCGACCGGGAACTTCCAGCACGCCGTCCTCGCCGGCGGCACCATGTCCGGCATCGACTTCACCGCCAGCAAGTACGCCGGCAAGTTCTTCATCGCCGACAAGAATGCAGACCGTTTCGCCGACGTCGACTTCAGCGGCGTCGACTTCAGCGGCGCGAAGCTGGCTGCGCTCGACCTGGAAGGGGCGCACATGCCGTCGGGCAATTTCACGAGCGCCAATCTGCACGGTGTGAATGTCGCCAATGCCGATTTCTACCGGGCGAACTTCACCGGCGCCGATCTCGGATCGATCGTCGCCACCGAGGCCGCGCCTGCGTTGTTCGACGGCGCCACGATGATCCGCACCTTCCTGAAGAGCGCGTCGCTGCCGGGATCCTTCTTCCGCGGCGCGGTGCTGGCGCCGGCGAACCTCGCCTCGGCGAATCTCTCGGGCGCCTACTTCGAGGTCGACTCGGCCTGCGTCGACCCCCAGGGCAACTGCCTGGCTTCCCAGCCGGGCTGCGTGTGCCAGTCGGCGACGCTGTCGGGCTCGTACATGCACAACACCATCCTGGCCGGTGCGCGCATGTCGGACACCGTGCTCGACTTCGTCTCCTGGTACAACGACAACCCGGCCGTGTCGGTCGCGACCGGCGCGGGTGCGTTCCTCAACGGCGCCAGCTTCAACCTCGCCGACCTTCCCGGACTGGATCTTACCGGCGCATTTCTGCAGGGCGTGACGATGACCAACACGCAGCTCATCGGCGCCAACCTGACCGGCGCGATGCTGGGTCGCGACGGTACGGTGCGCTCGAATCTGTCGGTGGCCAATCTACGCGGTGCGAATCTCACCAACGCGGATCTGACCTACGCCAACCTGCAGAACGCCGGCGTCTCCGCCGAGCCCGAGGAAGAGGTGTTCATCGAAGTGCTGAAGGATCCCGACCACTACCAGGCGGCGCAGGTGTACCAGTACTTCGCCGTCGATCGGCCGGCGACGAATCTCGGCGCCAGCAGCGGTGTCTCGGTTGCCACCGACTTCGCAACCTGTCCGAACAGCACACCGGGCCCGTGCGGACCGATCACCAGTCCCGCCTGGATTGCTCCCACCGGCCCGCAAGAACCAACCGACTGCACGCCGTCCGAGTTCGACGAAGAAGGCAACGTGATCGCCGTCACTTGCTCGTCATCGCGCCACCCCACGGGAGGCTAATTTCGCTTTTCGTTCCCGGTTCCCAGTTCCCGGTTCCCGATCGTCACAGATCTTCCATCTCCGCCGGCCGCCAGTCGGCGGTGGTGAGCTGCCAGAGGCCGGGAGAGTCGGCCGCGAGCTCGAAATCGAACCGATATAGATCGGCTTTCAGCTTCGCGATGTCCTTGATCGATTCCATGGGTCCGCCGGCCATGCCGACGAAGACCACCACCTCGGCGCGGTCATTCTCCGGCAGCTCGATGCTTTGAATCTGTGTCCACACGTGGATCGCGCGATTGGCGAGGAAGTGACGCACCAGCATGGCTTTGAGACCGCGCCGATCGAGGCCGCGCTCGTCGCGGTAGCGCGACGATACCAGCTCGTCGACCGCACCGCCCTCCTTGTTCTCCGCCGCCGTCTCGGCCCGCGCCACCCAGGCCCGAATCTGCGCCTCCGGCGTCTCCGGCTCGGAGCTGCAGGCGACGAAGGTGAACATCAGCGCAACCAGCGCAAGCCGTCTCATCTGGCGTCGATGGTAGCGCCGCCCCGGTCCATGGCAACCGCCGATTGCGACAGCTAAGCCGATGCAGCCGGCCTTCAGGCAAGAAGACTACCCACAGATTACGCAGATGGCCCCAG
>CADEER010000009.1:0-13261 GCA_902826395.1 uncultured bacterium
CCCGAATTCTGCAGGAAACTCCGTGTACGAGTACGCGTACGAGTACGTGTACGGGAGAAAGTCGACAGTCTCTACGAAAGCGGAGAGCGGCGGACATGGGATCCCGACCCGGTCCGTGGTAGGCGGAAGCCGTGCACGCTTTTCCGAAGAGATGGAGTCGCCTCCTGCTCTGCGTCCTGGCGCTGTCGCTCGCCGCCTGCTCGGACGACGACGGCGGCGGCGACTCGACACTGCCCGATGTAGAGACTCGGATCGACGCCGCCGGAGGCGTGACGTTCCTGGTCGACGGCCGCGAGACTCTTTCCACCGCCGGCGCCTCCCCGGAGATGCGTTCTTTCGACCAGGACATCCGGTTTGTCGTCGGCCAGTGGGATTTCGAACGCACCAACGACGTCCGCCGCGCGCTGTCGCGCGTCGTCGAGATCCGTGAAAGCGCCGACGGCGCCGAGATCGACTTCGCCGCCGACGACGGACCGGAGCGCGCAACGCTCATCGTCAGCCATCCCGACCCCGGGCGCACATCGCTGCTGCGGCTCGTCGCGGCCTCCGGTTCGCCGGACTCTCTGGCGCTCCCCGTGCGCTGCGACGCCGACAGCGGCTTTCACGGCTTCGGCGCCCAGTACGGCAAGACCGACCAGCGCGGCGAGGCCTTCCGTCTGTTCGTCAGTGAGCAGGGCATCGGGCGCGATCCCGCGTTGCCGACCCTGCCGCTGAACGGCGGGCCGCACACGACGTACTTTCCGATGCCGTACTTCGTCGATCCGCGCGGCTTCGGCGCGCTCGTGCGCACCGCGCAGCTCGTTCAGGTCGATCTCTGCAAGTCGGATGCGAACGTCGCCTGGTTCGAGGTGGTCGACGGCGCGCCGCTCGAGATGCTGGTCTTCCACGGACCCACCGCGACCGACGTGATCGAACAGCTCGGCGCCGAGGTCGGCCGCCCCGCGTCGCCGCCCGACTGGGCCTACGACCTGTGGATCGGCGCCCAGGCCGGGACGACACAGACGACGCTCGGCGCCGGCTCGGCTGCCATCCGCGCCGAGGTCGAGGCTCTCCGCGACGCCGACATTCCCGTCGGCGTGTTGTGGGTGCAGGACTGGTCGGGTATCCGCGTCAACTTCGACGGCGGCTCCGGCGTGCAATACCGCTGGGAAGTCGACGACGTATTGTACCCCGATCTCGCCGAGCTGATCGGCGAGCTGCACGCCGAGGGTCTGCGCTTTCTCGCGTATGCGAATCCGTTCATCGATCGCGACCGCGGCTTTCGCTTCTACCCGGAGATGGACGCCGCCGGATATTTGATCCGCAATCGCGACGGCGAGAGCTACGACTTCCTGGCACCGAACGGAATGTCGTCGCTGCCCGATTTCACCAACCCCGGCGCGCGCGAGTACGTGCGCGACGCGCTGCGCGACATGGTGCTCGACTTCGGCATCGATGGTTGGATGGCCGACTTCGGCGAGTGGGCGCCGACCGACGCGGTGTACTTCGACGGCTCCGATCCGATCGCTCGCCACAATCTCTATCCGGTCGACTGGCTCTCGATGTCGCGCGAGGCGATGGACGCAGCGCGCCCCAACGGCGACTGGGTAGTGTTCGCGCGCGCCGGCTTCACCGGCGTGCACCGCCACTCGATGATCCACTGGATCGGCGATCAGGAGACGGACTGGAGCACCACCGACGGCCTGCCCACCGTGGTGCCGGCGCTGCTGAACCTCGGCCTCTCCGGCATCCCCTACGTCACCCACGACATCGCCGGCTTCAGCGGCACATTGGCGCCGCCCAGCACCAAGGAGCTGTTCCAGCGCTGGACCGAGCTCGGCGCCTTCACGCCGATCATGCGCACCCACGAAGGAGCGCGTAAGCAACTCAACTGGTCGTGGGAGAAGGACGACGAGACGACGGAGCACTTCCGCCGCTTCGCCCGCATCCACGCTCTGTTGAAGAGTGAGATCCTCTCGCTCGCCGAATCGGCGGCCGAGCGATCGACGCCGATCTTGCGCCATCTGATGCTCGAGTTTCCCGACGACGCGCGCAGCCGCGCCATCGCCGACCAGTTCATGCTCGGCGAATCGCTGCTCGTCGCGCCGGTGGTCACAGAGGGCGCGACGAGCCGAACCGTGTATCTGCCGCCCGGCACCTGGTTCCACGTCTGGACCGGCGATGTCTACGAAGGCGGCCGCGACACCGACGTCGCAGCACCGATCGGCTCACCCCCGGTCTTCTCCCTCGGCCGCGATCGCACCGACCTGCGCGCCATCGAATGACGACAAAAGACTCTTCACCACAGAGGCACAGAGACACAGAGAAGTGCTGGCTTTGACGAGAACTCCCCGATGTTGGCCTTTGAGGTGGCCAGAAAAAGCCTATCCGCAGATTTCGCAGATTACGCAGATCTCTGTCCCGCAAGGGTTTGCTCGATATGGGATCGATCGAATCTCGGTCTCCCCTCACTCCATCAAGAAGAACTCTGACCTCGAGGTTGCGCAGGGCCCGCGCTCTTCATCTGCGAAATCTGCGCAATCTGTGGATGAGTTTCTTTTGGCAGAACGAGGCTAACTTCATCGTGAGTGAAGTCACTCATCTCCTGCGGATCGATGTTTCCTTGCGGTGGCGCGTCTTTCGCGTCTGGTTTTGCGTCTTGGCGGCGCTGCTCGGCTGTCGCGATGCGGCGCCGAACGCAACAGCTCCGGCTACAGCGGCGACGCCGACATTCTCGGGGCGTGCCGACATCGCGGCCGAGATGCGCACCGCGGCGGCGGCGCCGCGCGGCGCGGCGGACGGCGGCGGGCGCGCCTGGATCGAAGACGGCCCAACCGCGGTGACGGCTGGGACGCTCGGCTCGTGGCGCTTCATCTACGAGGTCGGTGACAAAGGCATCGCCGAGGGCGGGCGGATCATCTTCATGACGTCGCCGTTCTGGGGCTGGAGTGTCCCGCAGGATCGCTCCGCCGAAGCGCCCGGCTACGTGACCGTGCAGACTGCTGCGACCGGTGTGACGCTGACGCCCGAGATCAGTGGCTCGCCGCTGATGGGCATTGCCGTCGGCGGCCGCGCGCTCGCGTCCGGCGAGCGAATTGCCGTCGCCTACGGCGGTGCGACCGGAGCGCGCACCGACCGCTTCGCGGAGGTGCGCTCGCATTTCTGGTTCGGCGTCGACGGCGACGGCGACGGCACGCATCGCTTCCTGGTCGACTCGCCCGCGGTGACGGTCGAGGCCGGGCAACCGCGCACGCTGGTGGCGATCGCCCCCAGCACCGTGCGTCCGGGCGGCGAGCTCGCTGTGCGCATCTCGCTGCTCGACGCCAATGGCAACGCCGGCTTCCCTTTCGCCGGCGAGCTGGCGCTGACCAGTGAGCCGTCTGGCCTGGAGCTACCGGCAGCGGCGCGGATCGATCCGGCGGATCGCGGGACGATCACAGTCCGCCTGCGCGCCCCATCGGACGGCGTATTTCGCGTGCGCGCCAGCGGTGCGGGCGATTTCGTCGCGATCAGCAATCCGATCGTCGTGACGGCGCCCGATGCACCGCTGATCCTGTGGGGCGATCTGCACGGACATTCCGAGCTGTCGGACGGCACCGGAAGCGCCGCCGACTACTTCCGCTTCGCGCGCGACGTCGCCGGGCTCGACGTCGTGTCGCTCACCGACCACGATCACTGGGGTGTCCTGCACCTCGATCAGAGTCCGGATCTGTGGGCGGAGATCCGCGCCCAGGCCGAGGCATTTCACGACCCAGGGCGGTTCGTCACCCTGCAGGGCTACGAGTGGACCAGTTGGGAGCACGGGCACCGCCACGTGCTGTTCTTCGACGACAACGCGGCGCTCTATTCCTCGATCGATCCGCGCTTCGACGAGCCGCGCGAGCTCTGGGACGCGTTGCGCGGTCGCGACGCGATCACCGTCGCCCATCACTCGGCCGGCGGCCCGATCGCCATCGACTGGTCGATCGCGCCGGACCCAGCGCTGGAGCCCGTCACCGAGGTGGTGTCGGTGCACGGCGTCAGCGAGGCCCGCGACTCGCCCAGCGTCATCTACGATCCGGTGCCCGGCAACTTCGTGCGCGACGCACTCGGCCGCGGCTACCGCTTCGGCTTCGTCGGCAGCGGCGACAGCCACGACGGCCATCCGGGGCTCGCCCACATCGCCAGCGGCGGCACCGGTGGTCTGGCCGCCATCATCGCTCCCGATCTGTCGCGCGGCGCCGTCCACGAAGCGCTGCGCCAGCGCCGCGTCTACGCAACCTCCGGCCCGCGCATCTATCTGCGCGTCGCGCTGTCGACACATCCCATGGGCTCGATCGTGAAGCGGGCGGAGCTGACAGGGGCGGGCGAAGAGCCGTCGCTGTACGTACACGTCATCGGCACCGACACCATCGACTACCTGGACATCGTGCGGACAGGCATGCCGGTGCGCCGCCGCGTCGCAGCACCCGAGCTCGAAGTGGTGATCCCCATCAACAACCCGCAGCCCGGCGAATACGTCTACGTGCGCGTCGTACAAACCGACGGCGGCCTGGCCTGGTCAAGCCCGATCTTCATCGAGTGACAGCGCGGGTGATCAGTCCCCACTCGCTACTCACTTCAGCTTACGGCCTATTCGAGAAGCACCGAACGAGCGACGCGATCTTCGCGTCTTGGCGTTCCCTCCCTAACCCTCTCCCGGAGAGACTGTCGGAAAACGAAAGATCAGTGACCGTACACGTACGCGTACCCGTACTCGTACACGGAGTTTCCTGCAGAATTCGGGCATGGATCGTGTACGGGTACGCGTACGAGTACGTGTACGGGAGAAAATCGACAGTCCCCGGAGAGAGAGGGGATCTTTGCGGTTCGGGCTCGAGAAACTGTTCGCATCTGCTTTTACGACAGTCTCGCAAGGAGGGGGACTGTCGTCGGCTCACACGGCCGCTCGCCTCACGGTTCGCGGTTCACCGGCTCCCGCAACCGCGGCAGCACAGCCCTGCAAACTGGAGCGAACTCCCGCGATCAGCTCGCTGATGACGACGCGGCCGTCGCCGTTGCCATCGAAGCTCGGGCAGGCGGCGACGGTCGATTGGGCGAGGGCGATGCGCACGCCGATGATCAGCTCGTTGATGCGCGTCGAGCCATCGCCGTTGCAGTCGCCGGCGCACTCGCCTCCACCGGTCGTGTCGGCAATGCTGATGGCGCCGATGCCGGGCGGTTCGAAGCGAGTTCCGCCGATGTAGGCGATCGGCCCCGTTGAAGTGCTGAGCGCCGCGCTGGAGCTCTCGACCACCGTGACGGCGACCGGACCGATCGGCACACCCGAGGAGTACAGAAGCTCGCCCGTCGTCGTATCGAGCTTGGCGAAGACGGGGCCTGTCATGGCGGTGGTGAGCGGTTGGCGCCGCGGGAAGTCGATCGAGAAAGTGAATCCGGCCACATAGGCGGCTCCTTCCGAGTCGACTCCGACGCGAACCCCGGGCGGGCCGTCCGGCTGCTCGCCGGCGCTGCCGCCCAGGTACGTCGAGTAGAGGAGGGACGCGCCGTCGGCGGCGAGCACGCTGACCACCAGATCGGTGAAGCCGAGTCGACTCGACTGAAAGGCATTGTCGGTCACCGGATAGTTGACCGATCCGACCGTCGCCGCGACTACGACATTTCCCGCGCGGTCGACCGCGAGGTCGCCGTCGAACTGGCCGAGGAACGTGTCGCCTTCATCGGGGCCGAGAAAGGTCGCCCAGCGCTTGGCGCCGGTCGGGTCGTAGGAGGCGACGAACAGCAACGGATCTCCGGTCGGGTCGGTCTGATACGCCCCCGCCGTCACCGGAAAGCCCCACTGCGCGCCGAAAATCCGCTGGGCGAGGCCGAGCAGATAGACGTTGTCGTCGGCGTCGAGCGCGACGCGGTATGCGCCGTCGTTGTTGGCGCCACCGAGATAGGTGCAGGTTTGGAAGCTGAGATCGCTGCCGAAGCGCGCCAGGAACGCGTCCTGGGTGCCGCCGCCGTAGTCGCGCTGATCGCCGAACTGCGCCGGCAGATCGGTGCTGCTGGTGCCGCCGGCGAGATAGATGCTGCCGTCGCTCGCCACGGCGACCGCGGCTTGCGGACCGCCGCGGCCGCGCGGGTAGAGGTCGCGCCCGTTGCCGCCGAAGTAGGTCGACTCGAGCAACCGGCCGTCGGCGTCGAACAACGTGAGAAACGCGTCTTCGGTCCCGACCCCGGCGCGCAGGCTCTGGTACGCACCGGGCGTGATCGGGAAATCGTCGGAGATGGTCGCACCCGCAACGACGACACCGCCTTCGGCGGTGAGCGCGATGCCGCCCAGGTTGTCGACGTTCGAACCACCCAGGAAAGTCGCGTACACCAACTCGCCGCTCGCATCGAGCTTGGCGACGAACCCCTCGTCGAAGTCGCCGGGCAGGAATTGCGTATCGGCAGCGTCGTCGGTGATCGGAAAGTCCCTGTTGGTGGTGGTGCCGGCGAGCCAGACGTTGCCGTCGGGATCGACGACGACCCCGGTCACGATGTTGAAGCCGATGCCGGCGATCGGCACGGTCGCATCATATTCGATGCGCGGCGCGCCCGACGTCCCGGCGCAGACTGGCGCGGCAGATAGAGTCGCCGCAGCACAGCATGCGATGGTGAAATCAAACCGACGACGGTTCGTCATGGCCGCTCCTTGCATCGCGATGGCGAGCAGTCGCTCCGACGACGGTCTCGCCGAGTCAGTACGCGTATCCGCTAACGGGGAGAAACCAGGGTAACGGATCAAAGCGCCACCCCGGCCACCGAATCAAGAGCGGCAGTTCACAATCTTGATCAAGATGCCCGAAGATCGCGTTCGCGGGGATCGTCCGCACTTTCGTTTCAACACAAAGACACCAAGGCACAAAGGCACAAAGCTGTCGCATACACTTACTTGGCGTCTTTGTGCCTTGGTGTCTTGGTGTTGAAAGGTGGGTCGCAGTCAGCACTGGTGCTCGCGGAGAACGCAGCGAGGCCCGGGAGACTTCCCCCGGGCCTCGCTTTGTCCAACTGGTCTTCTACAGTGAATGAGTCGCTTACGGCCGCGCTTCCAGCACCAGGTTGAGCGGCGTCTCGGTGGCCCGGCGGAAGCGCGTGAAGCCCGCCTCGGTGGCGACGGCGCGCAGGCGTTCTTCGCCGGCCTGGGCGCCGAGGCCGAGGCCGACTTCCTGCGACAGCGAGCACGGCGTGCACACCATCGTCGACGCGTTGTAGTACACACGGCCGATCGCGTTGATGTTGTCTTCCAGCTTTTCGCCAGCAAACGGCTCGACGAGCATCAGCGTGCCGTCGTGCTTCAGAGCGCGGCGAGCGAAGCGCGCCGCGCCGACCGGGTCGCCCATGTCGTGCAGGCAGTCGAAGAAGGCGATCAGGTCGAAGTCGCTGCCAGGGAAATTCTTCGCGTGCGCGACCTCGAACGTTACGCGGCCGTTCAGACGCGCCTCCGCGGCGAGCTCCCGCGCCTTCTCCACCGAGGCCGGATGGGCGTCGAAGCCGACGAAGGTGCTCTTCGGAAACGCCTTCGCCATGATGATCGTCGAAGCGCCGTGGCCGCATCCGACGTCCGCCACCTTGGCGCCGCCTTGCAACCGCTCGCGCATGCCGTCGAGGGCCGGGATCCAGTGGTCGACCAGGTTGGCGCTGTACCCGGGGTGGAAGAGGCGGCGCGTGCCCTCGAATAGATCCGGGTGATGCTCGCCCCAACCGAGCTTGCCGTCCTTCTTGAAGGCAGCGATCAGCTTCTCCTGCACCTTGATCATCGCCGTGAAGCCGAGCAGACCACCCATCATCGAGGCCGGGCTCGACTCGTCGGCGAGCACCGCCGCGTGTTCGTCGGACAGAGTGAA
This sequence comes from uncultured bacterium, assembly GCA_902826395.1. Taxonomy (GTDB): domain Bacteria; phylum Desulfobacterota; class Binatia; order HRBIN30; family CADEER01; genus CADEER01. The sequence goes on from CADEER010000009.1 coordinate 7,833, forward strand.
CTTGCCGGTCGTCGCGTCGTAGTCGACATACTCGGCAGCCGCCTGCGCCGACAGCCACTCGCGGATGCATCGCTCCTGCGTTCCCGTCTTCGCCGCCAGCTCGGCGGGCGACAGCGGTCCGGCGCCCGCCATGGCCTTGTACAGACCGAGCCGGTCGCCGATGACGGCCAGGCCGGCCGTACCGGTGGCGCCGACGTCACCCAGCACCTTGTGCACGAAACCTTCCAGCTTCTTCTGATCGATGGTCATGTTCATTCCCTCCTGTCGTAGTCTTTCTTGATCTGGTGCTCAGCGCGCCTTCGGCCGCAGACCGGGGACCAACATCGGCACCGTGCGGCGGTAGACGGCATACTGCTTGCCCAACATTGCCTCGAGATCGTTTTCCTCGAACCGAATCGCAATCAGGATGTACGCGGTGGTGGCCAGCGCGAAGATGAGATGGGCAACGGTCATCGTCGGCGTCGCCCAGAAGATCGTCAGCCAGCAGACGTAGATCGGGTGGCGGACGAAGCGATACGGGCCGGGTACGCGGAAGCGCTTCTCGTCGAACTCGCGATCGGTCAGATGGCAGTACACCTGGCGCAGGCCGAACAGATGAAAGTGGTCGATGCAGAAGGTCACGGCGACCAGCCCGACCCATCCAGCTGCGTAGACAACGTAGATCGCACTGGTCAGCGCCGGCGAAGACACCGACCAGATGGTCCCACCGATCGGCTCCCAGAAGTAGCACAGCGCCAGGATCGCCAGGTTCGACGCCAGCACGTAGGTGCTGCGCTCGGCGGCCGGCGGGATGAACTGGGTCCACCAGCGCTTGAACGCCGGCCGCGCCATGATGCTGTGCTGCAGTGCGAAAACGGTCAGCAGCGCCAGGTTGATCGCCAGAGCCTGACCGAGCGGCACCGTCGGGGCCGAGTCCATCGTGCCGGCCAGGCCGAAGTTGCCGATGAAGGCCGCAGCAACCAGCGCGGTGGCGAGAAACAGCCCGTAGCTGCCGAACCCATACAGAAAGATGGCCGCCTTACCGGCGGTCAGTGTCGCATTCTGCAATCCCAGACTCTTGACCAAGGTCGTCATGACCCCTCCTCGTTGGCTGTGGCGCGTCCTTGCGCCGTTGGTCACTCAGGGGACGCAACTGGTGTGCCAGGCATGGGAATCGCCTCGAACTACGAGGATCGCCGCCGGCCTCGTGGCCCTCTTGTGGTTCTTGGGCCAGAAGTGGTTCTATGGCCGCGTCATGGGCCACGGCGCTAGCGACCCGGTCGAGGCGATCGTCGGGACGACGCCGGCCGTCGGTGAGTTGCGGGCCCGCATCCGACGGTTGGCTACCTTCGATTCGGTGCGCAGCCCGCACGTGCCGACCGTCCTGATCTCGGGCGAGACGGGTACCGGCAAGGGACTGGTGGCGCGTACGCTGCACGACTGCGGGCCGCGCGCCGGCGGGCCGTTCGTCGACGTCAACTGCGCGGCGATCCCCGAGAGCATGCTCGAGGCGGAGCTGTTCGGCTTCGAGGAGGGTGCATTCACCGACGCCCGCAGCGCCAAACCGGGGCTGTTCGAGGCCGCTGCCGGCGGAACCCTCTTTCTCGACGAGATCGACTCGTGCTCGCTGGCACTGCAGGCCAAGCTGCTGAAGGCGATCGAGGACAAGACGGTCCGTCGGCTCGGCGCCGTCGTCCCGCGATCCGTCGACACCAAGCTCATCGCCGCGACCCAGCGCAACCTCGGCGAGCAGGTGGCGGCCGCCCAGTTTCGCGCCGACCTCTACCACCGGCTCGCCGTCGTCGTGCTCGATCTGCCGAGTCTGCGCGAGCGCGTCGACGACATCGTTCCCCTCGCCCGCCACTTCCTCGAGCAGTCCGCGGCTGCCTACGGTCTCGACGCAAAGCAGATCAGTGAAGACGGCGCGCGCTGGCTGCGCTCTCACGCGTGGCCGGGCAACGTGCGCGAGCTCAGTCATCTCATGGAGCGCATCACCCTGCTGGCCGAGGATCCGGTGATCGACGCACAGACGTGCGAACGCCTCGTGATCTCGGCGTTCGGCGGTCCGCGCGCGACGCCGCTGGTGGCCCCGGCCGGCAACGCTTCGGCAGTCGACGACGGCGACGATCGAGCCCGCATCGACGAGGCCCTGCGCCGCTGCGGCGGCAACGTCGCGGCGGCGGCGCGGTTGCTCGGCATCGGGCGCAACGCCCTCCGCTACCGCATGCGCCGCCACGCCATCGACCGTCCCGACATCGCCGATGGAGAAGTGGTCGAGATACCGATCGCGGACAGCAGCGCGAAGCCGAGTGCCGTAACGTCGCGCTCGGCCGTTGAGGAGAGCGGCGACAGCGCAACGGCGCCGAGCTGGGAGGAGAAGCCGGTAGCCACCGTCGCGATCGAGCTGATGCTGGCTCGCTCGTCGCACGGCGCGGCGCGCAGCGATCCTTGGACGGTGCTCAACCGCTGGCGCGAGCACATCGGCGATCACGTGCGCGGCTTCGGCGGCGATCTGGCGAGCTCGTCGCCGTCGCGGCTGACGGCTGTGTTCGGCGTGCCGCGCGCCGTCGAGCAGGCGCCGCAGCGCGCCGTGCAGGCGGGCCTCGCGATCCAGCGACTTGCCGTCGAGTCGCGGCGGCGAGGCAGTGTCGTGCCGCAGATCCGGATCGCGGTGCACCTCGGCGCGGTCCAGTTCGACGCCAATGCGGCGGCGCTGGCCGACGGCCTATTGCCGATCGACGACGCGATCGCCCTGCCGGAGCGCTTGCTCGGGCACACGCGCGACGGCGAGATCGTGGTGTCGAACCAGGTGGCACGACGTGTGCGCGCCTCCTGCGATCTCGCCGAGCGGCGCATCGATCTCGGCGACGAGCAAGGCGATCTTCGGGTATTCGTCGTGCGCGGGCCGAAGCGGCCGGAGCGGCTTCACGCTGCGCCCGAGGGCGAGGCGCCGTTCATCGGGCGCCAGCGCGAGCTCGCCTCTCTCGTCGACTCGTTTCAGCGCGCCGCGCAGTCGAGCGGCCAGGTCACCTTCGTCGCCGGCGACGCCGGGATCGGCAAGTCGCGCCTGGTGCAGGAGCTGCGCCGCGCCGTCGGAGACACGGAGCATTTGTGGATCGACGGGCGCTGCACCTCGTACGGCAGCAGGACTGCGTTCCTGCCGATCATCGACGCCATCCGTCGCTACGTCGGCATCGACGACCGCGACGACGAGGCGGCTTCGCGCGCAAAGATCGATGCAGTAGTCAGCGCTCTTGGAGAAGACCTGGCGTGGACGCGGCCGTTCCTGCGCGGCCTGCTGTCGATGCAGACGGACGAGGCGCACGCCGGCCTCGACTCGGCGAGCCGGCGCAGCGAGGCGTTCCGCGCAGTAAAGGCGCTGCTACTGCGCGAGACGGAAAGGCAGCCGGTCGTCATCGTCATCGAGGATCTGCACTGGATCGACCAGGCCTCCGAAGAGCTGTTGAGCTTTCTCGCCGAGTCGATACCCGCTGCGCGTGCCATGCTCGTCTGCACGTATCGACCTGGCTACCAGCATCGCTTCGGCGACCGCAGCTACCACCAGCGTTTGACGCTGCAGGCGCTCTCCGAGGAGGAGACGACCGAGATGGCCCTGGGAACGCTCGGTGTGCCGGTACTGCCGGAAGAGATCCGCGCGCTGATAGCAGCCAAGGCCGAAGGCAATCCGTTCTTCGTCGAGGAGATCACCGCGTCGCTCCTCGAAGACGGTTCGCTGCGCGAGGAAGACGGTCAAGTCGTCCTCACCCGCGCACCGGCGGAGCTACAGATCCCCGACACCATCCAGGACGTGCTCATCGCCCGCATCGATCGGCTGGCCGACGAGTCGCGCCGCGCCATACAGGTCGCCTCGGTGATCGGCCGCGAGTTTGCGTTGCGCCTGCTGGAGCGGATCGCCGAGAGCGGCGGCCACATCCACACACAGGTCGAAGAGCTGCGCGCTCTCGAGCTGATCTACGAAAAGGCGATGCACCCCGAGCTGGCGTACATGTTCAAGCACGCCCTCACCCACGACGTCGCGTATCACAGTGTCCGCGAGGAACGGCGCCGGCAACTGCACTGCGTTATCGGAATGGCGATCGAAGAACTGTACGCCGACCGGCTGGCCGAGCACTACGAGACACTCGCGCACCACTTCGACGAGGGCAACGACTGGCGGCGCGCGATCCATTATCACGCGCGCGCCGCCGACAAGGCGGCGGACGGACACGCCAATCATTCGGTCGTGCACCACTGCCGCAAGGCGCTCGACATCGCGGCGGTGATGGGTGAGGCGATCGAGGATTCGGTGATCGGCTCCATCGAAGAGAGGCTCGGGCTGGCGTTGTTCTACCTCAGCGACTACGCCGAATCCGGCAAAGCGTACGAGCGCGCCGCCGCGCGCACGGCCGCCGCGGACCACCGAGCCATGCTGCTGGCCTCTTCCGGCCTCTCGTACTTCTGGGCGCACGAGTACGACGACGCCAACCGGTTGCTCGAAGCGGCGCGCTCACTGGCATCGACCGAGCACAACGACGCCGTGCTTTCGGTATTCCACTACTTGCAGGGCAGCGCCGTCGGCATCACCAGCGCGGACATGACGACGTACCAGGAGCACTGCCGGATCGCGCTCGAGCTCGAGGGACGCAGCGGCTCCGACATCGCCGCGGCGATCGGCTGCTTCTCGCGCGCCGAGCTGTGCGAGTGGACCGGCCGCTACGCCGAGGCGATCGAGATCGCCGAGCGCGGCATCCAGCTCGGCCGCAAGCTGCGCCTGTCACACCTGATCATCTGGCCGATGTGGTTCGGCGCCAAGGCGCACTGCTGCGTCGGCAACTACGGCATCGCCATCGCGCGGCTGCGCGAAGCGGCCGACATCTGCAGCCGCATCGGCGATCGCGCCTGGTCGAGCCGCATGTTCAACACGCTCGGCTGGTGCTACGCCGAGATCGGCGCCCACGCGCTCGCCGAGCGCTTCAACGAGAAAGCGGCGGAGATCGCACGCGACTTCGGCGATCCCGAGATCATCGCCAACTCAGAGGTAAACCTCGCCCTCAATCACATGGCGCGCGGCGACATCGACGGCGCCGAGACCCTGGTAGCGCCGATCGCTGCGGGGATGGAGGCGTCCACCGATCCGTGGATGCACTGGCGGTTCTCCTTGCACGTTCTCAACGCGCAGGCGCGGATCGCCGCCGCCCGCAACGACCTCGACACGGCGTTACAGCTATCCGAAGCACAGAGCAGCGACGCGCTGCGGCGCTACGCCCCCAAGATCCAGGCGCGCGCCACGACCCTGCGCGCCGAGCTGTTGCTCGCCATGGACCGCCGCCCCGAAGCCCACGAGGCGATCACCACCGCAACAGAGATCGCCGGCCGCATCCACTACCGCCGCGGCACAATGGATCTACTGCGCCTCGCAGCCGAAGCACATCGTCGCGACGGCAACCGCA
>CADEER010000009.1:13361-15110 GCA_902826395.1 uncultured bacterium
AGCGACATGCGTCTGCTCACGCCGGGAGGCCTGTTGACCTATCCCGACGTCATGGTCATCTGCGGGCCGGTCGAGCTGGCGAGCGGGCGCCGGGATGTCGTGGGCAACCCAGTCGTGTTGGTGGAAGTGCTCTCTGATGCAACCCGGGCCTATGACCTCGGTGACAAGTTCGAGCTCTACAAGGCGATCCCCACGTTGGGCGACTACCTCGCCATCGAGCAGCGATCGATCGGCGTTCAATGGTTCCACCGAGCAAACGGCTCGTGGCCAGCCGCGACGTTCGACCGTCGCGACCAAACCGTTGCCCTCTCGTCCATCGGCGTGAACCTGCCGCTGGCCGAGATCTACGAAAAGGTATTCGAATAGTCGCACACCGACGACTCGGCAACGAAGGCTGGACGGTATTCCCGGCCGGCTTCCTCAACAAGGACTTGGGTTTCTCACATCGCAGCTTCGAACTCGGTTCCCCTAGGGTTCGATGACAACTGTCGTTCCGACTTCCACGGCGTTCCAGATGCGATCCATGTCGCTGTTGGATAGTGCGACGCAGCCGTCGGTCCAGTTGAAGAGCTGGGTGATCGGGGCCAGCCAGCCAAGGCCGTTTCGCTGTCCGTGAATCATAATCTGGCCGCCGGGAGAGACACCGCGCGCCTTTGCGCGCCGTCGATCTTCCTCGTTCGGATACGAAATGTGGATGGCGCGATAGTACGTGCTGTCGGCTTTCTTGTAGTCCAAGACGTAACGACCTTCGGGAGTACGCTCGTCGCCCTCTTCCTGCTTGTGGCCCTCCGGATTGGCGCCGAACGCGACCGGGAATACAGCAGCGACATCGTCGGCATTGACCAGGTAGAGGCGCGCTTCCGATTTCACGATTCGAACCAGATTCACTCGTGCCACATCCGCCTCTAAACGAATCGGTACGAGGATCAGGAATGCGACGATCCAGAACATCACGGTCGCAGCTTGGACGGCGGCAGAGGCTCGCGCTTCTTGGTCGGCTCTGGGGGGCGGCGCTCTGGAAGGGAGCGCAGGTATGATTCGAGCGAGCCCAAACGCATCGACGAGATGGTCGCGTACTCGTCTTTCGAAATGGACTGGTCTTCCAGCGATTCAGGAAGAACGATGACGGCGGTGATGATCGCCAGCCGATCGTCATCGCCTAAATCCATTCGGCCGTTGCCTGAAGCGGATATTCGATAGACCGTTTCCCCCGAGTCGGTCTCGTATGGCGGCGGCGGGCCAAGCACGATTGCAGAGTCCCGCTTGCCGGGATGAACCTTCTCCAGAACAGCGTCCAGGAAGAGAAGCGATCGGCTCCCCGCTTTCGCGCGCGACACGTCACAAGTCCAGGTTGGTTCCGCGAGGTAGTACACCGTGTCGTTCTTCGAGACGGATCCCTTGATCACTTGCTGTATCTCGAACTCTGCCAACTGCCAGCCGTCCTTTTCGAAAACTCTGCGGTCGCGTCCAATGGCGACGATCTCGGATTCCCAATACAAGTTCTCGAGAGGCGTGGGCCCCACTTTCGCATGTAGTCTTGTCGCGATTGCGAGCAGCGCGAGAACGCGCCGCATGAATCCAAGTGTGTTCATCGTCGGTAGAGATCGGGGCGATAACTCTGCTTCGGTACGGGGGGACGCTCTTCGCCTTCTCATTTGCCGGCGGCCGTCAGGGCAGGTGCCGTGACAAGATAGCGCGGCCACGTCGACCGCGCGAAGCTGGTCGGGCGGGCGGGTTTGAAACCCGCCC
>CADEER010000009.1:15210-75150 GCA_902826395.1 uncultured bacterium
CGCGGCCACGTCGACCGCGCGAAGCTGGTCGGGCGGGCGGGTTTGAAACCCGCCCGACTCACCCTCACGACATTGCAAGACGTGCGCGGGCGACTCAGGCATACGTTCGACGTCGATCATGTTTTTGGGTGGATAGTCACAATTTCTATTGACGGGCCGGGGTGGGCGGCGGTAAGCGTCCCCCTACATCTAAAGGAGGTAGCCGGTGCGGGAGGACCGCGCCGGCGTTGGACAAGGGGGTTCGGCATGAGGGCAGGCAAACTGGGCTGGTGGATGGTGGTGACGATCGCTGGTTTGGCCGGGGCGGCCGCGGCGCAGACGTCGTTTATCGCGTTCGAGAGTGGGCCGGTTCGGCCGTTGGCGCTGACGCCGGATGGGCTGACGCTGGTGGCGGTGAATACGCCCGACAATCGCGTCGAGATCTTCGATGTGCTGCCGGCCGGCGTTTTGCATCGCGCCACGGTATCGGTCGGTCTGGAGCCGGTCGCGGTGGCGGCGCGCAACAACTCCGAGGTGTGGGTGGTCAACCACCTCTCCGACAGCGTCAGTATCGTCAACGTTACGGGCAGCGGTCGGGTGACGCGCACACTGCACGTCGGCGACGAGCCGAACGACATCGTCTTCGCCGGCGCGGGTGGCAATCGCGCCTTCATCACGACGGCGCACCGCGGGCAAAACTCGCCCTTCCCGCGCTCCGAGCACAACACGCCCGGGGTGGGACGCGCCGACGTGTGGGTGTTCAACGCGCTGGCGCCCGGTGGCGGGCCCGGCGGCACGCCGATCACCGTCGTCACTCTGTTCGGCGACAAGCCGCGCGCGCTGGCGGTCAGCCCGGACGGCACGCGCGTCTATGCAGGCATCTTCCACTCCGGCAACCAGACGACGACGCTGGTCGAGCCGCTGGTGTGCAACACCAGCCCGGGCAATCTGGTGAACAATCTGGTGCAGGGCGCGTGCAACGTCGGCGGCTCATCGATGCCCGGCGGCATGCCGCTGCCGCATCGCAACCACGAAAACGACGTGCGACCGGAGACCGGCTTGATCGTCAAGCTGAACCGCGACGGCGTCAGTCCCGGCATCTGGCAAGACGAGCTCGGCCGCAACTGGAACAACGCGGTCAAGTTCAACCTGCCCGACCTCGACGTGTTCGAGATCGACGCCACCGCCAATCCTCCCGTCGAAGTCGACAGCTTCGCCAGCGTCGGCACGGTTCTCTTCAACATGACGACCAATCCGGTGAGCGGTGCGTTGTACGTGTCGAACACCGACGCGCAGAACCACGTGCGCTTCGAAGGGCCGGGAACGTTTGCCGCGCCCTGGAAGCCGCTCGGCGAGCCGGCAACGGTGCGCGGCAACCTGGCGCAGGCGCGCATCACCGTCATCGATTCGCTCGGCAACGTGACGCCGCGACATCTGAACAAGCACATCGACTACTCCGACGTGCCGCAGCCCGCGGGCGTCGAGGACGACAGCCTCGCCACGCCGCTCGAAATGGCGGTTTCCGATGACGGCGCGACGCTGTACGTCGCGGCTTTCGGCTCGGCGGTAATCGGCGTGTTCGACACGACCGAGCTGGAGAACGACACGTTCACGCCCGACGAAGCCGACCACATCGCGCTCAGCGGCGGCGGGCCGGCGGGCGTCGTGCTCGACGGCGACCGTCTCTATACGCTGACCCGCTTCAACAATTCGGTGGTCGTCGTCGATCTGACACAGGGCAGCGTCGGCGCCGAGATCCAGAGTGTCTCGCTGCACAACCCGGAGCCGGAAGCCGTCGTCGAAGGCCGGCCGTTTCTCTATGACGCACGGCTCACCGGCAGCAACGGCGAGAGCTCGTGCTCGAGCTGCCACATCTTCGGCGATCTCGACAGCCTCGCGTGGGATCTCGGCAACCCCGACGACGACACGGTCGCCAACGGCAATCCGTTCACCATCGGATCCGGCGCGCCCTTCCACTCGATGAAGGGTCCGATGACGACGCAGAGCTTGCGCGGCCTGCTCAATATGGGTCCGCAGCACTGGCGCGGCGACCGCCAGGGCGACGAGGTGGATGCGTTCAACGCCTTCAACGTCGCCTTCCCCGGCTTGATCGGTCGCGACGAGGGTGAGTTTACCGCAGAGGACATGCAGAAGTTCACCGACTTCGCGCTGCTGCTCACCTATCCGCCGAATCCGATCCGCAATCTCGACAACTCGCTGCGCCCCGACGAGCAGCTCGGCTTCAATCGCTACTTCGGCGCCGTGACCGACGGCGGCGTCAACTGCAACGGCTGTCACACGTTGGCGCCGGCGAGCGGATTCTTCGGCGGCAACGGCAACTCGTCCGAAGAGGGCGAGACGCAGGAGTTCAAGATCCCGCACCTGCGCAACCAGTACCAGAAGATCGGAATGTTCGGCATGCCGATCATCCCCGGTCTCGACACCACCGGCGTCTTTGCCGGCGATCAAATCCGCGGCTTCGGATTCCTCCACGACGGCGGTATCGAAACGGTGCGGACGTTCTTGAATCCCAGCACCTTCAGCATCACGTCGCTCGAACGCGACCAGCTCGAGGCGTTCATGATGGCGTTCGACTCCGACCTGCCGCCCGCCGTCGGCCAGCAGGTCACGCGCACCAGCACCAATGGCGCCGCCGTCGATCCGGTGATCAACGGCGGCATCAGCCTGGCCAGCGCCGCGTATCCGTCGCAGCGCCTCGGCCCGGGGTCGCGGATGTGCCAGATCATCGCCAAGGGCACCGTCGCCGGCGAGGCGCGCGGCTATCTGCTCGACATCGGCACCGGCCTCTTCCAGAGCGACCGCGCCGCCGCACCCCAACTGTCGATCACGACCCTGCGGACGTTCACCAACACGCCGGGCCAGGAGATCACTTTCACCTGCGTTCCCTTCGGCTCTGGTACTCGCATGGGCCTCGACCGCGACGAGGACGGCTACTTCGATCGCGACGAGATCGACGCCGGCAGCGATCCCGCCGATCCGTCGTCGATCCCGGTGGACGGCGATGCCGTCACCACCCGCAAGCTGATCATCAAGAACCGCCTCCCCGACGACGAGTCGAAGAACAAGATCATTCTGCTCTCCAAGGATGCTGGCATCACGACGCCGCCGCCCGGCGACAACGGCGACCCGCGCTGCGGCAGCGATCCGAGCGGCACGGTCAAGGCGACGCTGACCCTCTCCAGTGCCGCCAGCGGCGAGAGTCACTCGTCCGACCTGCCCTGCCAGAACTGGGAGCTGATCGGCAGCGAGACCAATCCCAAGGGCTACAAATACAAGGACCGCGAGCTCGACGACGGCACCGCCAAGGTCGTCGTCTGGAAGGACGGCAATCAGCTCAAGGCGATTCTGCAGGGCAAGGGAACGAGCGTCCTCGACTACGACCTGCAAGTGGGCGTGAGCCAGGACACGGTCGCCGCGGTCTTCGAGTACGGCGGCGCTCAGATCTGCATGACCTGCCCGCCGTTGGACGACAACGACGGCAGCGACGGCAAGAAGTTCTACGGCCGCGAGTGCGCCGCACCCCCAACGTGCCCACTGCCCTGAACCAGCCCTTCCCGGCCGCGACCGGGGGATTCGGCACGGGGCCCGGCCATCACCGGTCGGGCCCCGCAGTCCGCCCCCTCCTTTCGGTTCTGCCCGCGGTCGAGCATTGTATGCGGCGGCGATGAGCGACCCGGCGGTCAAAGCTGTGAAGCAGCACTTCATAAACAGCCTGAAGCGAGTGCTGCGGCCGATCGTGCGCCAGGCGATCGCCCACGGCGTCTCCTACCCGGCCTTTACACGCATCTTGAAGAGCTTGTACGTCGATGTCGCCGACGACAGCTTCCAGCTTTCGTTCAAGCGGCAGACCGACAGCCGCGTCGCCCTGCTGACCGGCATCACCCGCAAGGAGATCGCCGGGCTGCGCAAGCGCCGCGCCGACGCGGCCGACGCGGTCGACATCGAGGACTCGGTGGCCACCTTCGCCATCGGCCGCTGGATGGCGGGCCCGCCCTTCGCCACACCGGACGGCGTTCCGCGCCGCCTGCGCTACGAGTCGGACGATCCGCGACAGGCGACGTTTTCGGAGCTGGTCCGCTCGTTGAGCGTCGACATCCCGGTGCGCGCCGTTCTGGATGAGCTGATTCGCCTCGGCAGCGTCGTGCTCGACGCCGGCGGCGAGGTCGAGTTGGTCCGCGAAGCGCACATCCCGGCTAGCGGTATCGAGGGCAAGTTGGCGATCCTCGGCGCCGACCCGGCCGAGCTGTACTCGACCATCGCTCACAACATCGAAGAGCCGGATGCGGCCTGGCTGCAGCGCAAGGTGTCCTACGACAACATCGGCTCCGAGGCGCTCGATGCCCTGCGCGACGAAGCGCGCCGCTCCGGCGAAGAGTTCGTGCGCCGCGCCAACGCGCTCTTGTCGTCGTACGACCGAGACCGGCGTGCCGACGCGCCGGGCGGTCGCCGATCGCGCGCGGCAATCGGCGTCTACTACTTCGAAGAAGTTTCTCCAGTGGAAACAACGGGCGCTCGCAAGAAGACCGACGGCCCACCCGGACGCATCAAGAAGCGGCCCGGGGGCAAGAAGAAGAGCAGATCATGACACGACGATACGCACTCTCCCTGCGATGGCTCGCGGCACTCCTCTTTGCCGCATGCGCGAGTGACGGCGGCGTCACCGGCACCGGCATCTCGTCGATCGTCGCCGGCCATGTGATGTTGGCAGACGGCAGCTCGGCTGCCGGCGTCGAAGTTTCGGTCGGCGGCGTGCATGCCTCGGTCGACGAAGCCGGCAACTTCGACGTCACCGGCGAGTTCTCCGGGCCGACGGAGCTGCGATTCTCGCAGCCCGGCCAGCCCGATGAGGTCGGCGCGCTCCAGGTGGAGATCCCGGCGGGTTCGACGACCGTGCTGGAAGGGGTGACGCTCGACTTTCGCTCGCCCGAGCGTCGGGTGACCCTCACCGTGGCGCGGCACGGTTCGGTGGTAGGGCGCATCCAGACGGTGTCCTGCATCTCCAACACCGGTATCGCCATCGAGCTCGCCAACCGATCCTTCTTCTCCTTTCTGCTCTCCGAAGACGTGGTGATTCGCGACCAGGCGGGCGCGCTGCTCGATTGCGCCGATCTCGCACGCGGCGATCGCATCGAAGCGACAGGCGTGCAGCTCTCGGACGGCACCAGCATCGCTTTCTCCATTGAACTGACGGAGCGCCCGGCTGAGCCACTCGACGAGTTCTCCGTCGAGTTCGGCGGCTCGGTGAACAACGTCGACTGCGAAGAGCGCCGCATCAAGACCATCGTGCTCACCGACGCCGACCCGTTCTTCGCCAGCGTGCGGACCCGGCAGGACACGCAATTCTTCTGTGTCGACGACGACGGACCGCGCCCGTGCGCGTGCGACGACATCGAGCCGCTCGACATCGTGCAACTGCAGGGCATCGTCAGCGTGTCCGAGCCCGGCGCGGTGATCGCCCAGTCGATCTATGTGTTCCCTGGTCCGGCCGTCGTCGATGCCGAGGTCGTCGTCCGCAAGGTGCGCTGCAACGCGCGCCGGCTCGATACCGAGGCGTTCTTCGCGACCACCAGCCAGGCGGTGATCGCCCGCTTCGACTTGGAAACCGACTTTCTGTGCGAGGGAGCCGCTTGCGAGTGCAGAAGTCTGCTCGCCGACGACGTGGTGCGCCTGGTGGGCATTCCCAGCATCGCCAACGGCCGGGTGTTCGTCGACGCGTTCATCATCGAGCGCGACCGGCGCTGAGCGGCGGGCGAAGCACTACTCCCCGCCCGAAGGAAACGATTCGAGGTCTACTCTTTCGCTCCCCGTTCGGGGTAGGGTGCATGCAAACCAGCAGTCGCGGATGGGAGGATATTGCGAATGACGTCGGCGCTACGGTCGATCATCGATTCCGGCACCAAGCTATGGCTCGATTCAATCGATCCGGACCTGGTCGCCAGCAACCGCGCCCTCGGCGCCACCGGCGCCACCTCGAATCCGATCATCGTCGCCGATCTCATCAAAACCGGCCGTTTCGACGACGACCTCGTCGGCCTGGTGCGCGAAGGTCTCGACGACGAGGCCATCGCGTGGGCAATGACCGACCGTCTGGTGCGCGCCGCTCAGGACGTATTCCTGCCGGTGTGGCAGGCGACGAACGGCAACGACGGCTACGTCAGCTTCGAGCTCGACCCACTGCTCGAAGACCCGGAGCTCGGGCCACCACACGGCGAGCGTGTCGCGCGCTACGTCGAGCTCGGCAAAAAGTGGAGCGCCGCGCACGACAATCGAATGATCAAGGTCCCGGCGACGCCGGCGGGCCTCGATGCGCTCGAGGATCTCTGTGCGGCCGGCGTCACCTTGAACGTGACGCTGATCTTCACCGATCGCCAGTATCGGCTCGCGCGCGAAGCCGTATGGCGGGGAGCGCGCCGACGCCCTTCATTGGAATCCTTCAAGAGCGTCTACAGCATCTTCATCTCGCGCGTCGACGTCTACACCGAGAAGCACGTGCCGCAACTCAGCGCTGCGGCCCAGGGGGAGGTCGGGCTGGTCGGCGTGAAGCGCATCTGGGCCGACAACCAGCGATTCTGGGCCGACAAGTCGCTGGCGCTCGAGCAGGAGATCATCTTCGCCAGCACCGGCACCAAGAAGAAGGAAGACCCCGCCGACAAGTACGTCGGCGCGCTGGTCGGCAGCGACATCCAGACCAACCCGCCGCAGACCAACGCCGACGTCGAAGCCATGGGCAAGACCTACAAGCGCACCGTCGACCAGATGCCCCCGAAGCCGGTGCTCGACGAGATCGACGCCGCCGTCGACCAGACGCGGCTGGAGGAAGTCCTGATGCGCGAAGGCGTGGCAAAATTCGCCGACCCGCACAAAGCCCTCATCGCCCTGATCGGCGAGAAGCGCACGACGTTGGCGGCGTAGCCAACGTCGTGCCCGATCAGGTGTCGTTGGGCAGAAAGAGCGTCGCGGTACCGGTCACCAGGCGATCACCCGTCTCGGTTTCGAGCAGGATGTCGCAGTGCAGCAGGGTGCCGCCGTCGCCGTTCTCGACGTCGGTGACGACGCCGCTGGCGACTAGCGGGATGCGCGGCTGCACGAACGCACGAAAAGTAGCGGAGAGGCGCCGCACCTCGGCGCCCGCGATTCCGTCCAACAGGCGCGAGAAGATCGCCAGGCTCATGTTGCCGGGCGCGATCTGGCCGGGCAGGCCGTCGGCGCGGGCGCCTTCGTCGCTGATGAAGCGAGGCGCCGCCTGGTTCGCGGCGTGCACGAAGTCCGCGATCTCCCCCTGCGCCAGCGTCAGCCGCAGTGACGGCAGCTCGTCGCCGAGCTCGAACGACCGCTTCGCGACTCCCGATCCCGGACTCTCGATACTCATCGGAACATCATCTTCTGATCGACGATCGCCACCATCTCGTCGCGCTGGTTGACGACGACCATGCGCAGAACCAGGAACCGCAGTTTCCCGGTACGGCCGGTCTTGTCGTAGACGTCGTGCAGCGTGCCGACCGCGGTGAGCACGTCGCCGACCCGCACGGCGGCACCCAGCTCGACGTCTTTGCCGGCATCCATGCCGCGGTACATCAGGTCGCGCGGGATGCCTTCGGGGACGTACTTCTCGCGGCGCAGCGTGATCGGGAAGGTGCGGGTGGCGATCAGATCGGGGCCTTCCTCCACGTAGCGCGGATCGGTCTCGCCGCAGGCGCGCGCGTAGCGGATGATCTGCGCCGCCGTGATCGGCTGCGACACCGAGCGCTCGAACTCGCGACCGAGCAGCGAACGGTCGATCTCCGGCAGAGAGTCAGGCACGCGCCGCTCGCACCTGCTCGCGAAAATCCACGGCTCGATAGCTGCCGTCGCGCAGCTCGCGCACCAGGTCATCGACGTCGTGGATCTCGGCGTCGAATTCGGTGGCGCAGATGCCGATCAGCGACACCAGGTGCGCGTCGCTACCGCCGAAACCCTTGTAGCCGTGGCGCTGCATCAGGTCCTCGACGCGCTCGTTCTCACCGCGCCGGCTGCCTCCGTTGAGCGCCTCGACGGCGCGCACACCTTCCAGCGCCCCCTTGACTTCGTAGTGTTCGCAAAGGCCGATGGTCGGCCGCCCCGGATGGCAGGGTGCGGCGATGCCGCCCATCGCCTCGACCTCGCTCACCACCTGCTGCGCATCGAGATGAACGTCCGCGAAATCGAAGCGCCGGGCCATCGCGTCGGTGACGCCGTACAAGAGGATGTGCCCGTAATCGGTCTCGACCTCCGCTCCGCGCAGAATCACGATCTCGTAGCGGTCCTCCAACGACCGATAGTCGACGTCCGGATTCCACTGCCGGTGCTCGGTGAGGACGATGCCGTCCACTGGCACGACGTCGCGCTTCTTCTGCAGCCACTTCAAGTATCCTTCGAGCGATGCGCGACTATCGTCGGAGGCGTCGGTATGAGCGTGCAGGTCGAGGATCATGGTGCGAACGAAGGCGGGCGTTCAAGGTCTCTGGCCACCTGGGTGAAGTCAACCCCATCAGCGCCCCATCCCCCGCCACTCACCGCCTCGAATCAGCTCTTTGCGTCTGCTCGCGCCGGCCGGGGGGTCAGTTCAATCGCCGAGGGATCCGCTGGCGAACAGCTGCTTGGTTTCGAGCTCGCCGATGCTGGCGTCTAGCCAGCGACTCCAGATCGTCTGGCCGTTGCGATCTACCACCGATTCGGTGACCACGGAGCCGATCTTTGAAATCACGTTGAAATGATCCTCGTCGTCGCGCTGCCCGAGAACGACTACGCGCGTCTCGGGCTTCTCGGGCTCGAGGTACGGGTACCAACCGCGCACCTCGATGGTCCTCGCGGCGGACTCACCGGCGATCGCCTTCTGTAACGCCAGCGATTCGCCGAGCGTCGAGATCAGCACCCGGTCACCGGTGTCCAGGCGGGAGAACTCGGAGCGGCGGAGCGTGCCCGACACGACCCAGCCTCCGTCGTTCGGGTCGAGTGACAAGTTGGTCACCAACTCGCCGTCCTCGGACCGGGCGTAGACGGAATTGATCAGCGACCCGTCGCGGCGCGCAAAGCGTACGAAGACCGTGTCCACCGACGACAAGCGCCCAGAGCGCGAAGAAGTGAGCATCGCGTACCTGCTTTCGATACGCACCCTGTCCTCGTCGATGCGCGTGACGACGTGCTTCTCGACGCCGCGCGGCTGGTCTCTCAACTTGGTCAGCGCGACGGATGCATACACCGGCGCCGGCGGCGCTTCGTCTCGGCGAACCAGATTCCGGACGATGGTCTCGAAGAGGCGCGTAAAAGTCCGCCGGTAGCCGATCTCTATGTGTCGGCAATAGAGGCTGTGGCCATCAACCGAAGCGATCTTGTGTTTGACGAGGCCGACGCCGGACGGGAGCTGGTACCGCCAGGAGAGGGCCAGCATCGGCGCTGCATTGATAGCGCCCGCCGAGATCTGCTGAACGCGGCGGTCGATGATCGCACCGTTGTGTTTCGTCACTTCGTCGAATGCCTTGTCCGAGAACTCGATCAGCGCCGATGCGAGATCGAGATCCCCCTCAAAGAAGACGCACTCGACCGGGGCTTCGGATCCGATGTCGATCACGGCCGTGACACCGGAGCCGTCGTCCATCGCCTGGAGTGGGCGCGCCAGCGAGCCGAGGATCTTCGTCGCAAACGAGCTCTCCGGACTTTCCACGTCGATGGTCCGGAGTTTGGTGGACTCGCGCGCCATCTGCTCCGGGAACGAGACGGGGCGCTCGGACGACGCACAACCCGCCGCGCTCAACACCAGAAAGATCATCAGGAAGCGCATGCGGGCGGCGGCCTCTGGCGGCACTCAATCGACGGGCGCGAACATCGCCAGCGCGATGCCGGAGCCGATCTCGTCGAAGACTACCTCGACATCCATCCCGATCCGCACCTCGGTGGGCTTGCAGCGGACGATGTTGGTCAGCAATCGCAGGCCCTCCCCTTCCAACTCGACGTAGGCGAGTACGTACGGCAACTTGTCGCGGAAACCCGGCGCCTGGTTCTGATGTACCACCGTGAACGTGTACACCCGTCCGCGGCCGCTGCAGCGGCGCCAGCGCACGTCGGCCGACAGGCACTCCGGGCACAGCGCACGCGGATAGTGGCGTAGGGCTCCGCAGTCACCACATTCCTGGACGTAGAGCTCCCCGCGCCCGCACGCCTCCCAGAATCCCTTCGACTCCTCGTCGACACGCGGCTTCGGAACTGCGCTCTTCCCGAGTTCGGCCATGCGTCCTCAATCTCCCTTGCCGAGGATCAACGTCGCGCCGCTGTGTCGCAGTCCGAGCATGCCGCCAGTACCGTGGCACAGAGCGACGTCGCAGTCTTCGACCTGCCTCTTGCCGCACTCGCCGCGCAACTGCCGAACCGCTTCGATGACCAGAAATATGCCGCGCATCCCCGGGTGATTCGACGACAGCCCCCCACCGTCGGTGTTGATCGGCAGCTCGCCGCCGAGCCCGATGCGACCACCGGATACGAACGGGCCTCCTTCGCCGCGCCCACAGAAGCCGAGGCTTTCGAGCGTCGCTACCACGGTGATGGTGAACGAATCGTAGATCATGCACATGTCGACGTCGGCGTGCTTGATGCCCGCCATCTGCATCGCGAGCGGGCCCGATTGCGCGGCGGCGACTTCCGTCAGGTCGCGGCGGCCCATGGCCGTGTGGCGCAGCGATTCGGCGCCGCCGAGGATGCGCACCGTCGGCTTGCGACCGTCGCGGGCGCGATCGCGCCGCGCGACCACGACTGCGCCGCCGCCGTCGGTGATGACGCAGCAGTCCAGGAGGTGGAGCGGCGACGATACGAGGCGCGACGCCAGCACATCGTCGATCGTGATCGGCTCGCGATAGCGCGCGTGTGGATTGAGACCGGCATGCCGGCGCATCGTCACCGCCACTTCGGCAAGCTGCTCGGGAGTCGTGCCGAACTCGTGCATGTGCCGCTGCGCGACCAGTGCGTACGAGTTCATCACCGTCGGGCCGAACGGCGCCTCGAACTGATCCGGCGGATCCCCACCGCTCAGGCCGCCGGTGCCGACCGCGAATCGGTCGGATGACGCCTTGCTCCCGTACGTGATGAGAGCCACGTTGCAGAGCCCAGCGGCGATCGCCGCAGCGGCGTGCAGGACCTGAGCCACGAAAGTGGAGCCGCCGATGTTGGTCGAGTCGTGGAAGCGGGGCTGCAGATTGAGGTGCTCGGCCAGCGCCATGATGCCGATCGGGCTCAGGCCGGAGGAGAGCAGGCCGTCGACGTCGCGAATCGACAGGCCGGCATCGTCGAGAGCGCCCCGTGCCGATTCGGCGTGCAGTTGGAACTGCGTCTCGTTGGGCGCCCAGCGGGTGGGGTGCTCGTAGGCACCGACGATCGCCGCGTCGGCGAGGCCGCTCACGCCTTCTCCTGCAGGTCGATCGATCCGACGAAGGCGCGAATCCGCGAAGCCAGCGCGTCCGACTGCTCGAGCTCCACGGCGTGTCCCGCGTTGTCGATCACCTCCATGCGCGCGTTCGGCAGCAACGGACAGAGCTCCTGCGAGAGCTGCGCCGGCACGACTCGATCGTCGGCGCCGCTGACGACGAGGACAGGCTGCCGCACCTCGTGCAGGCGCTCGCACAGGTCGGCCGCACGCCAAGCGAGAAGGTCGCCGTAACGCACTCGCGGGTCCGTCTTCACCTGCTCCGCCCACGCCTCGCGTTTCACGTCGAAAGGAGTACCGGGGGCGAACTCTTCATCCGAGAACGGCTGCGGCGCTCGCCCCTGGGTCACCGCGCGCCAGGCGTCGAGCGAAGCTTCGAGAATCTCGACGCGGCCCGCCGCACCAATGAGCACCAGCCCGCGAACGTCGCGGCGTTTCATGCCGTAGCGCAGAGCGATGCTGGCACCCATTCCCTTGCCGACGATGACGAGCGGGCGCAGCGCCAGCCGCTCGACGACACCCGCAACCAGATCGGCATACTCGTCGACCGATGCGAGGCCGTCGACGCCTCCCGAACGCCCGTGGCCCGGCAGATCCAGCGCGGCAACCGAGTGCTGCTCGGCGAGAAGCGCGGCAACCTTGCGCCACGATCCGGCATTGCCTCCGGCACCGTGTACGAACAGCAGTAGCTCGCCGCGATCGAACGCCGGCGTGACGTCTGGCAGCGTCGAGGGTCCCGAGTGCAGATAACTGACCGCGACGCCGCCGGCGTCCACATATTTCGAGTACATAGGTTGCGATTGGCGCCAGGCGCCGTCGGCTACGTTTAGTGAATCTGCCGAAGCGGCGTCAATGCGATCGCTACCGCGTCCGAGAGGCCCGCGCCTCCCTGCCGGCGCACGTCGGACGGCTGACCGACCTCGCTAGTGCCGCGTTGCGCGGCGGGCGCTCTCGACGCATTCGGCGAACAGACGGTGCCAATTGCGTACCGTCCCGAGTTGCTTGAGGTACGAGTCGAGACCGACCAGTGCACGGCCGAGGAACAACCGGTGCCCCGGCGCTCGAAACAGCCTGTTCTCGAAACCGATCTGCGCGATCTCCATCGTCTTCTCCATCGAATCGTACTCGCGCGGATTGAACTCCCGATCCTGCAGGATGGGTTCGCAGAAGATCTCCATCATGCGGATCATCGGCGCCGGATCGTCCTTGCTGCCGATGAAACCAAGCTGCACGAGGTGCTCGCCGACCGACTCGTAGTCGCGCTCGAGCATGCCGACGGCAAAGCCGAGATACGCCTTGCGAATCTTGGCAGGGAAGATTCGGATGCTGCCGAAATCGAGCATGGCGATGTGCGGGTGGAACGTCACCAGGTAGTTGCCGGGGTGCGGATCGGTGTGCAGCACCCCGAACTCGAACACCTGTCGCCACAGCATTCGGAAGTACTTCACCGCAACCCAATCCTTGAGCCCGCGATCGATGCCGGGCTTGAGGATGTCGATGAAGGGATAGCCCTCGAGCAGGCCCATCGTGAGGACCCGGCGCGACGAGAGCTGCGGATAGACGTGCGGCACCTCGACCTCCGGATCGTCGGCGAACATTTTCTGGAAACGCAGATTGTTCTTCGCCTCGTTCTCGTAGTCGAGCTCTTCCGACAGCCGCTCTTCGAGCTCCTGGATGATCTCGCCGTGATCGATCTCCTGCTTCATCATGTCGCGGCCGATCAACGTCAGCGTATTGAGCAGCGCCTTGATGTTGCGGAGGTCCTGATCGACCGTTTCATCGACGCCCGGATACTGCACCTTGACGACCACCGCCTCGCCCGAATGCAGCGTGGCGCGGTGAACCTGCCCCAGCGAAGCTGCCGCGAATGCACGCCGCTCGAAGGACGCGAACAGCTTCTCCGGATCACCGCCGAGCTCGCCGACGATTTGCTGGCGAATCTCCGAATAGTCCATCGGCGGCACTTGCGATTGAACGACCGAGAGCACGTCGAGCGCCTCGCCGGGCAGAATGTCGTCTCGCATCGACAGCATCTGCACGAGCTTCATGAAGGCGCCCTTGAGCTCGGTCGAGCTCTCGACGATGCGCATGGCGTTGCGGATGTGGGTGTCGAGCAGCGATTTCTGCCTGGCGCCGGCGGAGCGAAACGGCCTGCGCAGCGCGTCCCACAGGTAGCTCGAACCGACACTGGTCGCGACGCCGCCCACCTTCAGCACGCGCCGCGTCCGCCCCTTGGCCAACTTCGGCCCGCTCTTGCCTTTCGCCGCCATCAATCAGTCGCGAGTCGTCTCTACGGGCGATTCATCAAGCCGGCGGCGACGCCGGCTCCAAAACCGTTGTCAATATTGACGACGGTCACTCCAGCCGCGCACGAGTTGAGCATCCCGAGGAGAGCCGCGAGGCCACCGAAGCTCGCGCCGTATCCGACGCTGGTGGGCACCGCTATGACCGGACGATCGACGAGCCCACCGACGACGCTCGGCAGTGCGCCTTCCATACCGGCGACGACGATCAGAGCGCTCGCCCGCATCAGCGTCGCCTGATGCGCGAACAGTCGGTGAATACCCGCCACGCCGACATCGTATACGCGTTCGATCTCGTTGCCCATGTACTCGGCCGTAATCGCCGCTTCCTCCGCCACCGGTAGGTCGGCCGTGCCGGCGGCGATCACGAGGATCGTGCCCCGTCCGCGCTGCGGCGCCGATCTGCCGGCCAGCACGGCGACGCGCGGCAAGTCGTGATAGACGAGCTCGGGCACCGCCGAGAGAACCTCCGCCGCCGCGCCGCGGTCGAGCCGAGTGATCAGCACACCCTCGCCGGCGTCGCGCAGGCGCAGCGCGATCTGCCCCACCTGTTCGGCCGTCTTGCCCTCGGCGAAGATCACTTCGGGGATGCCGTTGCGCAGCGTGCGGTGGTGGTCGACCTTGGCAAAACCGAGGTCTTCGAACGGCAGCGTTTTCAGCCGCGTCAGGGCATCGGCGGGGTCGAGCTCTCCCGACGCGACCCGATCGAGCATTTCGCGCAACCGCTCCGGGCCCATGTCAGCCTCGGGTGCCGCGGCGGAAATGCTCGAACGAGTGCGGCAACTCCGCGCGCAGCCCGTCGACGGCGACTCCTTCGATCGCATTCGAGAACACGCCGATGCGCGTCATCGGACAGCCCAGCTCTCGCGACAGGCTGGCCAGCCTCTCTTGCTTTCGCGGCGGCACGGCACAGAGCAACTCGTAGTCTTCGCCCCCGGCGAGAGCAAGCGACACCCCGTGCTTGCGAACCGCAGCAGACACAGGCAACGCTCCTGCGTCGATGCGCGCACCGACGCCGCTGGCGCGGCATACTCTCGCGAGATCTTCGAGGAGCCCATCGCTGAGATCGATCATCGCCGTGATCAGGCCGGTGCGCGCCAATGCCTGGGCCGTCGCAACCCGCCACGGCGGTTCGCGAAAGCGCCGCACCGCCGCGCCGCGAGCACGCGCATCGCCGCGCAACAGACGCACCCCGAGCGCCGCGTCGCCGAGCGCCCCGCTCACGTACACACCGTCGCCGGCTCGCGCGCCGGAGCGCAAAGGTGGGCGGCGCGGCGCTTCGCCGAGCAGCGAGATCGTCACCGCGAGCTCGCGGCCGCGCGATAGGTTGCCTCCCACGATCACCGCACCGTCGCGCGCCGCTGCAGCGGAGATGCCGCGCTGCAGCGCCGCGACATCGCGCCCGGCGAGATCGGCGGGTGCGCTCAGCGCGACGAGAGCAAAACGCGGCCGGCCGGCCATGGCGGCGATGTCGCTGGCGTTGACCAGGTAGGCGCGCCGGCCGAGTTGGTACGGCGTCATCCAATCGCGCTCGAAGTGCGTGCCCTCGATGAGTGCATCCGTCGTCCAGACCCAGTCGCGACCGCGCAGCCGGAGATGAGCGCAGTCGTCACCGGGCCCCACGGCGACATCGACCGGTAGAGCGACGCCGGGCGCGATCCTGGCGAGGATCTCGTTCTCTCCAAGGGCACCCAAGCTCGCCGCGCGGCGGCGCTTCATCGGGCCAGCAGCCGGGCTCGGCTCGGAGAGAGCGCCGACATCTCCTCGCCTCAGGGCAGCGGCGCCAGCCCCGGCTCCCCGACCACATCGGAAGACGGCCCGATCGAGTACACAGGTGAGGACGCAGGTTCGCCCGGATTCACTTCGCGGATCCGCCGGCCTTCCAGCTTGAGAACGAACAAATCGCGATCGACTTCGCCGTCGCCGAACGTCAACGTTCCCGATGCACCTTCGAACGCTCCCAGCCCGCGCACGCCGTTGATCAACGCGTCGCGCGACGTCGACGGGCTGGCCGACAGGACTTGCCGCACGACCGAAGCGGCGTCGTACGCCTGCGCCTCGAGAATTCCGGGCTCACCGCCGCGCGACGCTCGGTACGCATTGACGAAGCGCTGCGTCGCCGGCCGCTGGCTGCCGATGAAGAAACCGTCGATGAACACGGCGCCATCGATGCTGTCGGCGACGGCACCGAGAGCTCCCGGATCGTTCCACCCGTTGCCACCCAACAAGCCGACCTGGGGGCGCGCCTGGCGCAACGTCTGCGAGAGAACGCCCGCGGTGGCAGCGAAGTCGGGGATGAAAACAGCGTCGATTCTGTCGCCATCGACCCAACGCTTGAGGCTCAAGAGCTCGACCGAAAAGTCTTCGGCACCCGGTTCGTAGGCCAAGGCACCGACGACGCTTGCACCGCGGCGCTTGGCCTCGGCTTCAAACGATGCCGCCAGCGTGTCTCCGTACGGGTCGCGCGGGTACATCACCCCGAAGCGGCGCATTCCGGCGGTTTGCGTCGCGTAATCGACCAGACACTTGGCCTGCATCTCGTGCGTCATCGCCGTCTGCAGCACGTAGCGGCCGGTCATGGTTTTGTTCTGGCCGAGCGAGAAGAGCGGCAGGCGGGCTCGCTCGGCGCGCGGGCTCACCGACTCGGCGATCTTCGAACGCAGGGGACCGATCACTGCCACGACCTCGGGCATCTTGGCGATCTCGTCCAGGGCAGCACGCGCGAGATGCGCC
This sequence comes from uncultured bacterium, assembly GCA_902826395.1. Taxonomy (GTDB): domain Bacteria; phylum Desulfobacterota; class Binatia; order HRBIN30; family CADEER01; genus CADEER01. Next base: position 31,675 of record CADEER010000009.1, read on the forward strand.
TCACCGCCGCTGTCGCGCACCAGCAGAGCGATACCCGATCCTTCGAGCGCCAACTCGATGCCGGCCAGCGAGCGCTTGCCGTACGCTTCGTACTGACCGGATAGGGGCAGCAGTGCAGCGACCTTCGCCGATCCAACCGGAAACTGGCCGGGCAGCACGACCGCTGGAGTCGCCGCCGTTTTCGCTGCCGGCGCCGGCGTCCGCTTCAAGCCAGCAACAGCGGTCGGTCGCTGTTCGACGGGGGCGCCACCCCTCGCCGCGTCGATGAGGGCGCGCGTATCGTCGCGAGTCACGATCGAGCGCGCTCGCGCCGCCGTTTCCTCGTCGAGCTTCGCCGCCGCATCGGAGATGCGCTGCCGCAGGAGTTTCTTCCGCGATGCGTCCGCCTTCTCGAGGGCGCGCTCCCAGCTGAGAATGGCGCTGACCGGATTGCCGCGCGAGTACTCGGCATCGGCGCGCAGCTCGGCCACCTGCCGCCAGTCTTCGTCGGGATAGCGCCGCTCGAGCTCGTCGAGGGTAGCGATGCAGCGATCGTAGTTGCCGAGCCGGAACTCCGAACGAGCCAGCTTGAAGTACGCGCGCGGAATGAGCTCGGGCACCTCGCCTGAGTCGATGTAGATCCTGTAGCCGTGCGCCGCCCTTTCGTAGTGGCCGAGCTTGAAGGAGTCCTCCGCCTGTCGAAACGGCAGCGGTGCCCGTTCCAGAGGGAGGCGCGACGAGCATCCTGCGAGGAGCACCAGAATCAATGCTGCGACGATTCCGGGAAGCGAACTCGTCTGGTTGCGAAACGTCATCATCTCTCCGTGCCCTCCACCTCGCTCACCGCGACGTTCTCGCCGTGATAACCCAGGCACCCACCTCGTGCAAAGCCAAATACGGCAAGCGCGAGATGCGATCGGTGCCGGCGCCCGGTCAGTTGAACATCTCTTTGACCTTGTCGAAAAAGCCCTTCGACTGTGGGTGCACGTCTTCGCCGGAGATCTCGGCGAACTCCTGCAGCAGCTCCTTCTGCTTGCGCGTCAGCTTCTGCGGAATCTCCACCGCCACCCGCGCCAGCATGTCGCCGTTGCCGTACCCGCGCAGATCCGGCGATCCCTTGCCCTTCAACCTGAAGACCTTGCCCGACTGGGTGCCGGCGGGAATCTTCATCTTGATCAATCCATGCGGAGTGGGAATCTCGATCTCCGTTCCGAGCGCGGCCTGAACCATTCCGATCGGGATATCGCAAAGGACGTCGGCCCCTTGTCGGCGGAAGATGGGATGCTCGCGAACATGGATGACAACATAGAGATCTCCCGGCGGTCCGCCGCGCCGTCCCGATTCCCCCTCGCCACGTAGCTTCAGTCGCGACTCGTTGTCGACGCCGGCCGGGATCTTGACGCTGAGGGATTGTTGCTTGCGAACCGCACCGGCGCCCCCGCATTCGGGACACGGATCGCGAACCACAGTGCCGGCGCCCTGACACTCGGAACAGGTCCGGGCGACGCTGAAGAGACCTTGCTGATAGCGCATCTGGCCCGCTCCCGCACAGGCCAGACAGGTTTCGCGCGCTGCGCCACCGCGCGTTCCCTGGCCGTCGCAAGCCTCACAGCCTGCGGTGCGCGGGATGCGAATCGTCTTCTCGACGCCGAAGATCGCCTCATCGAAGTCGACCTCGAGGTCATATCGAAGATCGTCGCCGCGGCTGGCACGACTTCGGCCCCGACCGCCGCCGAAGAAGTCACCGAAGATATCGCCGAAGATGTCCTCGAAACCGGCGGCATTGAAATCGAAACCTCCCGCCTGCTCGAAGGCCGCATGGCCGAAGCGGTCGTACTGGGCACGCCGCTCCGCATCGGAAAGTACCCGATAGGCCTCCGATGCTTCCTTGAACCGCTCCTCGGCGCGCTTATCCCCCTGATTGCGGTCGGGATGATACTTGAGGGCTACCTTGCGATACGCCTTCTTGATTTCGTCACCGCTGGCGCCGCGATCGACACCGAGCACTTCGTAGTAGTCCTTCTTGGCCGCCACCGATTCACCGTCTCTCGTTTGGATCCATGGCCGGAGTCGCCCTGCGAAATCTCCGGACTGCCCGCGCTAGAACCTTCAATTGCGCGAAAGCCCCCGTCGCGCAAAGCGCGACGGGGGCTCATTCACTCATCGAGTCTGAGGAGTAGCCCGCTACTCCTTTACTTCCTCGAAGTCCGCGTCGACGACGTCGTCGTCGCGATCGTCGCTCGCCTTGCCGGATGCGTTGCCGCCGTCCTGCGGCCCCGACTGCGCCGCCTTCGCGTACATCTTCTCCGCCAGCTTGTGTTGTACCTGGGTGAGGTTGTCGAACGCCGATTTCAGTGCCTTCTCGTCGTCCGACTCGAGCACCTTCTTCGCCTCCTGCAGGGCGGACTCAATCGAGCCCTTGTCAGCAGCATCGAGGTCGCCACCGTGCTCACCGAGGTGCTTCTCGGTCTGGTGGATGAGAGAATCGAGTCGATTCTTCGACTCGACCGCCTCGCGCCGCTTGCGATCCTCCTCGGCGTGCTCCTCGGCGTCGCGGACCATCTTCTTGATCTCGTCCTCGCTGAGGCCGCTCGAGGCGGTAATGCGAATCGACTGCTCCTTCTGGGTGCCCTTGTCCTTGGCGTTGACGTGCACGATGCCGTTGGCGTCGATATCGAAGGTCACCTCGATCTGCGGCACGCCGCGCGGCGCCGGCGGAATACCCTCGAGGTTGAACTGGCCGAGCAGCTTGTTACCCGAGGCCATCTCGCGTTCGCCCTGGTAGACACTGATCGTCACCGCGGTCTGACTGTCCGCCGCGGTCGAGAAGATCTGGCTCTTCTTGGTGGGGATCGTGGTGTTCTTCTCGATCAGCTTGGTGAACACACCGCCCTGCGTTTCGATGCCGAGCGACAGCGGCGTTACGTCGAGCAACAGCACGTCCTTGACGTCGCCCTTTAGAACTCCGCCTTGGATGGCGGCACCGATCGCGACCACTTCGTCGGGATTGACGCCCTTGCTCGGCTCTTTGCCGAAGATCTTGCGGACGCGCTCCTGTACCGCCGGCATGCGAGTCATGCCGCCGACCAGAATCACTTCGTCGACGTCGCTCGCCGACAAGCCGGCGTCGCGCAAAGCGGTCTTGCACGGCGCATCGAGGCGATCGAGCAGGTCACCGCACAGCGCCTCCAGCTTGGCGCGCGAAAGCTTCATGGTCAGATGCTTCGGACCACTCTGGTCGGCGGTGATGAAGGGCAGATTGATATCCGTCTCCGAAACCGTCGACAGCTCGCACTTGGCCTTTTCGGCAGCCTCCTTGAGACGCTGCAACGCCATGCGATCCTGGCGCAGATCGATGCCCTGGTCCTTTCGGAACTCGGCGGCGAGATAGTCGATCACCTTCTGATCGAAGTCCTCGCCTCCGAGGTAGGTGTCGCCGTTGGTCGACTTCACCTCGAACACGCCGTCGCCCAACTCGAGGATGGACACGTCGAAGGTCCCGCCGCCGAGGTCGAAGACGGCGATCTTCTCGTCCTTTTTCTTGTCGAGCCCGTAGGCGAGCGAGGCGGCGGTCGGTTCGTTGATGATGCGCAGAACGTCGAGGCCGGCGATGCGCCCCGCGTCCTTGGTGGCTTGGCGCTGGCTGTCGTTGAAGTAGGCGGGAACCGTGATCACCGCCTCCGTCACCTTCTCGCCGAGATAGTCCTCCGCCGTCTGCTTCATCTTTTGCAGCGTGAATGCGGAGATCTCCTGCGGGCTGTATTTCTTGCCCCGCGACTCGACCCACGCGGCGCCGTTGTCGGCCTCGGCGATCTTGTACGGAGCCAGTTCCCGCGCCTTCTTGACCTCGCCGTCGTCGTACCGGCGGCCGATCAAACGCTTCACGGCGTAGATCGTGTTCTCCGGATTGGTGACCGCTTGTCTGCGGGCAATTTGTCCGACCAATCGCTCGCCGGACTCGGAAAACGCCACTACCGACGGGGTAGTGCGACTGCCCTCGGAGTTGGCGATCACGATCGGCTCGCCGCCTTCCATGACGGCGACACACGAGTTCGTCGTTCCCAGATCGATTCCGATCACTTTTCCCATGTCATCTCCTTCGGTGCCCGGGCATTGGGGACCCGTGGCACTTAGCGAATCTATCGATTTACCCCTGCCCGGATGCGGACGACACGCTCACTTGAGCCGCCCGCAGCAAGCGATCGTGCAAGCGATACCCGGGCAGGAACTGCTGCACGACCCGGTTGGCCTCGAGCGAGGCATCCGCGACCTGCGTCAGGGCCTCGTGCCGCGACGGATCGAACACCTCGCCAGTCGTAGTCTCGATTTTCTCCACCCCATGACGCTGCAGGGTCTCCAGCGCTCCTTTGAGAACCAATTCCACACCTGCAACGACAGAACTGGCGTCGCCGGTGGCCCGTGCGTGCGCGAGAGCACGCTCCAGATTGTCGACGACCTGGATCACATCGCGGACCAACGGCTCAGTAGCGTACCGAAGCGCCTCGAGCCGCTCGCGCTGCGAGCGCTTCTTGAAATTCTCCAGATCGGCACGCTCGCGAAGATAGCGATCCTCGCTCGCCGCCGCCGCGTCGGTCGCCAATTCGAGCTGACGGCGAAGTTCGTCGATCGCATTGTCGACGCCTCCGATGCCCTCGACATCCGACTCCAGGGCCTCGTCGCCTTCCGCGCCCGAGCCGATGGGCTGTGCGCCAAACGGCATTTCTTTTTCGCGCTCGGGCTTCATCATCTCCTTGAAATTCGGTAGTTTGGCGGTGCGTGACGGGGCGGTTGTAAAGCGGGCGGCAAGCTAAGGACGCGCTAACGGGTTGTCAAGGAAACAGGCGAATCGGCAGTGGAAACGCGGTCCAGTCAAGCGGTAGTCCTGCGCTGGAGAGCGTATGGGGAGAGCGACAAGATCGTCACCTTCCTCACCCGCGACTTCGGCAAGATCACCGGTATCGGCAAGGGGGCGAGGAACTCGCGCCGCCGTTTTCCAAACTCGCTCGAGCTTTTGGCGCGCGTCCGCGTTTACTTTCGCCAGCGCTCGGAGGCCAATCTGGCGTTTCTCGAGAGCTGCGAGCTGCTCGGTCCCAACTCGTCCCTCATGGAACCGGAACGTCTCGCCTATGGAGCGTATCTCGCCGAGCTCGCGGAACAGATGACGATCGACTGGAATCCCGTGCCCGAGACCTACGATCTACTCGAGGAAGCCCTGCTCTCGCTCGAGTCGGGACCGGCGACTGCGTCCTTTCTGCGCGCCTACGAGCTCAAACTCCTGGAACGGTCGGGATTCGCCCCTCCTCTGCACGAGTGCTCTCGCTGCCAGGGCCCGCTGGCGGTCGACGGCGACCCGCATTTCGGCCCCCTGCAGGGTGTCTTCTGGTGCCGGCGCTGCGCCTCGGCCGCAAGGTCGACCGCCACCGACATCGGCGACTTTGTCGTCTCGTCGCCGCTGGTGGCGCGCCTGCGGGCATTGCGCGAATGGCCCCTCGAGCGCTGTCGCGTTGAACCCTTCGATGCGGGACGCGAAGACGCAGCCCGATTGATCGGCTATCTCCTGTCCCTCCACCTGATCCGTCCGTTGAAATCTCTGCGCCTCATCGAGCAACTCGCGCACAAGCAGTCCTGACGCGATCGCGCCGCGTTGCGGCGATTGCGCGCCGCGACGGGTGCGTGCTAGCCGTTCCGATTCTCTAAAGACCTGCGGATCAAGGGCGCCGGAAAGCCAACCAGCGGCCGGTCCGCCGGACGAATCACGCGGAGCGAAGCGAGCGTCAATGACCGAAGTCACCATGGACAAGATCGTCAACCTCGCCAAACGGCGCGGCTTCACCTTTCAATCGAGCGAGATCTACGGCGGCCTCTCGAGCTGCTGGGACTACGGGCCGCTCGGAATCGCTCTGAAGCGCAACGTCAAAGACGCCTGGTGGCGCTCGATGGTCGAATCGCGCGACGATATCGAAGGAATCGACTGTTCGATTCTCATGCACCCACGCGTCTGGGAGGCTTCCGGGCATCTCGAAGGCTTCACCGATCCGCTGATCGATTGTCGTACCTGCAAGGCGCGCTTCCGTGCCGATCAGATGGAGCAGGCGCAATGCGCCAAGAAGCCCAGCAAACGTCCGGGCGAGCACGACGACTGCGACCTCACCGAAGCGCGCCAGTTCAACCTCATGTTCAAGACCTTCATGGGGCCGGTCGAGGAATCGGCCAGCACCGTTTACATGCGACCGGAGACTGCACAGGGGATCTTCGTCAATTTCCAGAACGTCCTCACCACGTCACGGCAGAAGATCCCATTTGGCATTGCGCAGATGGGCAAGTCGTTCCGCAACGAGATCACACCGGGCAACTTCCTGTTTCGCACGCGTGAGTTCGAGCAGATGGAGATGGAGTTCTTCGTCAAACCCGGAGAAGACGAGACCTGGTACGAGTACTGGTCTAAAGCGCGCCTCGAATGGTATCGCGGTCTCGGTATCCGAGATGAGAATCTCCGCTTGCGCCCCCATGACGAGGATGAGCTCGCCCACTACGCAAAGGCCTGCGTCGACGTCGAGTACAAGTTTCCAATCGGATGGTCGGAGCTCGAGGGTATCGCCAACCGCACCGACTTCGACCTGCGCCGGCACTCCGAGTACAGCGGCAAGGACCTCCGCTTCTTCGATGAGGCGTCGCGGGAACGCTACTACCCGTACGTCATCGAGCCGGCGGCCGGAGCCGATCGCGCCACTCTTGCATTCCTGGTCGACGCATTCGACGAAGACGAGGCCGAAGGCGAGTCGCGCGCCGTTCTGCGCTTTCACCCGGCGCTTTCGCCGATCAAGGTCGCGGTATTCCCTTTGATGAAAAAAGAGGGGCAACCGGAGCGCGCGGAGAAGATCGCGGCCGAGCTGCGCCGCCATTTCACGGTCGACTACGATCAGGCGGGCTCGATCGGCCGCCGCTACCGTCGCCAGGACGAGATCGGAACGCCTTTCGGTCTCACCATCGATCATCAAACCGCAACCGACGACACCGTCACGCTGCGCGACCGCGATTCGATGCAGCAAGAGCGACTGCCTATCGCCGCTCTCGTACCCGAGCTGACGAGTCGCCTCTCCAAGCCCTGGAAGAGGTAGGAACCGGATGGGCGCACGGAGCTCGAAACGCACCGCGCCATCCACCCGCGGTTCCGCTCCTCAGCGCGGCCGCGTGCGCGACAAGCTGGTTTATTCGTTCGGCGACGGCGGCGCCGAAGGGCGCGCCGACATGAAAAACACGTTGGGGGGCAAGGGCGCCAACCTGGCCGAGATGGCCGATCTCGGCGTTCCCGTACCACCCGGCTTCACAATCACGACCGACGTCTGCACCTACTTCCGGCAGAACGGCGGCCGCTACCCGCAGGCGCTGCGCGCCCAGGTGGCGGAGGGCCTGAAGCGCATGGAGAGTGCCCTCGGCCGCAGTTTCGGTGGCCGCGAGAAGCCGCTTCTGGTGTCGGTGCGCTCAGGCTCCCGAGCATCTATGCCGGGCATGATGGACACGGTGCTGAACCTCGGCCTCAATGAGTCGACCGTCGAAGCCCTGATCGCCGAGTCCGGCAGCGCGCGTTTCGGATGGGACTGCTACCGGCGGTTCGTCCAGATGTTCGGCGACGTGGTGCTCGGTTTGAGGGCCGGCGACGACGAGAGCGATCCCTTCGAGGAGATCATCAACGACCGCAAGAGAGAGCGGGGCGTCGATCTCGACACCGAGCTCCAAGCGGAGGACCTGAGAACACTTGCGGCGGACTTCAAGCAGTTGATCCGGCAACGACTCGGAGTCGGCTTTCCTGACGATGCGCACGAACAACTCTGGGCGGCGATCGCCGCCGTCTTCGGCTCGTGGGACAATGCCCGTGCCCTCACCTATCGGCGCCTCAACCGCATCCCCGACGACTGGGGTACCGCGGTCAACGTGCAGGCGATGGTGTTCGGCAACCTCGGCGACGATTGCGCAACCGGCGTCGCCTTCACTCGCAGCCCTTCGACCGGCGAGAAAGGCTTGTTCGGAGAGTTCCTGGTCAACGCCCAGGGCGAAGATGTCGTCGCCGGTATCCGCACGCCGCAGCAGATCACTCGCGCCGCATCGATCGACCGCGCCCAGACGGCGGGCCAGGACGATGCCCGGCGGTCACCCTCACTCGAGGAGGCCATGCCGGTGTGCTTTCGCGAGTTGGCGGAGATCGCTCGCGGTCTCGAGAAGCACTACCGCGACATGCAGGATCTCGAGTTCACCGTCGAGCGCGGCAAGCTCTGGATGCTGCAGACTCGCAACGGCAAACGCACCGCCGCCGCCGCCGTCAAGATCGCTGTCGACATGGTGGGCGAGAGACTCATCGACAAGCGGACGGCTGTCCTGCGCGTTGCGCCGGCACAGCTCGATCAGCTTCTGCATCCGCAGATCGACCCAGCTGCGCGACCGCCGGCGACTGGCAAGGGCCTTCCCGCATCGCCCGGCGCGGTTTCCGGCGAAGTCGTGTTCTCCGCCGATCAGGCGGTGCGGGCCGTGGAGCAGGGTCGGCGCGTCATCCTCGTGCGAACCGAAACCTCGCCCGAAGACATCCATGGAATGAACGTCGCCCAGGGCATCCTCACGGCGCGTGGCGGCATGACCTCGCACGCCGCCGTGGTCGCACGCGGCATGGGGAAGTGCTGCGTATCCGGCTGCAGCGAGTTGCACGTCGATTTCGCAGCGCAACGGGCGCGAATCGGCGAGCATACGATCCGCGCTGGCGACTGGATCACGCTCGACGGTTCGAACGGCGAGATCTACCTCGGCACGGTCGCTACCACGACTCCGGAGTTGAGCGGCGACTTCGGCCGCTTCATGAAGTGGGCGGACGGCTTCCGCACGTTGCGCGTCCGGGCCAACGCCGACACACCGCACGACGCCGAGGTCGCGCGTACGTTCGGCGCCGAGGGCATCGGCCTCTGTCGCACCGAGCACATGTTCTTCGACGGCGATCGCATCGATGCAGTGCGCGAGATGATTCTCGCCACGGACCGCGCCGGCCGTGAGCGAGCGCTCGCCAAACTGCTGCCGATGCAGAAGCGGGACTTTCTCGAAATTCTACGCACCATGCGAGACCTCCCCGTCACCATCCGGCTACTCGATCCGCCTCTGCACGAATTCCTGCCGGCCGGCGACGACGAAATCCGCGAGCTGGCCGAGAAGATCGGCGTCGACGCTCGGCGCCTCGCCGAAGCGCGCGACGACCTTGCGGAGCTCAATCCGATGCTCGGCCATCGAGGCTGTCGACTCGGCATCTCGTATCCGGAGATCTACCAGATGCAGGTGCGGGCGATCGGCGAAGCGACTTGCGAGCTCCGACGCGAAGGGATCGCCGTTCACCCGGAGATCATGATTCCGCTGGTCGGCCTCGTCCGCGAGCTCGAGATCCTGCGCGGCGAAGCGCTCGAGGTGCTCGCCGCCACGGCGGCCGCGTACGGCATGAAGCTGACGGCACCAATCGGCACGATGATCGAATTGCCGCGCGCCGCCCTCATCGCCGACGAGATCGCCACCCAAGCGGAGTTTTTCTCTTTCGGGACCAACGATCTGACCCAAACCACTTTCGGGCTCAGCCGCGACGACTCGGCGCGCTTCCTGCCGGCCTACATCAAACGCGGCGTCATGCCGCAGGATCCGTTCGTCTCGATTGATCGCGCCGGTGTCGGTCAGCTCGTCGCCCTCGCCGTCGAGCGCGGCCGCAGCACCCGGCCGGAGATCAAGCTCGGCATCTGCGGCGAGCACGGCGGCGATCCCGACTCGGTGATGTTTTGCCACCACATCGGCCTGACCTACGTATCGTGCTCGCCCTACCGCGTGCCGGTCGCCAGGTTGGCCGCGGCCCACGCCGCACTCGGCGTACATCCCGATTCGTGAGCAGGCCCGGTTCGCGCGCTCCGATCTCCGGACACACGCGGCTGGTCGGAATCTTCGGCGACCCGGTCGACCACAGCAGATCGCCGGCCATGCACAATGCCGCGTTCGCAGCGCTCGGCCTCGACCTTCGCTATGTGCCCTTTCGGGTGCGGCCCGCGGACCTCGCGGCGGCGACGCGGGCCATCCGCGCCCTCGATCTCATCGGCGTCAACGTCACGGTGCCGCACAAGGAGAAGATCCTGCGACATCTCGACTCGCTCAGCGACCTCGCCGCGACGGTCGGGGCCGTGAACACGGTGATCAACCGCAACGGTCATCTGCACGGCGACAACACGGACGTCTTCGGCTTCGTTCAATCGCTGCGCTCTCGACGCCTGCGCTTGCGCGGCAAGCGAGTCGTCGTCATCGGCGCCGGCGGCGCGGCGCGCGCAGTACTCTACGGCTTGGGACAGCTCGGCGTCGGCGAAGTACTGCTCGCCAATCGAACACCGTCCCGAGCAAATCGGTTGATCGAACAGCTGGGTAACGCCGCACCAACGGTACGCATTGCGCCGCTGACAGAATTGGCGCACGACGACACCTTCGACGGCGCAGCCCTGGTCGTCAATGCGACGTCGCTCGGATGGGGCGGCGAGCCCTTCCCGCCGCTGGCGATCGCCGCCAGCGCGGCCCGTTGCCTGTTCTACGATACGGCCTACGGTCGCCGTACGGAGTTCCTGCGCATAGCGCAAAGCGGACGCCGCCCTCATACCGACGGCGGCGAGATGCTCATTCAACAGGGCGCGCGAGCGCTGACTCTGTGGACGGGACGTCGCGCACCCCTCCATGCAATGCGCATGGCATTCTACAAGAAATATTGAATTGACAGCCTAAAAAACCGCGGGTAGCCTCGCCGCTAACTAGCAGGGCAGGTAAGCGGTTTATGAGCAGTCGCCTTGGCGAACAACTGGTCAAACGCGGGTTGATATCGGGCGATCAACTCGATCGTGCGGTCCGTCGAGCCGATGAAGAAAAGGACCCTTTGTGCACCGTCCTGGTGAAGGAGGGTGTGCTCAACGACGCAGACCTGACGGCCTTCCTGCAGCGCGAGTACCGGTTGCCTCTCGTCGATCCGGCGGTGATGGAAGTCCCGACCGAGATCGCACGGCTGGTGCCGCCGCTGATCGCGATGCGCCATCACCTGGTGCCGATCAGCCTCGCTGGTTCGACTCTCACCTTGGCGATGTCGGACCCGTCCAATCTGGGCGCCATCAACGAAGTAAAGTTCCTCACCGGCTACGACATCAAGGTGGCGGTCGCCAGCACGGCGTCCGTGAAGCAAGCGATCCAGGACTTCTACGATCAGGGCAGTGACTATCAGGACGTGCTGGCCGAGGTCGGGGGTACCGACGTCGAGCTGGTGCAGGACGCCGACGAAGTCGATGTCCGAGAGCTCGAGCGCGCTACCGAGGACGCACCAGTGGTGCGTCTGGTCAACGCGATCCTGACCAGCGCCATCAAGCGCCATGCCTCGGACGTGCACCTCGAGCCGTTCGAGAAGATGTTCCGCGTCCGCTTCCGCGTCGACGGCGTGCTCGAGGACATCATGAAGCCGCCGCTCAAGCTCAAGAACGCCATCACCTCGCGCATCAAAGTCATGGCGGCTCTGGACATCGCCGAGCGGCGGCTCCCGCAGGACGGTCGCATCAAGCTCAAGTTCGGCCCCGGCCAGGACATGGATTTTCGCGTTTCCGTGCTGCCGACGATCTTCGGCGAGAAGATCGTCCTTCGCTTGCTGGACAAGTCGAACCTCCAGCTCGACATGACCAAGCTCGGGTTCGACGAGTCCTCGCTCAAGGACTTCCGTGACTCGATCTACAAGCCGTTCGGGATGGTGCTCGTCACCGGACCGACCGGAAGCGGCAAGACAACGACGCTCTATTCGGCACTGGCCGAGCTCAACAAGGTGACCTCGAACATCTCCACCTCCGAGGACCCTGTCGAGTACAACCTCGTCGGCATCAACCAGGTGCAGATCAACGAGGACATCGGTCTCAACTTCGCCAACGCCCTGCGCTCCTTCCTGCGGCAGGATCCCGACATCATCATGGTCGGCGAGATCCGCGACTTCGAGACCGCCGAGATCGCCATCAAGGCGGCACTCACCGGACATCTGGTGCTGAGCACTCTCCACACCAACGACGCGCCGTCGACGATCAACCGAATGCTCAACATGGGTGTCGAGCCATTCCTGGTCGCATCGTCCGTCAATCTCGTTCTGGCCCAACGCCTGGCTCGACTGACGTGCGAGCTCTGCAAAGAGCCGGCCGAGATTCCCCTCTCGGCGCTTGTCGAGTTGGGGATGACTCGCGAGCAAGCCTCCGAGGCGCGGTGCTCGCGCGGCGCCGGCTGCTCGAACTGCGGCGGCTCCGGCTATCGAGGTCGCGTCGCTCTCTACGAGGTCATGCCGGTCGACGAAGAGATTCGCGATCTCATCCTCGCGGGTGCCTCTTCGAACGAGATCAAACAAAAGGCGTGCAGCCTCGGCATGCAGACCCTGCGCCAGGCGGGGTTGGCCAAGATGGCGAGTGGCATCACGACGATGGAGGAAGTGCTGCGCGTGACCATGGCCGATTGATCGGCCAGCGTCGGACGGCGCGTACTCCATCCTCCAGATGTCCGAGCTCCAAGAGAAAACGGCCGCCAATCCGCTCGGCGGTCGCACGCTGCAGGACCTGTTGCGCATGGTGTCCGACAAGGGCGGCACCGATCTTCACATCACCGTCGACAGCCCGCCCATCATGCGCGTCAATGGCGAGCTGCGGCCTCTGCCCTTCCCGCCGCTGGCGGCTGGGGAAACGAAGCGCCTCTGCTACGCGATTCTCACCGAGAGCCAGCGGCATCGCTTCGAGGAAACCCTGGAGCTCGACTTCTCCTTCGGCATCCGCGGCCTCTGCAGGTTCCGCGGCAATCTGTTTCGCCAGAAGGGAGGCGTCGCGGCGGCTTTCCGCCGGGTGCCTTTTGCTCCGAAGTCGCTCTCGGAGCTCGGACTTCCACCCGTGGCCGGGGAGCTCACCAAACTGCCGCGCGGCTTGGTGCTGGTGACGGGGCCGACCGGGAGCGGCAAGTCGACGACCATCGCGTCCATGCTCGACAAGATCAACCGCGAGCGACGGCAACACATCGTCACGCTGGAGGATCCGATCGAGTTCGTCCACGAGCACGCCGGCTGCGTCGTCAACCAGCGCGAGGTGCACTCCGACACCCACAGCTTCAGCGAGGCGTTGCGCCACATCCTGCGGCAAGACCCGGACATCGTCCTGATCGGCGAGATGCGCGACCTCGAGACCATCAGCGCCGCGCTCACGCTGGCGGAAACCGGTCACCTGGTGCTGTCCACACTGCACACCAATTCTGCCGTACAGACCATCAACCGCATCATCGATATCTTCCCGGAAAGGCAGCAGCCACAGGTCAGGGCGCAGCTTTCACTGACGCTGCAAGGAGTGATCTCACAGCAGCTCATCCCACGTCTGGACGAGCGCGGCATCGTGCTGGCCCTCGAGGTAATGATCCCCAATCCCGCCATCCGGAACCTCATCCGAGAGGCGAAGATCCACCAGGTCTACTCGCAAATGCAGGTCGGGCAGTCGCGGTTCGGGATGCAGACCATGAGCCAATCTCTCGTCGACCTCTACACACGCCGTGTCATCACCTACGACGAGGCCGTGGCCCATGCCACCGAGCCCGAGGAGCTACGGCCCATGCTGGGTGAACCACCCGCCTTTGGCCGAACCCACAGCATCTCCTCTAAGCGTTGACTTCAGTTTAGTCTAACTGTATAGTAACGCCCATCGATCGGGGGCGGGCGACACATTCTTGAACAGCCCCGCCGCAGGTGCCGCTCCCGCATCGGCTTCAGCTCACATCGCAGGTCACGTTCCTTGGAAACTGAATACCCCTGGCTCTGGCACAGCCAATGCTTGTGATCCCCGGAGAATCCCTCGGATGCCGGGCCCCTGGTGCGGCACGGCGCAGGGAGACAGGCCGAGATGCACGAATCCGTCGAGTCCGCGAAAGCCAAGTCCGGAGTGAGCGCGGAGCCGAGGAGCATCCGGAAAACGAGTCCCCGTAGACGCTAGGAGCAAGACGAATGGCGATTTATCGATGGCAGGGCGTATCACCGCGCGGCGAGACGATCGGCGGCGAAATGGAAGCGCCGACGAGGGATGCTGTACTGGCCCGCCTGCGTTCGCAGCGCATCCAGCCACTGCCGGACAAGATCAAGGAACGCGGCAAGGGACTCGATCGCGACATCAAGATCCCCGGCTTCGGGGACGGCGTGAAGCAGAAGGACATCGTCATCTTCACGCGCCAGCTCGGCACCATGATCGACGCCGGTCTGCCGATCGTGCAGTGCCTCGATATCCTCGCCGAGCAGTCGGACAACAAAGCGTTTCGCAAGATCATCCGTCGGATGAAGGAAGACGTGGAGTCTGGATCGACCTTCACCGAAGCGCTCAAGAAACACCCGAAGCAATTCGACGACCTGTTCGTGAACATGATCGCCGCCGGCGAGGTCGGCGGTATTCTCGATACGATTCTGTCGCGTCTGTCGACCTATCTCGAGAAGTCGATGAAGCTGAAGGCGAAGATCAAGGGCGCCATGATCTACCCGGCGACCATCATCACGGTCGCGGTAGGCGTCACCGCGGTGTTGCTGATCTGGGTCATCCCCGTGTTCGCCGAGTTGTTCTCGAGCTTCGGACAAGACCTGCCGGCGCCGACCCAGTTCGTAATCAACCTCTCGAACTTCACCATCGCTTACTTCCCGTACATCGTCGCCGTCGCGGTCGCCATCGCGATCTCGATCCGGCAGATCTACAAGACCGAGAACGGGCGCCTGCGCATGGACCAGATGGCGTTGCAGTTTCCCATCTTCGGCGACCTATTGAGGAAATCGGCGATCGCCCGGTTCAGCCGCACGCTGAGCACCTTGGTGTCGTCCGGCGTGCCGATCCTCGACGCCTTGCTGATCACCGCCAAGACGTCCGGCAACAAGATCGTCGAGCGCGCCATTCTGGCGACCCGCACCAGCATCAGCGAAGGAAACTCGATCTCCGAGCCTCTCACGAAATCGAAGGTCTTCCCGCCGATGGTCTGTCAGATGATCTCGGTGGGTGAATCGACCGGGGCGCTCGATGCGATGCTGCAGAAGATCGCCGAGTTCTACGAGGACGAGGTCGACAACATGGTCGCCAACCTGACGACCCTGATGGAGCCCATGGTGATCTTGTTCCTTGGCGTCATCATCGGCGGCCTGGTGATCTCCATGTACCTGCCCATCTTCAAGCTCGGATCGGTGATCGGGTGAGTCATGCTGAATCCCTGGGCCGAGATCGAGGGTCGGGAAGAACTGGGCGCCAAGCTCAAGTGGTTCCTGCTGGGGCGGGTAGCGATTCTGTCGTGCTTCTTCGCGGTAGTGGCGATCGGCTACCTGGGTCGGGGTGAGCAGGGGTACTCCGTCCCGGTTCACTCCCTCCTCTACTTCGTCGGTCTGACCTATGCCGTGACACTCGCCTCGGCGCTGCTGATCGATCGGGTGCGCAACCTGACCCTCTTCAGCCACGTCCAGATCGGCATCGACCTGCTCCTCATCACGGGAGCCATCTATCTCACCAGCGGCGTCGATAGCCCATTCGCATTCCTCTACAGCCTCGCAATCGTAAACGGCGCCGTCCTGCTGTTTTCCAACGGAGCTTTTGTCACCGCGGCGGGCGCCACGATTCTGTACGATACGCTGCTCATTCTCTTCGCGACCGGCGTCGTCGACGAGATCCGACCGCACGGCCTTCCACCGGCCAAGCTCGACGCCGCCCTGGTGGCGCGCATCGTCACGACGAACCTCACCTTCTTCATGACGGCCTTTCTGTCCGGCTTCCTGACCAAGCGGATCCATGACGCGGAAAGGTTGCTCGAGGAGAAGCGCGCCGAGCACGATCGCATGGCGATCCTGAAGAACACCCTCGCCCAGGCGATTGGCAGCACTTTGGTCACGACCGATGCAGAAGGCAGGATTCTTGCGGTCGAACGCTCCGGCGAGGGAATCTTCGACGATGCCGCGGCCGAGGCACTGCGCGGGCAGGACATCGGCGACGTCTTCCCTTCGCTCAAGCTGACAGCAGGCGCGCGACTGCGTTTCTTGCAGTCGCCAGGCGCCATGGAGCCCATCGAGTTCGCGCACGAGACCGGCAGCGAGAACGTCCGCGATCTCCGCTGCTCCATGGCGCCGCTGCGCGACACCTTCGCCAATACGATCGGCGTGCTTTACGTTCTCCAGGACGTCACCCCCTTGCGCGAGATCGACGACGATCCGCCTCCCGCCGAATCGGTCGCCGAGCTGTGCGAGCCCGCCGACGAGGGCGCGGCCGACACTGCAGAGCGCAGCGACGGCCTGTACGGCAAGAGCCCGGCAATCGTCGCGCTGCGCAAGCTCATCGCGCGCATCGCCCCTTCCGATGCAACCATTCTCATCACCGGCGAGAGCGGCACCGGGAAGGAAGTAGTGGCGCGCGCCATCCACGCCCAGGGGCCGCGGCGCGAGAAACACTTCGTCGCCATCAACTGCGGCGCAATTCCGGAGAACCTGATTGAAAGCGAGCTGTTCGGACACGTGAAGGGCGCGTTCACCGGCGCCGACGCGGACCGCATCGGCTCCTTCCGCATGGCGGACGGCGGCAGCATTTTTCTCGACGAGATCGGCGAGCTGCCGCTGCACCTCCAGGTGAAGTTGTTGCGCGTACTTCAGGAGCGCACCTTTCGCCCCGTCGGCAGCGAGAAGACCGTCGCCGTGAACGTGCGAATCATTGCCGCGACAAACCGCAACCTGCCGCAGCAGATCCGCGAGGGGAAGTTTCGCGAGGATCTCTTCTACCGGCTCAACGTCATCGAGATCGAAACCCCACCGCTGCGCGATCGCGCCGAGGACATTCCGCTGTTGGTACGGCATTTCCTCAAGCAGTTCTCCACCATGCACGGCCGCCAGGTGACGCGCTTCTCGGCCGAAGCGGCCCACCTGCTGCTCGACTACGACTATCCGGGGAACGTGCGCGAGCTCGAGAACATCGTCGAGCACGCAGTCGCACTCTGCGACGGCGAAGCATCCGACGTCGATCACCTGCCCGGCTACCTGACCCTGGACGAGCCGCGCGGTACTCGTGATTCCGCGATCGGCCGCTCGCCTCGGCCGAGCAGCCATACGATCGGCGAGAACGACCCCTACGAACACGGTGGCGCGAGTTGGGAGCATGTGGACCTCGAACGCGATCTCGCCGAGTACGAGAAGAACATCCTCCTGCGCGCCCTCAACGAGGCCGGTGGCGTAAAGAAAAGGGCCGCCGAGCTTCTCGGGATCAACTACCGGTCACTTCGTCATCGACTGCAGAAGTACGGGTTGGGCGACATCGGCCCCGGCTCGGAAGCGGTTCAATAGTCGAGAAAGTGACGTTGCCGCGCCATGCCCGCCACAAAATGTCACTCCGAAGACGATATCAGCGATCCGTCAGCCAGCGACTAGGCGCCTTTTCAAGAGTCGATCTGTTTTCCGCGGCTTGGCACGGGCGTTGCTCCGAAGAAATGGCGAGCGCCGGACGCGAACAACGCAAGACCACAACAGCCCAACAAACTGGCTTCGGCCACAAACCACTCTCAAGGAGGCAACATGAAGGCAATCACGATTCGGAAGAACAAGGGTTTCACGCTGATCGAGCTCCTCGTAGTCGTCGCGATCATCGGTATCCTCGCGGCGATCGCGATCCCGCAGTTCGCTCAGTACCGTCAGCGCGGTTTCGATGCGCGCGCCAACTCCGACCTGCGCAACGCCGCGACGTCGGAAGAGGCCTACTTCGCGACCAACCTGGCCTACGTGTCGTGCGCAGATGCAGCTTGCGTATCCAGCCTGCCGGGCTTCGCTCTGTCGGACACGGTCACCGTCACGATGACGGCTGGTGGATCGCCCGCCGAGCCGACCTTCACCGGCAGCTCATCGTCCACCAGCGGATCGGGCGAGTCCTACGCCTACGACAGCGCCGCCGGCGGCATGCAGTAATCGCTTACCGCAATCGTCGAGGGGGAGGGCTTTCGGGCCCTCCCCTTTTTTTTCTTTTTCGGCCACGCACCGCAGAATCTTCGTCGATCACAAACAATCGACTTCGCATGTCATCCTGACGGGCTACAATTTGCGATCGAAGGGCAGAATGCGATGGCAACGACATCGGTGACGACGACCGCAACGACGACGACCTCGACGAGTATCTCGACGACGCACGCCCTGAAGCTGCTTTCGTTCGTGATCGCCTTGGTTTTGCTCGCGAGTCTCACCGGGCGGTTGCGCGAAGGCCTGGCGGTGCAAGATCAGGAGCGAACGGTCTCGGAAGCTCCGATGTACCTGCCACGCGCCGAGCTGCTGCGCCCGCTCTCGCTCGGCTATCACAACGTCCTCGCCGACATTCTCTGGTTCCGGGCAATCAATTACTTCGGCAAACATTACCGCAGCGATCGGACCTACCCGTGGCTGGCTCACATCTGCGATCTGGTGACCGACCTCGATCCGCGCGCCGAGCACGTCTATCGCTTCGCCGGTCTCATCCTCCCATGGGAGGCAGGACAGACGGACGAGGGGATCCGCCTGCTCGAGAAAGGTACGAAGGCAATCCCGGATTCGTGGAGCCTCGCGTACTATCTGGGCTTCAACTACTTCTTCTTCAAGAACGACTACGAGCGCGCCACGTCACACCTGCAGCGAGCCGCGGCACTGCCCGGAGCGCATCCCGGAGTCGCCCGTCTGGCGGCGATTCTGACGATGGAAAGCGCCGGCCCGGACACGACCATGCAGTTCCTGCGCGATCTCGAGCAGAACGTAGACTCGCAACGCGTTCGCGACGTGCTGCACCGCAATATGGCCGAGGCCGCAGCCGCGGCCGCAATCCGCCGGCTCGAGGAAGCGGTCGCAGCCTATCGAAGCGCGAAGGGCCACACGCCCGCATCCCTCGACGAGCTCGTCGCCGCCGGATTCATCCAAGCGGTTCCGCACGACCCCTTCGGCGGCCGCTTCGAAGTCGACGCGGAAGGGAAGGTCGCATCCAGCACCGGCAAGAAGCCGGGCACCACTCACACCAGCATGATTCGCGAACGAGCATTGCAGGGAAATAGCGGCGCCGACCTATTGGGAAAGTAGTAAACGATCGGCAGCGGTAATCACACGCGATTGATCGACGACACGGGTACAGCGATGGAGAACATCTTAGAGATAAACGACTTGTGCAAGGACTACCGGAGCGACTGGACGTTCCGGCCGACGCGCGTTCTGAGCTCACTCGGGTTCAGCATTCGACGCGGTGAGTGCTTCGGCCTACTCGGACCGAACGGGGCCGGTAAGACTACGACGTTCAAACTCATCCTCGGCTTCCTGCGCCCCACCTCCGGCACGATTCTCTTCGACGGGCGCCCTCTGACAGCGGCAGCGCGCGAAGGAATCGGCTTCCTGCCGGAGCATCCATACTTCTACGAGTACCTGAGCGTGGACGAAACGCTGGAGTTGTTCGCGACGCTATACGGCATCGGACGCGCCCATCGCCGCAAGCGCATCGACGAGGTCGTCGAGCGCGTCGGCTTGGGGCATAAACGCCGCGCATCGCTGCGGTCCCTCTCCAAGGGGTTGATGCAAAGGGTCGGTGTCGCGCAGGCGATCCTCAACCGCCCTCGCCTCTTGGTCCTCGACGAGCCGATGTCGGGGCTCGATCCGGTCGGACGGCGCCAGATGCGAGAGCTGATTCGCGAGATACGCGATCAGGGCACGAGCGTGATCTTCTCGTCGCACATCCTCCCCGACGCCGAAGCGCTCTGCGAGCGCGTCGGCATCCTCACGTCAGGACAGTTGCGCGAGGTGATCGAGCTCGCCGACCACGCTCACGCCGATCATTTCGAGATCGCCGTACGTTCGGTGAATGGCACGGTGCGCGGCGCGCTCGAGCGATTGGAGGGTGTGAGCGTCATCGAACGCGAAGGCATCCAGATCGTTCATTTGCCCGGTCAAGAGCTGGTCGATCGGGCGATCGATGTGATCCGCGAAAAGCACGGCTCCATCCAGAGCATCACACCGCGCTTCACTTCGCTGGAAGAGCGATTCCTCCACCACGTGGGTCGGTAGCCGAGGAAGCCACGCGAAAGATTCGGATCTCAGTTCTCGAGGCGGCGACGAATATGAACAAGATTCTGGCATTGGCTCTGAACACCACCCGCGAGGCGATTCGCAATCGAGTTCTGTACTCGATCATCGCCTTCGCCATCCTCATGGTCGGCATCTCGGCCATCTTCGGCTCGGCGTCGATCGGCGATCAGACCCGCTACATCAAGGACTTCAGCTTGATGAGCATCTCCCTGTTCGGCGTGATCATTGCCGTGACCTTGGGCGTCAACCTATTGCACCAGGAGCTCAGCAAGAAGACCATCCTCAACACGTTGTCGAAACCGGTAGCGCGATGGCAGTTCCTGCTCGGCAAGTTCTTCGGCCTCCTGCTCACCCTCTCGGCGGTCATCCTCGGCATGGCGCTGGGTCTCGGAGCGTTCTTGACGCTTCTGGAAGGTCGCTTCGACTCGGCGATTCTCGTCGTCGCCTTCGCCTCATTGCTCGAGATCACGGTCGTCATCGCATTCGCGATGTTCTTCTCTTCGCTGGTGGTCACCCCAACCCTGGCCGGCATGTTCACGATCGGCTGTTTCATCGCCGGACGCTCCACCCAATATCTCGACTACTTCGTCGCTCAGGGCTCGAGCACGATCGTGCAGGTCATCACGCAGATCCTCGACGCGATCCTGCCGCGCCTCGACTACTTCCTCATCGGCGATCGCCTGGTGCACGGCGACACCATCTCGGCGGCAAATCTGCTGTACCTGGTCGGCTACGCAGCCGCGTACAGCTCTGTGCTCCTGCTCGTGGCAGCGGGGCTGTTCTCGCGCCGAGAGTTCAAATGAGTCGGCCGGGCGAGTCGGCAAGACTCGACCTGGCGCTGTGGTGCGGAGGTGGTGCCGGACTCATCGGCAGTCTCTACTTCCTCCTCGCCTGGAACGGGCACGCCATCTCATCCGCATTCGGCCTGCTGTTCCCGATCGCCGTCGCTTTGTTGTTGTCGGTGATCTGTGCGGCCGCGTGCGCTGACTCGATGCGCACACGGGCGGGTGCTGCCGCCGTCGCGACGGCCGCCATCTTCACCGCGGCTCTGTTCGTGCTCAACCTGGTACCTCCTGTCGCCCGCGACGAGCTCACGCATCATCTCGCTCTGCCCGAGCTGTACCTGTCGGCGGGTCGCGCGGTCGGCCTGCCTTTCGCCGAGCAGTCCTATTTTCCCATGCAACTGACGATGCTCTACACGCCTTTCCTGGCGCACGGGCTCGAGAGTGCACCGAAGGATCTGCATCTGCTCTTCGGGCTGGCGAGCGTCGGCATTATCGTTCTCTATCTGTCCTCCTACCTGCCGGCCGGCGTGGCCGCCTTTGTGGCGGTGCTGCTGCTCACGACGCCGACTTTCGCAAACCTGGCGTCGAGCGCGTACGTGGATCTCGGCCTCTTCTTCTTCACCACCGTCGCCCTCGTGGCGCTGCTGCGCTGGTCGGAAACGGATCGCACTCCGCTGCTGGCGCTCGCTGGATTCGCCGCCGGCTGCGCCGCCTCGGTCAAGTACAACGGCTATCTGACCGTGCCTCTGCTGGCGATCGGAGCCATCGCGCTGTCGCCGCGACGCGACGCGTCGTCACTGGCGCGCAACCTGGCGATCTTCGCCGTACCGGCCGTGCTCCCACTGGTGCCGTGGCTGTTCCGCAACTACCTCGAAACGGGAAATCCGGTGTTCCCCCTGATGCGCAGCACATTCGGCGGTCCGCCGCGTCCCGGTTCGACCTCCATCGACATCCTCACCAAGCGGCGCTTTCTCTACGACGAGACGTGGATCGAGGTTCTGACGACTCCATTTCGCGCCTTCGTAACGGGTCGATACGGCGATCCAGCGCGCTTCGACGGCACGTTCAATCCCCTTCTCCTCTTCGGCTTCCTGGGCGCCCTGATCGGCCGGCGGAACGAACGCGCGCGCTACCTCTGGCTGTTTTCGCTCTCGGTCCTCGTGCTCGTGTTCTTTCTGACTACCTTCCGCAGCCGCTACGCCATCGCCGCCGTGGCGGCGTTGGCGATTCTGACGGCCGAGCTGATCGACCACTGGCGCCGCACCATGCCGCACGCGCGGGTGCTGCTGCCGGCACTCGGAGCGGCGGCGCTGGCCTTCAACCTCTGGCACTTCGCCGACTACTGGCGGACGATGTCGCCGACATCGTATCTGAGCGGAAACCTGAGCCGGTCGGATTACATCACCCGCTTCGTACCCGAGTACCCGCTGTCGGAGTTCGCGAATCAGAACCTGGCGCCGCACGCCAGAGTGTATCTCGCCTTCCTCGGGCAGCGGGGTTACTATTGGCGTCGCCCATACACGTATGACTTCCACTATTCGGGAACTTCGCTGCGCGATGCGGTGCGCGACGCGCAAACGGCCGAAGGTATCTCCGACGAGCTTCGCGAGCTCGGCATCAGCCACATCGCAGCCTCCGCGCCGTTGCTCGGTCGCTACCTGCAGGAAGATTTGACGGATACCGAGCTGTCGCGCTGGCAGGCCTTCGCATCGCGCCATCTGCGCCTACTGCACAGCCACGGGTCGTTCGGCCTGTACGAGATCATCTGAGCCCGACGGGAGAGATTCCATGGAAGCGATCGCGAGCCGCGACGTCAGCGTCATCATTCCCGCGTTCAACGAGTCGGCGGCCATCGCGCCGTTGCTCCGGTCGCTCGCGGAAGAAGTGCCCGGCGCCGAGATCCTGGTGATCGACGACGGTTCGACGGATGATACCGCCGCGGTCGCGACGGCACTCGGAGCCCGCGTCATCTCGCACGCCTACAACATCGGCAACGGCGCCGCGGTGAAGACCGGCCTGCGCAATGCGAGCC
The DNA here is from genome assembly GCA_902826395.1 of uncultured bacterium. GTDB lineage: Bacteria > Desulfobacterota > Binatia > HRBIN30 > CADEER01 > CADEER01. Next base: position 54,581 of record CADEER010000009.1, read on the forward strand.
GTTCGTATGTAGTTCTGATGGACGCCGACGGCCAGCATCAGGCCAAGGACGTTCCGCGCCTGACCGCCCACCTGCTCCGCTACAACATGGTGGTCGGCGAGCGGCCCGCCTCCGGCCAGGCAGGATGGCACCGTTGGCTGGCCAACACGATCTACAACCGACTCGCCACGTACGTGAGCGAGTTCCCGATTCGCGATCTGACCAGCGGCTTCCGAGCCATGCGCACCAGCGAAGTCCGGCGTTACCTGGAGATTCTGCCGAACACCTTCTCCTATCCGACGACTCTGACCCTCGCCTACCTGCGCAGCGGACTGACGCTGCGCTACGAGGAGATCGACATCCGGCGCCGGGTCGGCGTCAGCAAGATCCGAATCTGGCAGGACGGCACGCGGTTTCTGCTGATCCTCACCAAGATCGCGACGCTGTTCGCTCCGTTCCGCGTATTCCTGCCGGTCAGCCTGGCGTTCTTCGCGACTGGATCGCTGTACTACCTCTACACGTTCATCACCGAACACCGCTTCACCAACATGGCGGCACTGCTGCTCTCTACGGGCGTGATCATCTTCATGCTGGGGCTGGTGTCCGAACAGATCTCCCTGATGCGCAGTGAGCGCATCGAGGCGGCGACCACTACCAAGCTCCGGGAGATGGCGGTAGCGAGCGACAAACGTCCCACGCCGCGACGCGGCAACAAGAAGGAGCCGAAGTCTCTCTCCGCGTAGCGCCGCCTTCCGACCGGCGGTAGGACTACTGGTTCAGAGAGCTTCACCATCCGGATGACCTCGGAGTCGCGAAAGGCCTCATGATGATGTTTTTGGTGTTCACACTGGCGGCCATGATCGGCTCGTTCCTCAACGTCTGCATCCACAGGATTCCGAACGAAGAGTCGGTCGCGTTCCCGCCGTCGCACTGCCCGCACTGCAAGGCGCCGATTCGGCCGTGGGACAACGTTCCGATCGTCAGCTACGCGCTCCTGCGAGGCCGCTGTCGCCAGTGCAAGACGCCGATCTCGATGCGCTATCCGTTCGTCGAGATCCTGACCGGATTGGCCGGAGTAGCTACGTACGCGTTCTTTGGTCCCGTCCCTCAGGCCTTGCTGTTCTTCGCCTTTCTCTGCGCGCTGATCGTCATCACCTTCATCGATCTGGATCACCAGATCATTCCCGACGTCATCAGCCTGCCGGGAATCGTCATCGGTCTGGTCGCCGCGTTCCTTCCCGGCAATCCCGACTGGAAGGAGTCGCTACTCGGCGTTCTCATCGGCGGCGGCATCCTGTGGGCGATCGCCGAAGGATACTTCCGCCTCACGGGACGCGAGGGCATGGGCGGAGGAGACGTGAAGTTGCTCGCCATGATCGGGGCATTTCTCGGCTGGCGCGCCATCCCCGTCACGCTCATGATCGCGTCCCTGACCGGCACGGCGCTCGGACTGGCGCTGATGCTCGGCCGCGGCGAAGGAAGACAGATGGCGATCCCGTTCGGACCGTTCCTCGCCGCCGGCGCAGTCGTGGCGCTGTTCGTCGGCGAGCCGCTCATGCAGTGGTACTTGGGCCTCACCCGACTCTAGTCCTACTGCGTAAACGGCCGAGTCCGAGGTGGGCGTTCACACCGCCCCCCACTAAACAGCACTCGCCCGCTATTTGACATCTATACAACCGCTCTCTACTGTAGCGGTCATGGATGGTCGGGGCGTGACGCTGGTCGAGCTGGTCGCCGCGATGTCGGTCGCCGCGGCACTCGCCGGGGTGGCAGTTTTCGAGTTCCGCGATCTGCAAGCCGAGTGGCACCTCAGCGGCGCGGTGCGACAGGTTGTTCTCGACCTGCGCATGGCCCGCATCGCGGCGATCGCAGAAGCGCGTACGCACGGCCTGCGCTTCGACACCGCCGCGGCAGCGTACACCCCGGAGTCGCAGGACGATGACGGAGCCTTCACCGCTAACGGGTTGCCGCGCCGCCTACCCGGCGCGGTGCGGATCGTCGAGTGCACGGCACGCGGGGGGGCCGTGCGCTTCCGGCCACTCGGCAACGCGGCGTCGTTCGGCACCATCACCATCGAAGGGCCGGACACGAGTAGCCGGCGGATCGTCGTAGACATGGCCGGACGCGTGCGGGTGGCGCGATGACCCCGGCCCGCACGATGGCCGCCGGCCTGAGCACCGTGGAGGCTCTCGTCGCCACCGGACTCCTGGGCCTCGTCGCCACGGCGCTCGCGCAAAGTCTCGTGTGGGCGACGGCAGCGCGCACGCAGAGCGCGCGACGGATGCAAGCGACCCAGCACGCGATGAGCATCGTCGAGGAGCTACGGGGAGGCGCCCGGGAGATTGCGTCGGAGGAAGGCGACTTCGTCCGGCAATGGAGCCATACGGCCGTGCCCGGCACGCCCGGCCTGTACCGCTTCGCAGTGACCGTCCAATGGCTCGACGCCGGCACCGGCCAGGTGCGACTCGAAGGCCTCGCATGGCACCACCCGGGTGCACAGTGATCCGCGCCAGCCAACCTCGGGGTGCCGTTCGCCGGCGCAGTCGTCAGGCGGGTTGGAGCCTGGTCGACCTGCTTCTCTCGTCGCTGTTCATCGCTCTCCTGGCAGCGATCCTGCACAGCACCTCGATCGCGGCGATGCACGCCGTGCGGGTACGCGAGGTCGCAGACGACCTCGACGAAAACGCTCGCATCGCGCTGGAGATCATGGCGCGCGACATCCGCGACTGTGGGTACGGGCTGGCGACAGCGACCGATCGCGGATTGCGCGACGCGACACCGACGCGTATTCGCGTGGCGCGCGATCTCGATCTCGACGGCGAGACCGCCTCGGCGGGCGAACGCGTCTCCTATGCGCTCTTCGGCAGCTCACGCCAGCTCCGCCGACAGGCGGGGGACGCGGCACCGCAGCCCATGGTCGACAATCTGGTCGCCGAGCAGGAGCTGTTCCGCTTCTTCGATGGCGACGGCAACGAGATCTCCGGGGCTGCTGCCGGCGGCGATCTCGACGAGCGGCAACGAGCTACCGTGCGCTGGATCGAGATCACTCTGTCTCTGGATGCCCCGCATCCGATTCCGGGCGAGCTACCCATTACCGCCGAGCATCGCGTCCGCGTCAGCTTGCGCAACGGGCAGAGTTGGAGCAGCCCGTGATCCGGTACGAAGTCGGATCGGAGCAGGGCGCCGCGTTGATTTCGACGATCCTCGCCACAGCGTTGTTTCTGCTGATCGGCACCATCGCATCACAGCAGGCAGTGATCAGTTTTCTGGTCAGCCACCGGGTGACCGAGAGCGCTGAAGCTCTGGTGGCGGCGGAGACGGCGATGGCAGCGGCGCTCGCAGACGTGGCGCGCCAGCCGAGCTTCGCCCGCTTGTCTCAGGCCGACGGCGGCACGTTTCCGTTTCTCGACGGCGCCACACCGCCGCAGCCCCTGCCGGATTCTTTCGCCGTCGACGCCCGCCTGCGATCCCGTTCGGAGACGCGGATCGACGTGATCGCCACGGCGCGGGGACGCAATCGGGCACGGCGGATCCTGGTGACGACCATCGAGCGGGAGGATCGGCCGTTCCTACCTGCCGCTTTGTTTCTCGCCGCCGACACCCCCACGCTGTCGCCATCCGGCACTCTCGAGATCTCCGGCTCGGCGGCGGACGAGGTATCGGCCGTCGCCACACCATCGCTGGCGCACGCGGATGCCCTGGCAGGCGCGCTCTCTTCAAGCGGCGCTCAGATCACTGGAGGGGTGAACCCGAGCGATTGGGACGACCTCGACGATCTCATCTCCCGGGCCCGTGAGAGCGCACTCTCCCTGCCCGAGAACCCGAGTGGAGCGATTGCTCCCGGCATCTGGCTGTCGCGCGGCTCGGCCGACATCGCAGACGCCGGCGGCGAGGGCGTCTGGCTTGTCGAAGGGGATCTCGCGATCGACGGAGTGCTGACCTTCGAAGGACTGTTGATCGTCCTTGGCGACATCCGCGTATCGACCGGGTCGGAGATGGCGGTGCGAGGTGGCGTCGTTCAAGCGAGGCCGGGGCGCCTCTTCGATTGCGATGGCCACGTCGTCATCGACTACGATCTCGATGCGCTGAACGCGATCGACTCCATGCACCCGGGCCTGCTCGACCGTCGCGCGCGGGTGATCGGCTGGCGAGACGAAGCGCCATGAGCCCCGTCGAGTTGCACGACTCGGCCGGCGCAACACAACCGGCCGATATGGCCGTCTCGGATCGCCCGGCCCCGCGGGTCCTATTGGTCGACGACGAAGAGGACACGCGAATGCTCACCGAGGCCATCCTGTCGCGACGCGGATACGAGGTCCGCCTCGCCGACAGCGGTCGGACCGCGCTCGCCATGCTCGCCGAGGACTACGACGCCGTTCTGCTCGACGTAATGATGCCCGAGATGAGCGGCCTCGAAGTCTTGTCGCGCATCCGCGAGACGCCGCGCCTCGCGCGACTCCCCGTAATTCTGCTCACGGCACGCCAGCGCGACCGCGACCTGATCGAGGGCTATCGCGACGGTGCCGACTACTACATCACCAAGCCCTGCACGGCCGAGCAGATCGAGTACGGACTGCGCCTCGTGCTCGGAGATGGCGGCGCATCGCGCCGTACACCGGGTTGACACCCGCCCGGGAGAGGGAGAGGGTCTGCTCCATGCGGACGATCGGCCACGAGGCGACCTGGAATGCGCTCGATCGCGCCTTTCGCGACGATCGCCTCGCTCACGCCCTGCTTTTCACCGGTGCTCCCGGCATCGGCAAGGCGCTCCTGGCGGTCGACTTCGCGACGCGCATCCTGTGTCGAGGCGAAGCGCCGCCGTGCGGCGACTGCAACCGATGCCGTCAAGTGGAGGCCCGCACCCATCCGGACCTCCGACTCATCGGCTTGAGCGAAGGCAAGAAGGAGATCGGCGTCGACACCGCGCGCGACATCAAGCGCTTCGCGCAGATGCACGGCTTCGGCGGCGACGCGAAGATCGTCATCATCGACGAGGCCCATCGCCTCTCGATCGCCGCTCAGAACGCTCTCCTCAAGACGCTCGAAGAGCCCCCCGGGCGAGCTCTTTTGATCCTCGTGACCGAGAGCCCCGGCGCCCTGCTGTCCACGGTGCGATCGCGATGCCAGCGAATCGTCTTCCGGCCGCTCGATGACGAGCACGTGCGCTCGGTTCTCCGGCACCACAAGCTGGACGACGACGAGATCGACCGCCTGTTGCCGATCGCCCAGGGGAGTCCCGGCCGCGCGCTGGCGCTGCGCGAGTTGCTCGCCGAGCCCGACATCGAGCTGCTGCAGAGGACGGTTGCGGGCCTCCGACCCGGCCAGTATGGTCCGGCCGTCGAGTTCGCAGGAGCCTTGGGGCGAACCGAACAGGAAATGACAGCGCGACTCGCCCTATTGGAAGAGCTCATGCAGCAGCAGCTTGTCGAGGCACTGCGCGCCGGTCGGACACGCGAGTTCGCCGACGCAGAGCTCCGGCGCCTGGCGGTGCTTTCCGACGCGCGTGTTCTGCTGCGGCGCCGCAATCCCAACCGCCCCCTGCTGGCCGAAGCGACGGCTATTCGACTGGGCGCGATCTCCGGCCACGATTTCTAGCGAGCGGAAAATGTCCGACGACCCGGCCAATCCCGAAACCCCTGAAGAGTATCCGGACGCAGAAGCGCCCGGACCCGATGCGTCCGATCAGAAGACGGCCTCGCTCGTGCATGTCCAGTTTCGGCCGGACGGCGGACGGTACGACTACGACGCCGGCAACCTGCCTCTGAAGATCGGCGACCTCGTCCTGGTGAACACGGCGCGCGGCACGACCCTCGGAACGATCGTCGGCGAGCCGCGCACCGTCAGCGCGCGGCAGGTGCAGCGCGGCACTCCACGGGTCATACGCCGAGCCGACGCCCGTGCAGTGGCGCGCTACGAGAGCAACATGGAGCGCGCGCTCAAAGCACAACAGATCTGCGCCCACCGGATCCGCGAGCGCAATATGCCCATGCGCCTCATCACCGCCGAGTCGACGTTCGACGGCTCGAAGATCACCTTCTATTTCTTTGCCGAGAAGCGCGTCGACTTCCGCGAGCTGGTTCGAGAGCTCAACCAGACGCTGCACACACGCATCGAGATGAAGCACATCGGCAACCGCGACGAGACCAAGATGCTCGGCGGCGTCGGTCCTTGCGGGCGCGAGCTGTGCTGCTCGAGTTGGCTGCGCGAGTTCAGCTCGGTGTCCGTGCGCATGGCCAAGGAACAGGGCCTGTCGCTGAAGCCTTCGAAGCTGGCCGGTATGTGCGGCCGATTGAAGTGCTGTCTGCGCTATGAATACGAGACCTACCGCGAGCTCGGCCGCTCCCTGCCCAACATCGGGCGCCAGGTGGAATCGGTGAAGGGCAACGGCGTGGTGATGCGGCAGAATCGCTTGAAGCAGTCCGTAGTCCTGCGTTTGGAAGGCGACGGCGTCGAAATCGAAGTGCTGCTCGACGACCTGGTCGAGAAGCGCGCCGAATCCTGAGCCGAACGGAGAGGCGCGTTCCATCGATCGCGGCACCCGGGTCTCGATCGACACCCCGCGCAACGCACAAGCACCGCCGGCGAAGATCGCCCAGCACTTCCCATGCAGTCTCGTCCCAATATCGGCTCGATCGAAGAATCAGCCAGCATCGCCGCCGGCGCCACTCTGATCGACTCGCACTGTCATCTCGATTTCGACTCCTTCGCGACCGACATTGAGGAAGTCATTGCCCGCGCTCATCGAGTCGGCGTGGACAAGATGATCACCATCGGCGCCAGTGGACCGTTCGAAGCCAATCGAGAGGCGATCGACATTGCGGCGCGCCATGCATCAGTTTTTGCCACCGTCGGCGTCCACCCGCACGAAGCGTCGTCGGTAACCGACGCAGTGCTGGAGGAGATAGAACGGCTGGCCGCGCACCCGCGCGTCGTCGGTATCGGTGAGACGGGCCTTGACTATCACTACGACAACTCGCCCCGCCCCGCGCAGCGGAGCGCATTCCAGCGCTTTGCACGGCTGGCCGCGCGCCTCGACTTGCCCTTGTCGATCCACTTGCGCGACGCAGACGCCGACGCGGCAGCGATTCTGGCGGACGAAGGGACGGGGGCGGGCGGCGTGATCCACTGCTTTTCGAGCGATGCGCGCGCCGCCGAGACCTTCGTCGGCCTCGGCCTGCACATCTCCTTCAGCGGAATTCTGACGTTCAAGACTGCCGACGCACTGCGCGAAGCCGCGGCGGTCGTCCCCGCCGATCGGATCTTGATCGAAACCGATTCACCATTCCTGGCGCCAGTGCCGTACCGCGGCCGGCGCAACGAGCCGGCGCTCGTCGTGCACACGGCCGTCGCGCTGGCGGAAGCGCGCGGCGAGTCCTTGGCGACCGTCGCCCGGACGACCAGCGACAACGCCGCGCGCCTGTTCCGTCTGTCGTCGACGTCGCCTTAGTGAGGTCGTCGCACCGGCGCATGCCGCCGCGGCGACGATCTTCGACCAGTGTCAGGCGGCGTCGCGGCGAAGACTGCGCACCTGGCGCAATACCTCGCGCAACCGGTCCTGCGTACACGGCTTGGCGAGGATTGGCTGATCCGGCAACTCGTCGCGCAAAGGGCTGCCGGTTCGCCAGATACCACCGGTCACGAATACGACACGCTGTGCCATGCGAGGATGTGACTCCATCATGTCGGCGTAGATCTGCGGCCCCGAGCGGCCCGGCAAGCGTACGTCGAGGAAGACGGCGTCCCAGTCGCGGTCGTCGAGGGACGCGAAAGCCTCGTCCCCACCGAGTACGTGCATGACTTCGATTCCCTCGGCGTTCAGCATCATCCGCAGCGCTTCGGCCACATCTGGGTCGTCGTCGACGAGCAACACGCACTCGCCGGTACTTTCCTCGGCGAGCGCGCTGATTTGATCGATGGGTAGCGCCAGAATGAACGTCGATCCGACGCCGACCTCGCTCTCGACCCTCAGATCGCCACCGTGTGCCTGTGCGATGGCGTAGCTGACGCTCAGACCGAGGCCCGACCCCTCTTCCTTGGTCGAGAAGAACGGATCGAAGATCCGCTGCCGCACCTCGGCGTCGATCCCCGGTCCGCTGTCGGTAACCCTGACGAGCAATTGATTGCCGAGGCCGCGCACCTCGACGCGCAAAGCGAGATCGTCGATCTCCGGAGTTGCCTGGAGTGCGTTCTTCAGCAAGTTGAGCAAGATCTGCTGTATCTGCTGGGCATCGGCCAGAACGCGCGGCAGATCCGAATCGAACTCGGTGACGACGCGGCCGCGCCGGCGAGCTACCTCCGGGGCTACCATGTCCAGGCTCTTGCGCGTGATCTCGACGAGATCCACGGGTGACCGGCGCGGGGTGTGTGGCCGCGCAAATCCGAGCACGCCTCGCACGATCTCGGCGATGCGCTGGGACTGCTCGTCGACCCGCGCCAGGGCAGCGCGCAGATCGTCCGGGCTGGAGGCGTCGGTCAGCTTGGTGTGGGCGAAGATCACCGCCAGCGCGTTGTTCACCTCGTGGGCGATCCCGGCGCCCATTTCACCGATCGCCGCCAGGCGGTCGACGCGGTGCAACTGCTCCTGCAGCTTCTTTTCCTCGGTCACGTCGCGAATGATCGCAACCGCGCCCTTCACCGTGCCGTCTTGGTCGCGAATCAGCGTCGCGTCGAGCAGGGCGGGAAACTCGTTGCCGTCCTTGCGCCGCCCGGTAGCCTCTCCTCGCCAACCCCGGGTCTTGACCGGATCCGACATGCTCTCGACCCAGTCCGCCGGCTCGATCGCCAGCTCGGACGCATGGCGACCGACGATGTCCTCCGAATCGTTACCGAGCATGCGCACGAGCGCCTCGTTGGCGAACGCCACCCGCCCGCGCTGGTCGGTGATCAGTATGCCGTCCCCCGAGCTTTCGACGGCACGCACCAGCCGCTGGCTCTCGGAGATCAGACTCGCCCGCTGCAAAGCCACGGCTGTCTGGCGGGCGATGCCGTCGGCGATGCTCAGGTCGCGTTGCGTGAACCCTGTCGGACCGCGACGGCGGGCGAATTCCATGACGCCGTAGAATCGATGGCCGCTCAAAAGCGGAGCGATCAACATGGAGGGCACCTCGAGCGACGACACGTGTGCGCTGTCAGTGTCGGCCGCCGAGACGACGACGCAATGCCCGAGCCGGCGCACCCATTCGAAGTCCGGCATGTCGTCTGGCTGAAGTACCATGGAGGAGAAATTCTGCCCGAGGTTCGGCCCCGCTCCGGAAGCCACCGCACCGTTGTAGGTGGCCGTCTCCTCGTCCCAGAGCAGAATGCCGCAGTAGTCGACGCCGACGCTCTTCGGCGCGATCTCCACCACGGTCTCGAGAATCTCGTCGATCTCGGTCAGCCGACTGATCGTCTCGCTAACCCGAAGCAGCGCACCGGCGACCGCGGAATGCGTGTCGGCGAGCTTCTCCGCGGCGCGAGTGCGCGCCTCGGATTGATTGCTGCCGAGCAGCCAACGCAGCCAGGACGTCGTCAACGGAACGACCAGCAGGATCCCCATCACCGCGTACTTGACCGCGCTGTGAGCCAGCTTGGGTCCGAGAAGAGCGAGCGGAATCACGGGCACGACGTCGTAGAGTTGCACTGCCCAAACCAGCGTCACCATGGCGAACGTGGCCACTGTGAAGACCGCCGCCATCATCTGGCCGAAAACCATGCCGTAGTGAACGCTCTTGAACGGGAACACCAGCAGCAGCGGGCTCGCGAGTCCACCCGACGCGGCCACCGGCAGCGCCAGACAGAAGACGTTGACCAGGATGTCCGCCATCAACAGCGGCAAAGATCGCCGGCCCCGTCGGTAGAGCTGACTCAGTTGGAGATTGGCAATGAAATAGGCGACGAAGGAAAGCTGCACGATCCAGGGGATCGGCGTGATGGCGAGGAAGAACTCGTTGAAGAACAGCCAAGCGGCGAGTCCTTCGACGACTCGCACGATCAACAGCGGCGACGCGGCGCGGATGACCTGCTCGGAGGAGACGTTGAATTCCGGACGCCAACCGGTCGCTGCCATGCGACAAACTACAATCTACGCTCCGCCGATCGCAATCGCGCGGTGCATGCGCGCGACATCTCACAAAGCGAGCGCCGCGCCCGGTCGTGACCGGGCATTGCCCGCGCCTACTTCTCGGCCGGGCACTCCTTGTAGTTCTCCGGCAGCATGTACAACGCATAGTCCACGGCACCGTCGCTCTTCGCGCGCTTCCGCGTTCCCAGATCGACTTCGATCTGAGAGCCGGCGCGCTCCTGCGTCGCTCCCAACACCAGACGGTAGAACCCCTCCTCGGTCGTACGGGTGCGAACGGTCCAGGTGTTGGGCAGGTAGAGTCGGACGAACTCGTTGACCAGCGGCTGCCCGTCGGGCTGCTGCAGCTTGCCCGAGAAATACAGGTCGTAAGCGTAGAGAAGCCGGGTGCCGTAGTTGGCAGCGATGAGGCATTCCCCACAGCGCTTGCCGTCGTGGTAGCCGTCCGGCACCCCGCCCGTGCAATTCTCCCCCTTTTCGGGATCCTTGCAGCTGTTGCAGTCGAGGATGAGACCAATCGTCTTGCCTTTCGGATCGACGACCTTCTGCTCCGCGGCGAACGCCTGACTGGAGGCGAGAACAATCAGAATTGCGATGAACGAACGCATGACTACTCCCTGTCGAGATTGCCGCTCCGAACGCCGAAGGCGCCTGACGGCGGATTGCCCTTTATACGGGAAGCACCGGCACCGCTCAAATGAGGGTGGCGGGATTCCTCTCGCGCGGGAAGTCCTCGACTCCCCTTCCCGCCCCCTGCATATTCGTCGCTGCCATGCCGGCAGACGACTTGGATTCAGCTCTCCAACGCGCCGCGGACGCCATCCGCGCGGCACGCTACGTCGGCGCCCTGACCGGCGCCGGGCTCTCGGTCGAGTCCGGCATCCCGCCGTTTCGCGGTCCCGGCGGCCTCTGGACCAAGCACGGCGAGCCCCCCCTCAATGGCTTCGAGGAGTTTCTGCGCGATCCGAAGGCGGCATGGCAGGCGCGTCTCAATCCGCAGGGGCCGATGCGCGAGCTGTGGGAGACATTGCGCGCGGCGGCGCCAAACGAAGGCCATCGCGCATTGGCGGCGCTCGAGAGGCTCGGGCTGCTGCGGATTCTCATCACGCAGAACATCGACGATCTGCACCGCGTGGCCGGCTCGGTGGCGATCGCCGAGATCCACGGCAACTACACGCTCGTCCGCTGCCTCGGCTGTGGGATCCGGCACCACCGCGACGACGTCGACCTCCACGAGCTTCCCCCGATCTGCCGCGCCTGCGGTGAGATCCTCAAGAGCGACACCGTTTCTTTCGGCGAGCCGATCCCGTTCGACGTCCTCGAGGTCTGCCAACAGGCGGCGCGCGATTGCGACTGCATGATCGTCGCGGGAACCTCGGCGACCGTCTATCCGGCAGCGCACTTCCCACTGCAGGTGCGAGAACGGGGCGGCACCCTCATCGAGGTCAACCCCTATCCGAGCGAGATCACTCCGTTGTGCGAGGTCAGCCTGCGCGGTCCGGCGGGAGTGGTCCTGCCACACCTGGTGCAGCTCATCGAGCAGCGCCGCGGCGCGTGAGACTCGCGTCGGCGCGTCGGGCATCGCCCGAACCACCTTGCCCGAGCCGCCGGTGTCGCCCATATTGGCGGCGACGATGCCGATCGAAGTCGGAAGAACGGCGGCAGGCGATCTCCTCTGGATCGCAAATCCCTTTACCGGCGTCGTCACCTACCTGACCGACATCCACCTCAAGAACAACGGATTCGCCAGCGTCGCGACACGACAACCGCACCCTGCCGCCGGCGGCGCCAGTCTCGACGCATTGCGCGCAGCGTGCGCCTTCTGCCCCGGCAACGAAGCACTGACGACCGAGGAGGTGCTTCGCCATCCGGCCGGCGCCGGCCCGGACTGGGAGATTCGCGCCTTCTACAACCTCTTCCCGCGCATTCCCGTCGAGTGTACGGGAGGTCGCAACGAGTCGTACGTCGTCGTCGAAAGTCCGGATCACTTCCGCGCCGACGCGGCGCATCCAGATGACCTGGTCTACTCCGCCATGTTGTCGGCAGATCGCTTCCGCGCCGTCGTGCGTGCGACCGCCGAGGTCGCGCGCACCAGTTACGCCAACCCCGCCGTCACTTCGGTCGCCGTGCGCAAGAACCAGGGCCGCGAGTCCGGAGCCTCGCAGCCGCACACGCACACGCAAGTGATCGGCTCCGGGCAGCCCCTGCCGCCACTGCGCCGCGAGCTCGAAGTGATGCGGGCCGAACCGGCGGTGTTCCACCAGCTCGTCGAGCTGGCACATCTCGAGCGCTTCATGATCGCCGAGCGAGACGGGTGCTACCTGTACTTCTCTCCGGTCGGGGCTTTTCCTCGCTGCTACGAGGTCGTCGACCTGGCCACCGACTGCCGCCTCGACGAGGTGGAACCGGCCCGCCTCGACCTTTTCGCCGACCTCGTACACCAGGGTCTGAGCATTCTCGGCGACTCGCCACTCGACTATGAGATCCACGCCCAGCGCGGCGTGCCGCTGCACGCCCATATCCACTCCCGGCACTATCCGTACTCGAACATCGCCGGCACCCTGAACCTCCCGACCGGCCTGCTGCGCGGCCGAGCGAACGATTGACTTCGGCGCAACGCTACCGTACGGGTCGCATCACTGCCTCCGGGCGTTCCCCATGGCCAGCGAAGATACAGCCGGCGCCGTCCGCGCCATTTTCTCGGAGATTCCGAAGCGTCTGGACCCCGACGCCGCGGAAGGAGTGGACGCGATGATCCGCTTCAATCTGACCGGCAACGCTGGCGGCACCTACTTCGTCGAGATCTGCGACGGCGCCGCTTCGGTGTCGACGCGGTCTTCTCGCCAGCCGCAACTGACCATGACCATGTCGGCCGCCGACTACGTCGCCCTCATCGAGGGCAAGCTCAACGCTCAACTGGCATTCATGAACGGCAAGCTGAAGATGGTCGGCGACATGGGGCTGGCGATGAAGCTGCCGAGCCTCTTCACCCGCGCCTGACCGCGAGTGTTCAGGCAGCCGCGCCGCTGCCCTCGCGACGCTTCTTCATCGTCGTGAAGAACTCGCCGGCTTCGCGCAGCAGCCGCTTTCGCTCGTCGCGGCTCTTCACCATCTTCTTCACCGATTTGAAGATGTACGAGGGGCGGAAGTAGTACTGGCGATAGAAGCGCTCGACGGCGTCGAAGATCTCCTCCGAGCTGAGATTCGGGTAGCTCACGGTGCAGCGCTGATAGCCCGACTCGTCGTTGTACACCGAGTCCACGAGGAAGCCGCCATCCTGGACGTAGCGAAAGAACTCCGTCCCCGGATAGGGCGACGCCAACGACACCTGCAGAGTTTCGGGGTTCATCTCGCGGGCGAAGCGGATCGACTCTTCAATGGTCTGCAAGGTCTCGCCGGGTAGACCGACGATGAAGGTGCCGTGGATGAGAATGCCGATATCGTGGCAATCGCGCGTAAACCGCCGCGCCCGCTCGGTGCTGACGCCCTTCTTTATGTTCTTGAGGATCGCGTCGCTGCCGGACTCGTAGCCGATCACGAACAAGCGCAGGCCGCCGTCCTTGAGGATCTTCAGCGTGTCGCGGTCGACGTTGGCCCTCGAGTTCGTCGACCAGCAGAGGCCGAGCGGCGCGAGCAACTCGGCGATCTTGCGCGCGCGCGGCGGATCGGCGGTGAAGGTGTCGTCGTCGAAGAAGATCTCCTTCATCTGCGGGAAGAGCTTCGGCATCTCCCGCACTTCCTCGAGCACGTTCTCGGCGCTGCGGACGCGGTAATTGTGGCCGGTCGTCACCTGCGGCCAAAGGCAGAACGTGCAACGAGCCGGACAGCCGCGGCCGGTATACAGCGACACGTACGGATACTGGCAATAGGGGCTGTTGTACTTCAGATAGTCGAGATCGCGGTGATAGATCGGCGTCACGAACGGCAACGAGTCGAGGTCGGCGTTGGTGAGGGGAAGACGATCGGGATTGTGATGGATGGCGCCGTTCTTCCGGTAGCTGATACCCGGAACGTCGGCCCAGTCGCGCCCTTCGACGATCTCGACGACCGGCCGGTCCATCTCCTTGCGAGTCACGAAGTCGATCGCCTCGCTCGCCCGCAACGACGCCTCCGGTTCGGCGGTGACGTGGCCACCGGCGAAACCGATCACGCAGCTCGGATTGACGTCTTTCATCATCTGAGCGGTGCGGCAATCCAGACGAAACGACGGCGTGCTGGTGTGCAGTAAAACGAGGTCGCGGTCGGCCGCCATCGCGACCACCTGCTCCTGCGTCAAACCTTCGGGCGGCGCGTCCACCACCTTGCTGTCCGGAATCATCGCCGCCGGGTAACAGAGCCAGGTCGGGTACCAGAAGGACCAGACCTCGCGCGTCGCCTGGTAGCGGGATCCGGCACCGCCGTCGAAATCGTCATACGACGGAGGGTTCAGAAACAGTGTTCGCATGAGCCCAGCCCCTCTCCGAATGCGTGGCGCAGACACTAGCGACGGCCTGTTGGTAAGGCAAGGCGCCCAGCCGTTGCGCACCGACTGGAACCGACATCGGCGCGGCTGTATATGCCGCACTGTATGCCGTCCGCGCACGAGAGGGAAATTCAGCGAATCTTCGACGATAGCGGGCGCGTGCGTGCCCGCTTCGCGAAGCGTCAGAAGAAAGCATTGGCCGCCGTAATCGAGGCGTGCAGCGACGCACTCGAGAAAGGCAACACGTTGTTCTTCTTCGGCAACGGAGGCAGCGCGGCGGATGCGCAGCACCTGGCGGCGGAGTTCGTGAATCGCTACAAGCTGCCGCGCGCTCCGCTGCCGGCACTCGCCCTCACGACCGACTCGTCGGCTCTCACCAGCATCGCCAACGACTTTGGATATAAAGAAGTCTTCGCCAAGCAGATCGAAGCGCTCGGGCGATCCGGTGACATCGCCTTCGCTATCTCTACCAGCGGCAACGCCGCCAACGTTCTGCGCGCGGTCGCCGCGTGCCGGCGGCGCGGCGTCACGGTCGTCGGGCTGACCGGAGGTAGCGGCGGCAAGCTCGCCGCCTCGGTCGACCTGCTGCTCTGCGTCGACGGCACCTCGGAGACGGCCCGCATCCAGGAGACCCACATCGTGATCGGCCACGCGATCTGTGAGTTGGTGGAAAACGAGCTCGATCGGCGCGCCGGCGAAAAGCGGTCGCGATGAGTCGGTGACGATGAAGAAGCGGCGCACCATCCCCCCGATCGACATGGAGCAGGTGCGCACCTATCCGCTCGATCGACGCGCCAGCAAAGTCGCCGCTGCCGCACTCGGCACCGAACCTCGGCCGGGAATGAAGCTCGCCGAGTTCCTCGACGGTCTGCCGCGCATCCTCGGGGCTGCCGATCTGCACGAAGTGGCGCAGGCGATCGCCGATCGGCACTCGCGCGGCCGCGTCATCGCTCTCGGCATGGGTGCGCACCCGATCAAGGTCGGCCTCAGCCCCTTGATCATCGGCTTGATGGAGCGCGGCATCCTTTCGGCGATCGCGATGAACGGCGCCTGCATCATTCACGATTTCGAGCTCGCCTATCAGGGTGCCACGTCCGAGGACGTCGGGGCGTCTCTCGACGACGGCGAATTCGGCATGGCTCGCGAAACCGGTCAGTTCCTCAATGACGCGATCGCCGGCCACGCCGGGCGCGGCATCGGTCGCGCCGTCGGCGAGGCGATTCTCGACGCCCGACCGCCCCACATCGGTCTCAGCATTCTCGCGGCCGGCGCCCGTCTGGGCATTCCGGTCACCGTGCACGTCGCCGTCGGCACCGACATCATCCACATGCACCCCAACGCCGACGGCGCAGCCATCGGCGCCGCCAGCATGGACGACTTCCGCCTCCTCGCGGGCGTCGCCCGCAGCCTGCACGGTGGCGTGTTCGTCAACCTCGGCTCGGCGGTGATCATTCCCGAGGTATTCCTCAAGGCGCTCAACCTGGCGCGCAACACCGGCAATCGGGTCGACGAGCTGGTTACCGTCGACATGGATTTCATGCGCCACTATCGACCGGGCGTGAACGTCGTCCAGCGACCGACACAAACCGGCGGCCAGGGCTACCGCCTCACCGGCCATCACGAGATCATGTTTCCCCTCCTCTGCGCCGCCGTCCTCGAACGACTGCAGGCGGGCGCGACGAAGAAGCGCAGGGCATCCGCTAGAGGGAAGAGATGAGGATCGGGCGCTACGACAACGCACACAAGTGCGTCCACTTCGATCCCAAAGATCCGCGCATGGATGCGTCGGTCCGCACCGAGCCCATCGCTCTCGAGGCGGCGGACGGCGGTCTGAGCTCGGCAATCCTCTACCAGCGCCGCCCGACGCGCACCGTCGTCTGCTTCATGCACCCGCAGGCGGACATGACCCGCCACTACGCCATTCCGGCATTAGTCGACGCAGGATTCGCCGCCTTCGGCCAGAACAGTCGCTACGCCAACAACGACACGCACTGCATCCACGAGCTCCTGCTGCTGGACGTGGCCGCGGGCCAGCGATTCCTGCGCCAGCGCGGCTTCGAGAACGTCGTCCTGGTCGGCAACAGCGGCGGCGGCTCGCTGTTTGCCTTCTACCAGGCGCAGGCCTCGATGGCGGCGCCGGACCGCCTCACGGCGACGCCGGCCGGCGACTCGCTCGATCTCAACCGCCACGAGCTGCCCGCCGCCGACGGCTTCGTCATGCTCGCCGCTCATCTCGGCGAGGGTCTGGTGCTGATGCAGATGATCGATCCGTCGGTGATCGACGAGGGAGATCCGCTCTCCTGCGACCCGAGTCTCGATCCCTATAACCCGGCGAACGGCTACCGCGTTCCTCCGCAGTCGAGCACGTACGCACCCGAGTTCGTCGAGCGATACCGGGCCGCGCAACGCGCTCGCGTGGCGCGCATCGATGCGATCGCCAAGCGGCACATCGAGGAACGCAGCCGCGCTCGCGCCGAAGTGTTCGCGCCGGGCTTCGCCGAGCGACCCGAGGGAGAACGGCGCATGGCCGTGCGGCAGGCTGCAGCGCATCCGCCGATGATCGTCCATCGCACCGAGGCCGATCTGCGCGCCCTAGACGCATCCCTCGATCCATCGCGGCGTGACGTTGGTACGCTCTTCTCCTATCGCCCCGACATCACCAACTACATGGAGCTGGGCTTCGCGCGCGTCACGACTCCCAAAGCGTGGCTCAGCACCTGGTCGGGGCTGTCGTCGCATGCTTCGGTCGAGCGCAACGCTCCCTACATCAAAGTGCCGTCTCTCGTCGTCAACTACGACGGCGACAGCGCGATCTTCCCCGCTGACGCGCAGCGCGCGCTCGACGCACTCGGCGGTCGCGACAAGCGGTTGGTCACCGTGGCCGGCGATCACTACGGCTTCGCCGTCGGCACCCAGGAGCGGACCGGCGCACCGCTCGCGTTGGACGAAATCGTGGCGTGGCTCCGCGAGAGGTTCGGGGAGTGAGTCGGTGAATCCCAAGGCCGACCACATCCGCCAACTCGCAACCGCGAATCGACCGCTGGTGATGGGCGGTGTCTACGACGGGCTCACGACGCGGCTCGCCGACCGCGCTGGCTTCGAGATTCTGTTCGCAGGCGGCTTCAGCGTCGCCGCGACGCTGCTGGGCGAGCCGGACTTCGGATTCCTCACCCAGACGGAGATGGCGGCGACGGCGCAGCGCATCTGCCGTCTCACCGACAAGCCGATACTGATCGACGCCGATACCGGTTACGGCAACCCGCTGAGCACATTGCGCACGGTCGAGCTCTGGCACCGCGCCGGCGCCGCCGGTCTCTTTCTCGAAGACCAGGTGTGGCCGAAGCGCTGCGGCCACATGCGCGGCAAGCAGGTGGTCGAGCGCGACGAGTGGCTCGCCAAGTTGCGCGCGGTGTTGAGTGCGCGGCCGGATCGCGACCTCTTTCTCGTCGCGCGCACCGACGCCCGGTCCGTCCTCGGACTGGATGAGGCGATTGCGCGCGGCCAGGCGGCGCGCGACCTCGGTGCCGATGCGGTGTTCGTCGAGGCTCCCGAATCAGTCGCTGAGTTCGAGGCGATCGCCAAAGCGATTCCCGGCCTCAAGGTCGCGAACATGGTCGAAGGCGGCCGCACCCCGCTGCTCGGCCCCGACGAGCTGCATCAACTCGGCTTCGATCTCATCGTTCATCCGCTGACCGCTCTGCTGGCCGCCACCAAAGCGATCGCAGGCGCATACCAAACGCTGCGCACGCGAGGCACGAGCAGATCGGCCGTCGACGCGCTCGTCTCCTTCGACGAGTTCAACGAGATCATCGACCTCGATCGCTACTACCAGCTTGATCGAGAGCTCGGCCCCGGCAGCACGCAGACTCGCGACAAATCCGGTTGATGAGGAGCAACTTCAGCCGACGACCGGACCGGTGGTAGCGGCCTGCAGATCCTCGTCGCTGATCTTCAGTGTCGAGAGCTGATACCCCTCGTAAACAGCGATTGCGTAGAAAAGCAGGTCCATCGGCGAGAAGGTCGCCATCATCAGCTCGCTGATGATCGTCGTGTCGAGCTGCGGCAACAGGTCGGTCAGCGGGATGCCTTCGTTCTGCGCCACGAAGTAGCAGACGGTCAGCAGATTGCCGAGCAGGCAGCCGAACAACGCCAGGGCGGCGCCGGCAATCCCGAAGATCGGGTCGACGCCCCTGCCGACCGCGCGGATCACATATCCGACGAGAAACCCGATGCCGACTGCCATCCACCCGATCTGGTAGCCGGTAAACACCGTGACAATGGCCCAGAGCGCGGCACCTGCGACCGCGGCGACCAGTCCCGCGACGACGCCGGCGCTCAGATTCTGTTGATCGCGCATTCGCTGCAGCGCCATACGCTGCATGGTGCTGTCGATGGTCGGCGCCTCGGGCGCCGCATTGCCTCCCGCCAGCTTGTGCTCTGCATTCATACCCGTTGCCCCTCCGTCCGAGTTGGTTTGGGCTCCCGACCAGTGCACCGACAGAGTGTGGGGGAGAACCGTCGCGTCATTGTGCTACGCAGGCAGAGGATCGCAAGCGCTAATCGACAGGAATCCAGACGCGGCGATCGCGACCGGGTGTTCGGGTTGACATCGAACCCGCGCTCGCCAAGTGGGTAGAGCGGTGATGGCAAACCCTCCGCGAATCCTCGTTGCCGGCGCCGGAGCGCTGGGCTCGGTGTTCGGGGGATTCCTGCGACGCGCCGGCTTTGCGGTGACGCTACTCGGACGCGCGCCGCACGTCGGCGCCGTCGCCGAGCGCGGTCTCGACATCGACGGCATCTGGGGTGAGCACCACGTCGACGGATTCGACGTCGCCACCGCGATCGCCGACCTCGCCGAGCCGTTCGACGCCATCCTGATCACAGTCAAGTCCTTCGACACCGCGGCGATCGCCAGATCGCTCCGACCGATCCTGCGCGACGACGGGTTCGCCATCTCCCTGCAGAACGGCCTCGGCAACGTCGAGGCGGTGGAGGCAGCGTTCGGCCCGGCGCGCACGCTCGGCGCGCGCGTCATCTTCGGCGCCGAGATCCATCGGCCGGGCCAGGTTCACGTCAGCGTCATCGCCGATCCGAATGCCGTCGGGTCGCTCGACCGGCGCGTCGATCCCCGCCGGGAAGCCGCGGCGCGCGACTGGGCGCGGCGCTTCGACGACGCCGGCATTCCCTCGGCGTACACGGATGAGCTGCCGAGCCGGCTGTGGGCGAAGGTGCTCTACAATGCCGCGCTCAATCCGCTCGGCGCGCTGCTCGGCGTTCACTACGGCGCGCTACCGGAGCGCCCGGAGAGCGTGGCGATCATGAACGACGTCATCGAGGAAGCCTTCCAGGTCGCCATCGCCGACGGCGCCGTATTTCCCTGGCAGAACGCCGGCGATTATCGGCGGGAGTTCTACGATCGCCTGGTGCCGGCGACGTACCACCACCGGCCGTCGATGCTGCAAGACCTCGAGGCCCGCCGCCGCACCGAGATCGCGGCGATCAATGGCGAAGTGATCCGCCGCGGCGCCCGTTTCGGAATCGCAACTCCGGTCAACGAAACGCTGACCCGGCTCGTGCAACTGCGCGAGACGGCGGGACGCCCGAAGGACGCCTGAGGGGTACGACCGCGTCGCCGCCCTTCATTGACTTTGACCGAGGCGACGGTTTTGTTCCCGGCATGAACCTCGCCATCCCCGCGGCGCTCTTCGAGGAGATGGGTCGCCACGCAGTGGAAACCTTTCCGGAAGAATGCTGCGGCCTGCTGGTCGAACGCGGCGGCGCCCTCGAGATAGTGCGCGTCACCAACATCCAGAACGAAAAGCACGCGGAGAATCCCGAGGCGTTCCCGCGCACGGCCGAGATCGCCTACACGATGGGTCCCGAAGCGGCCCCGATCCTCGTCGGACACGAGCGCGGCGACCTCGTCCTGCGCGCTTTCTATCACTCTCACCCGCAGCACGACGCCTACTTCTCCGCCGAGGACAAGAAGCAAGCGACGGTATGGGACGAACCGAGCTATCCCGACGCCGCGCAGGTCGTGATCTCCGTCTACGATCGCGAGGTCAAGCGAGC
>CADEER010000009.1:75250-76429 GCA_902826395.1 uncultured bacterium
TGACGCACGGCATTTCGGCGAGCGGCGACACCTGGCGGTTTCAGGTTCCGGAGCTCGCCAAGATCTGCCGCACGGTGACCTGGGATCTGCGCGGGCACGGACTCTCCGACAGCCCTCCCGGCCCGTACTCACTGGCCGATCTGGCGCGTGACATGCTCCAGGTCGCCGACGAGATCGGCGCCGATCGCATCGTGCCCCTCGGCCACTCCGCCGGCGGGGCGATCTCGCTGCGCTTCGCGCTGGATTACCCCGATCGCACGCAGGCGCTGGTGCTGGT
This sequence comes from uncultured bacterium, assembly GCA_902826395.1. Classification (GTDB taxonomy): domain Bacteria; phylum Desulfobacterota; class Binatia; order HRBIN30; family CADEER01; genus CADEER01. The sequence goes on from CADEER010000009.1 coordinate 75,528, forward strand.
CGGCACAGCCAGCGAAGCCAACGAAAAGGCGCGCGACTTCTATCGACAGCTCGCCGGGATCGCGGTCGAGCGCGGCATGGAGCCGGTGGCGAAGCGCCTCGGCATGGCGCGCGAGTTGGCGCACCTCGTCGCACCCAATCCGCACGGTTTCGCCGATGTCACCCGCGCCATGGCCAGTCTCAACGAGCAACCTCTCACGGAGCGGCTCGGTGAGATCCGGTGTCCCACCCTCATCATCGTCGGCGAGAAGGACTTCCTCGGTGCGGGCGGGTCGGTGATCATGAGCCGTCGCATCGCCGGCTCGGAGCTGGAGATCGTGCCGGAGCGCGGACACGGTCTCTTCCTCGAGGATCCAGACGCCTTCAACCGCCGCGTGATCGCGTTCCTCAGGAAGCTACAGTGAATCCGGGACCGACCTTCTCTCCCGACCTGCTGCGCGGCAAGACCGCTCTCGTCACCGGCGGCGCCACCGGTCTGGGTCGCGAGATCGCTCAGGTGCTCGCCGAGTCGGGCGCCGACCTGCTGCTCGCGGCGCGCGACGTCGAGCGTCTGCATGTCGCCGCAGCCGAGATACGCGCGTCGACGCCGCGACGAGTCGCCGTGCATCCGGTCAACATCCGCGACCGCGAGACGGTCGAAAAGCTCGCCTCCTTCGCGATCTCCGAGATCGGCAGAATCGACATCCTGATCAACAACGCCGGGGGACAGTTCCCGCAGCCGGCCCGGGACTTTTCCGAGAAGGGTTGGAAGGCGGTCATCGACACCAATCTCAACGGCACCTGGAACATGACCCAGGTGATCGGCAAGCACATGCTCGACGGCGCCGGCGGCGTCATCACCAACGTCATCGCCGTCGTCGGACGCGGCTTCCCCGGGATCGCGCACACGGCCGCGGCGCGCGC
>CADEER010000009.1:76529-78634 GCA_902826395.1 uncultured bacterium
TACGTCGCCGGCGGCCAACAGATCTACGGCCGCAACCAGGCGATCTTCGACGAGCAATTCAAGAAGACCGGGAACCGGGAAGTGGGAACCGGGAACAAGTGATCGCGGTCTCGCGTTCCCGGTTCCCGGTTCCCGATCTCTTCAAAATCCAGGCGGGCGGCCGATCGGCGGCAGCAGTGCGGCGAGATGGCCGGCGAAGTTGATGGTCGTGCGGTCTTCGAGATAGGGCCCGACGATCTGGATGCCGACGGGTAGGCCCGCTTTCGTCAGTCCCACGGGAATGACCGTGGAAGGCAGCCGCACGACACCGATCGCTCCCATCCACGACAGCAGCTCCATGTAGGGCTCGTCGCGGCCGTTGACCTGGATCGTGCGGGTCAAGACCTCGCCGTCGTGCAGGTGTGGGAACGCCGGCACCGGCGTCACCGGGCATAGCAGCACGTCGTAGTCGGTGAAGAACTCCGCCCAGAGGGCACACATGCGCTCGCGCCGCTCGTTGTTGCTCATCCAATCGTGGTGCGATTGCACGGCGTAACGCGAAAAGAATGCGAGCGGGCTCGCATCGTCGGCCGGCGTGGCCGCAGCGACAGCGCGAAATGCCTCGCGAATCTCCGCCGGCATGTGCGAGCTGACGACCGGCGTCAACAGCTTCCAGTAGGTCTCGACCGCCGACGCAAATTCCACCTTGGGACGCGCCTCGGTGTCGACGGCGACGCCCGCGTCGCGCAGCGCAGCGACCGCGTTGTCCAGCAGAGCGCGAACCTCGTCATCGAGTGGATGGCCAGGCTCGCCGATCCACGCCGCCACGCGATGGTTGCGCAGCGACTGATGACGCGCCTCCGGCAACTCGCATCGCCAGGCAGCGGCGTCCTCGGCGCGGGCGCCCACCAGAACGTCCATGAGCAGCGACAAATCGCTGACACCGCGCGTGATCGGGCCGTACACTCCGATGTCCGTTTCGGACAGAGTTCCCGGCGCCGGCGGAAGGTGACCGCGCGCCGGAATCACCCCCCAACTCGCCTTGTGGCCGTAGACGCCACAGAAACTCGACGGTACGCGGATCGAGCCGCCAATGTCGCTGCCGACTTCGCACGCGGTGAACCCGGCCGCGACCGCTGCGGCAGCGCCGCCCGACGAACCGCCCGGCGTGCGGCTGACGTCCCACGGATTGTTCGTGGTGCCGAAGATGTCGTTGTAGGTCTGCAGATCGCCGGCCCGCAGCGGGACGTTGGTCTTGGCGAAGATGACGGCCCCCGCCTTCTTGAGCCGCTCGGCGACCACCGAATCGCGCGCCGGCACGTGCTCGGCAAACTCGGGCGCGCCGGCGGTCGTGCGCAGGCCCGCTACTTCGTACGTGTCCTTCAGCGTCATCGGCACGCCGTGCAGAGGACCCCACGTCTCACCGCGATCGAGAGCCGCGTCGGCCGCCGCGGCGCGCTCACGCGCCCGCTCGTAATCGGTCGTCACCACCGCGTTGATGGCAGGGTTGTGGCGCTCGATGCGGCGCTGGTAGGCGTCGAGCAGCTCGCGGCTCGACACGCGCCGCTCCTGCAATGCCACGGTCAGCTCGGCGAGTGTCGCGAACGCGAAGTCGGTCATGCGGACACCCGATCCTCGGTCAGGGCGTTGCCGATCAGCGTGTGAGCGGTCGCATCGATCACTCGTACGCGCGCCCGTTCGCCGACCGCGGTGCCGTCGGAAGGAAAAACGGCGGTCTTGAAGTGCGCCGTCTTTCCGGCGAGCCAATCGGCGCGCCGGCGGGCAGGTCCCTCGACGAGCACGTCGACCACCGAGCCGACCGCGGCGCGATTGATCGCCGCCGAGGTTTCCTCTTGCAGCGCGATCATGCGCTGCAGGCGCTCGCCCTTCCCGTCCTCGCCGACCGTCTCTTCCCACTTGCCGGCCTTGGTGTGCGAGCGCCGCGAGTACTTGAACATGAACGCGCTGTCGTAACGAACGCGCCGCATCAGCTCGAGCGTCTGCTCGAAGTCCGCCTCGCTCTCACCCGGAAAGCCGACGATCAGGTCGGTGGACAGAGCGATCCCCGGCACGGCGCTGCGCAAGCGATCGACCAGCGTCAAATACTCTTCGACGGTGTAGCCGCG
>CADEER010000009.1:78734-80066 GCA_902826395.1 uncultured bacterium
TAGGGCACGATGCAGAAGGTGCAGAACTTGTCGCAGCCGCGCATGACGGTGATCCATGCGCGCACTCCGGCGCCGCGCTCAGGCGCGATGTCGGCATACGTCTCGTCGCGATCGAGGCGGACATCGACGAACGGATCGCCGACCAGCAACTCCGGCAGCCGGCGATAGGCGTCCGGCCCGGCGACGAAATCGAGGTGCGGCGTCTTGTCGAGCAGGTTGTCGCGGAAGTGCTGCGCCATACAGCCGGCCAGGCCGATCTGGACGTGCGGCCGCTGCGACTTGTAGCGCGCCAAGGCGCCGAGACGGCCGAAGATTCGCTCCTCCGCATGCTCGCGAATGGCACAGGTGTTGAGGAGGATGACGTCGGCCGTATCCGGCTCCGCGACGGAGCTGAAGCCGGACCGCGTTAGATGGCCGCGGATCAGCTCCGTGTCCGCGAGATTCATCTGGCAGCCGTAGGTTTCGATATAGACGTTTGGCATGGCGGGGAAACAACTGGCCTAGCACGGCCCGGACGCCGGCAGAAGCGACCTCGTGGGGCGGGGGAGGAGGGGCGGGGGACGGGGGGCGAGGGGCTGATCGGCAGACCAAGCTGGCCCGCCCCTCGCCCCCCGCCCCTCACCCCTCGCCCCTAATCTTCAAGCACCAGCTCGCGCCGAATCTCGTCCCGATTGCCCGGCACCGCCGGGAGCGGATGCGACAAAATCTCTCCGCATCGGCGCACGGCGTCGATGATGCCTTCGGTGGGCCGGCCGGCCTCGATGCCGTCGAGTACGAGCGCGACGACCTCGGCCCAGCTCTCGCCCGGTTGCAGCGCCTCGTTGATGCCGCTGTCGGCAAGCACGACGACTCGGTGCTCGAACAGGGCGACCAGGATGAGAATCCCCGTCTTGCGCTCGGTGTGCCGCAGCCCGAGCTCGGCGAACGCCGCCGCGGCTCGCCGCTCCGCTCGGTGCTGCATCGCTCGCTCACTCACGAAGGCGCGGCGCACCGCATCCAGGCGCACGAGGGCATGGCCGGCGAGGACGGCGGCAACCTGCGCTGCCAGATACAGGGACGCCGGCATCGGTGGTGCGAACAGCGAAAGGCCCAGCAGCGCGATGGCAGCGAGGCCGGCGCCGCACACCCAACCCGCCGCGGCGTAATCGTCGCAGGCGCGCAGCACGGCGACGACGATCTCGCCACTGGTCGTCTGCTCGGCGCCGCGCACCGCCTCGACGATGCGGTCCTGGCTTTGCCGGTCGAGCAGCTCAGACGGTCGCATCACCAGCTCCCCGAAGCGCCGCCGCCACCGAAGCCTCCTCCTCCACCGCCAAATCCACCGCCGCCACC
>CADEER010000010.1:0-6524 GCA_902826395.1 uncultured bacterium
GCCTTGCCCTGGCGCCTGAATCCTCGCTTTCGCTCTCGCGCCTGTTTCTCAACGGGCTGCTAGGCTGGAGGCTGGAGGGTGGTGGTCGCGCTGCGCGCGACGGTATCGAAGGCGATCCCCGGCCCCCCCTTTAGCCTCCAGCTTCAGCCCGAGCCTCAGCCTTCTTTTCCGCAATAACATCGGAGTCGCGCATCAGTACGGCGGCGAGCTTCAACAAGTGGTCGCGCGTTTCGAGCAGCGTCTTGTCGACGTGGTCGGCGCCGGCCGCTCGCAGCTCCTCGTCGGTCTCGTCGGCCAGTGCCGCCGGGGCCCAGCGTCCGATGAGCAGCTTGAGATCCGGCGCCGCCGCGCGCAGGCGGCGCGCCAGATAGCGCGTCTTCAGCGGCGGGCTCGGCGGCAAGTCGGCGACGCACACCGCGCGGAAGCCGCGATCGCGCGCCAGGGCGACGACCTCCGAGGACAACACCGGTTCGTTGAGTACTTCGAGCGCGAAGGGTGAGCCGGTGAGCAACTGCTCCAACATGCGCAGCGCCAGCACGTCGGCGGCGCCGCCGGCCGGCCAGCCGAGAATCGGTATGCGGCCCGCGCCTGTGCCGTTGCCGTTTGGCGCGGCGGCGCGCGCCTGCTCGGCCAACTCGGTTAGCAGCTCGCGCGTCGTGTCGACGATGGCCCGCTCCTCGTCCTGGGTCAGGCGGCCCTCGAGGCGATCGCTCTCGGCGTAGTTCAGCGCCGGCAGCAGGAGCGCATCGTATGCCTTCTCGATGGTATTGCGCTTGATCTCCGCCTCGACCAGGTCGGCGGCTTCGGCCTGATCGCCGGCCAGCAGGCGCTGGTAGTAGTTCTTGTCGGCTTCGAGCACCGGATCGTCGGACATCATCGTGGCGATGAAGTGCATGCCCGGAACGTACTTGCCGAGCACCACGAAGCAGACGGTGAGGGGAGTCGCGAGGAGCAGTCCGAGCGGCCCCCACAGCCAGGTCCAGAACGCAACCGCGGTCAGCAGCCCGACCTCCGAGACACCGGCGGCACCCGCGTAGAGCAGGGTCTCGAGCACCATGTTGGCGAACAGCTCGAGCGCCAGGTAGAGCGCCAGTACCTGCAGCGCCTGGCTCCAGCCTTCGAACACGGCGAGGCCCACCAATACCGGCGCGAGGGCGGAGACGAGCGATCCGACGTACGGGATGAAGCGCAGGCCGAAGGAGAGGGAGGCCCAGAGGAGCACGTACGGCACGCCGATGAAGTACAGACCGATGCCGACGCCGACGGCGAAGATCGCGTTGATGACCGACTGCATGAGCAGATAGCGGCTGATCCGATGCCCGGCCTCGTCGAGGGCGCGCGTCGCGACCGTGATCTGCCGATGACCGAGCAGGCGGACCAGCCGATTGCGCAGCTCCTGACGCTCGAACAGCATGAAGACTACCAGCACGGCGACCAGGCCGGCGTCGGCCAGCATGTCGGCGATCGGGCCAAGCGGCAGGCCCCACAAGCTGGAGGTCTGCTCGTGCGCGACGACCACCGGCTCCGCGGCATTGTCCTCGGAGACGCCGACTTCCTTGGCGATCTCGTTGACCGCCTCCTGGAGGTTCTCGACCGACTCTCCCTGACCGACGACGCGGATGTCGCGCACCTTTTGGATGATGTTCTGTCGAAATGCCGGCAGCTCGAGCGCCAGTGAAGTGAGCTGTGCCGAGGCAGTGTAGCCGGCAAGCACGAGGACGCTGAAGGTGAGGGTAACGGTGACCAGCACCGCGGGGGTTTTGCCGACCCACGGCTGCAGGCGCGTCACGATCGGACTGAGGACGAAGGTGATCAGCAGCGCCAGTGCCACGGGCAGGATGAACGGCTGCGCCCAGTAGAGAACGGCGACCGCGAGCACCGTGGCGGTGAACCCGAACCACAGCTTGGCCAGTCGCAACAGATCGCCATCCATCGGCGTGAGTGTACTCCGCCGGGGGTTGCCCAGGAAACACGGCGCGCCGGCCGTCAGTGGATCATTTGCTCGACGGCGCTCGCGGTATCGGGTGATCCGTGGAGCGCGGTTGGCGGTTCGCGCTTCGAGTTAGCTTGCCGCGGCGGGCGCGGGCGCTGAATCGTAACCGAGCGCGGCGAAGGCGAAGCCGAGCTGCGCGTCGATCCGCGCGCGCAGGCGCGGGTCTTCGGCGAAGCGGTGCGGTTCGTAGCTGTGGACCGAATCGATGTACGCCTGCAGCGAATCTGCCCGCTCGGCGAAGTCGCCCAGGGCGAGGGTGTCGTAGATGGTGTGCAACCAGCGCATGCGGTCGGCGACGAAGTCTTCGTAGCGAATCTCGACGAGGTTGCCGGGCGGAATCAGGTGTCGGTCTTTCAGGAAGCCCTCCATGTAGCCCCGGTACTGATACAGCGCGAAGTCGGTGAGCTGCTCGTCGGTGACCGATTCCAGGCCGTACTTGTGCGCCATCGTCCGATGGAGGTGGATCTGCGAGGGAATGACTTTGTGCGGGTTGCGCTTGATGTGGATGAACTTGGCGTTCGGAAAGAGCTCGAGCACCACGTTGAGGTTGCCCATGGTCGCCGGGCTCTTGAGGAGCGAACGCTCACGCCCCATCAGCACGGCAGCCTTGCGCAGGGATCCCAGGTAGGTGGTCTTCCATTCGTCATACGACGGCGATGCGGTGGAGAAGTTGAACACGTAGGTGTCCAGCCAGTACCGGTAGCTGCGCGGAAAGCTGTACTTGTGGTACTCGCAGCACGGCGTCAGCTTCACCAGCGGCACTTCGTCGTCCTGGGGGCTGCCGGGTCCGACTTCCATGTTGTCGAACGGACGCCGGTAGTCGATCAGACCCAACATCCAGTCCATCGCCTTGTCGAACAGAATGCAGCAGCCGGGCAGCACCATCTGCGACGGGCGCGTGTAGGCGAACTGCGGGTCCAGGCTGAGGAGATTGAGCAGGTGCGTGGTGCCGCTGCGATCGTGACCGAGAATGATCAAAGGGCTGTCGCTCAGGCGCTGCTCGTCGATTCGCCGGCCGTACAACAGCCGTTCGAGCCAGTTGAACGGCAGGAGCACCACCGACACGAGAAAGAGAATGACCACCCGCGCCGTGTAGCGCGCATCGAAGCCGCCGTTGGCGCGCAGGATGCGGTACAGCGTCAGCGGATCGGTGAACGCAAGGTAGGCGGGGAAGTGCACGATGTCAGTCGGCGCCCGCGTCCGGAAGCGCGTCGGCGAGAGCAACCAAGCCCTTGAAGATGCCGAGATAGACGGTGCCGTCCTTGGCAATTGCCGGAGAGCCCCAGTTGATGTCGAAGGCCTGGCCGGCGCCGACGAACTGCTTGTAGACGGGCTTGCCGGTGGCGAAGTCGAGCGCGATGAAGTACCAAGCGTTCTCGCCGTCCGGCTGTTGCTCGAAGGTGTAGTAGTAGAGCAGGCCATTGGTGGACAGCTTGCCGACCACCGCCGGCACGCGCTCGGGAGCCGTCCACACCACGTCGCACCCGCTGTCATCGGCGCGGATGTCGACCCGCGCGATGCCGCCGGCGATGGCCGCCTCCGATGTGCCGTGAAACGCGCTGCGATAACCGGAGTCGTTCTTCGCCACGAGCGAACGCCCCCAGCCGATCGGCGAGATCTCCACCGCCGAGGCGTCCGCGCCAAACAGCGGCACCCGGCAGATCTGGCGCGTACCGTCGACATCGGCTTCGCGGCGGTAGACGACCAGGCCGGTGTGGTCGTCGCCGACGTCGGTGATGGCGACGTACTTCCGACCGCGGTCGTCGTCCAGCAGGGTAGGGGTCGATCCGGACCCGTTGTTGATGTTGCCGTAGCGGTACTCGTCGCTGCGCAGATAGGCCTCCCGCCAGATCGTGCGCGGCACGCCGTCACTGCCGGCCACCATGTGATAGAGCGCGTAATCGGTGATCACGTACATCCCGTCGGCATCGGCCGACAGGCTGTTCTGGATTTCCTCGCCGGCGAACCGATGCGCGCCGATCGTGCCGGTGTGAGGGTCGACGGTGCCGACGCGACCGAACCGCGTCACCCACCAGATGCGCCCGTCGTAGTCCGGCATGACGGAGGTGACGGGATCGCACTCGCCGCGCGGGAACCAGTTGTCGATGCCCAGGCAGTCGTGCGGCGCGTGCGGCTCGATGTCCCACGAGTCGGTGACGTGGAACTCCCACTCGCCGTCTGCATTGCGGCGATGGGCGATGCGCTGCAGACGCTGCTCCGCATCGGTGAGCACGGCGCGGTCGTGGTCGTCGAGGTAGAAGTAGCTGCCGCCGCTGGTGTCGAGAAAGATGGGGTCGAGGTTCCACTGCATCAGTGCTTCATAGGTCGAGGGGCGCGTCGCCAACTCGTGGGTCGCGAGGAGGTCGAGAGTCCGCGGTTCGAACAGGTTGATCTCGAAGCCGGAGAACGACGCGCACATCGCGACGATGAGGCCGTCTTTGGTGAACGTGATCGTCGGGCACACACCGCCCGGCAACGGCGAAACCTGCCGCGTCTTGACCTGCAGGTTGCGTCCGAGCGGCCCGCCGGTGACGTGCACATCCGAGTTGTAGGCGTTGCCGTGTAGCCCGCCGCCTTCGAAGGCCATGAAGGGGTGCAGGATCTGTTGCGCGGCGAACCCGGTGAGCGGCCGGGGCGTGACGGGAAAGCGGACGATGTTCTCGCCGCTGTACGGCTCGCCGGCAATCGGCACCGCCTCACGGGCTGGGCGCAGCCCCCATTGAAAGAGAACTACCGCCAGCGCGAACACCGCGACGAGAAAGACGATGCCGATGCGGAGGAAACGCTTCATTGACGTGTCGTGTCGAGGTGCAGGGAAGATGCGGAGAGGGGGAGTCGCCATCGCCGCGAAGCTCTCAATTTCCGCTGGCGGTGCCTTCGCTCGCCGTCTGCGGTGGGGGCGCGCGGCGCGAGCGCCACCAGAGCGGGACCAACAGCAACATTCCGAACGTGCCGGCGAGGATCAGAGCGTCGAGCCAGGCCGGACGGCTGCCGGTGCTGGCGCCGAGGTAGGTAAAGGCCAACACCTTCGGCACGACGCCGGCGCCGCTGGCGACGAGGAACATCGGCAGCCTGAACGGGACCAGGCCGCACGCGTAGCTCACGACGTCGAAGGATCCGTGCGCGAACAGTCGGATCGCCAGGACGCCGAAGAACGCCGCGATCTCGCCGCGCTGTACGAACGAGGCGTCGAAGGATGCGAGCTTCTCGCTCGACACGAAGCGCTCGACGACCGATCGACCGAGCGTGCGCGCCATCATGAAACAGAGCGTCGCGCCGAGAACGACGGCGCTCCAGGCGAGAGTGAATCCCACCCACGGGCCGTAGAGGAACCCCGCGGCCATCATCAGCGGCTCGGACGGCAGCGGCGAGACGACGCACTGCAGGACGAGCAGCGCGAACAACGCGATCGGCCCGATTGGGCCGGCGGCGTGGACGCGGTCGGCGATCGCGCGGGCATCGAGAGCGGCCCAGTCCACCTCGCGCCACAGCAGCCACACGGCAGCCGCGAGCGCGATGACACTTGTGAGCCAAAGGACGCGGCGCCTCGCAAGGGATGCCCCGGCACTGCCGGGCCTGGGTGTGGTCCTGACTCCCCGGACCTCCGGCCGCTGAGCGTCGTCCATGTCCGGGGTGTCGTTCATGTATCGGGGTGCGTATTGCATCGACCGGCGTACGGCAACTCCGTCGCCAGTCAAAGGGGGAGACTCCGATGAGAGTGCGGCGATCGGCTGTTTAGTGCCAGCAACCTGGATGCGACTCGACCGCTCGTCCCATCCGGGCCGGCGTGTGTTGCTGGTACATAGAGAGCTTCCGCCGACTTGACCAATAGCTCGGGACGTGGTGCTTGGGGCAGCGGGAATCGGCATTTCGACGATGTCCGTCTCGGGGGGACGATGACGAGGTACGCGCGGCTCTGGGTGCTGGCGACACTTCCGTTGTGGGCGACCACGGCGGTCGCCGTGGATTTCGACGCAAGCGTGCCGATCGAGCGGCTGCTGCGCGAGGACGGCTCACTCGATCTCACCACCGGCTTCAGTGGCGCGCTGGATGTCAGCGGTTATCGGATGGTCGCCGAGCAGGGCGCGGCGCCGCGGTTCGTCGCGCAGTTGGCCGGCGCGTCGGCGCCCGAATGCGACGAAAACGGCGGCTGGGATCCGCGCTTCTTTCTCCCAGGAGGCGCGAGCCTCAGCGTTCGCGAAATGGTGATAGGGGCCGGCAACGACGTCTACGTCGGCGGCAACTTCCTCAACATCGACGGACTGGCGGCGAATCGAATTGCGAAGTGGGACGGCGCCGGTTGGTCGGCGCTCGGCAGCGGTACGAGCTCGACGGTCGAGGCGATGGCGGTGGACGGAGCCGACTTGTACGTCGGCGGCACGTTTCTCACCGCCGGCGGTGTGACCGCGAACCGCGTTGCGAAGTGGGACGGCAACACCTGGTCGGCGCTCGGCACGGGAACCAACGGCGCGGTCAACGCGCTCGTGATCGTGGGTTCCGAAATTTACGCGGCAGGGAACTTCACCACTGC
>CADEER010000010.1:6534-19936 GCA_902826395.1 uncultured bacterium
GATCCCCAGTGGCAGGGGCTTGTGGCGCCGGCCAGGCGAGTTCAGCAGCGCGGGCGGCATAGCTGCGAATCGAATCGCCAAGTGGGACGGCAGCACGTGGTCGGCGCTGGGATCGGGCTTGAGCGGCACCGCCTACGCGCTCGCTGCGATCGGCACTGACGTTTACGTCGGAGGCGCCTTCTCGACTGCCGGCGGCGTGACCGTAAACCGCGTCGCAAAATGGGACGGCACCGCCTGGTCTGCACTCGGTCCGGGGCTCGGCGACGAGGTGAACGCGCTGGTGGCCGTCGGCACCGATCTTTATGCCGGTGGCATTTTCTTCCACTCGGGAGGCAAGACCTACGTTGCGAAGTGGGATGGCAGCACCTGGTCTGGCCTCGGTAACGGCCTGAATTGGCCGGTGCGTGATCTAACCGCGGTCGGCACCGACGTGTATGCAGTCGGCGACTTCACCGGTGCCAGCGGCGTCCCAGCAAACCGGGTCGCAAAATGGGACGGCTCCGCGTGGAGCGCGCTCGGCACCGGGATTGGCCCGCCGATGGAAGACATACAGAACAATGTGCTGGCGGTCGCGGTGCGGGGAGTGGAGGTCTTCGCCGGGGGCTCTTTCACGACAGCCGGCGGTGTCAGCGCGAAGAATCTTGCCCGTTGGGACGGCAGCGCCTGGGCATCGTTGGGTGCCGGCGGGCTCGGCGCCAGTGGAAACGTGCGCGCGTTTGCCGCCGCCGGAACGGAGCTTTACGCGGCGGGCGAGTTCACGATTGCCGGAACCGCCGCGGCAAATCGCGTTGCGAAGCTCGGTGGCAACGGTTGGACAGCTCTGGCGAACGGAATCGGCAGCAACGCGGATGCCGTCCTGGCGCTGGAGCTGATCGGAGCGAACCTGTACGCGGCAGGGACGTTTGTCGGCGCCGGGGCGACGAGCTCGAATGGCATCGCCGCGTGGAACGGCAGCTCGTGGTCCGATATCGGCGGCGTCAACACCGGTGTCTTCGCGCTCGCCGTGAGCGGGCCGAATCTCTACGTCGGCGGATCGTTCACCACCGCGGGCGGAGTGAGCGCCAACCGCATCGCGCGCTGGAACGGCAGCACCTGGTCGGCGCTCGGCTCCGGCGTGAATCAAGCCGTCGAAGCCCTGGCCGTGGACGGGGGCGATCTCTATGCCGGTGGCGGTTTTACGACTGCCGGCGGTGTCAGCGCGAACCGGATCGCGAAGTGGAACGGCAGTAGCTGGTCGGCCCTCGGCTCGGGAATGAATTCGAGCGTGTTCGCCATCACTGTTGCAGGTGGCGAGGTGTACGCCGGCGGCCTTTTCACGACAGCCGGGGGCGTCAGCGCGAACCGGATCGCAAAATGGGATGGCAGCGCTTGGTCTCCGCTCGGCTCGGGAATGAACGCCACGGTATTCGCCCTCGCCGCCAACGGCACCGATGTTTACGCCGGAGGAAGTTTCGCCACGGCGGGCGGCATGGCGGCGAGCCGCGTCGCCAAGTGGGATGGCAGCACATGGTCGGCACTGGGGAGCGGCACGAACGGCACCGTCGAGGCGTTGTTCGTACATGGCGGGTTCCTGTACGTCGGCGGGGCATTCAGCAGTGCCGGCGGAAGGGTCGCATCGAACGTTTCGCGCTGGCAACTGTGCGGCAACTGCAGCGTCGATTTCGGCGAGCAATGCGAAGACGGAAACGGCGAGGACGGCGACTGCTGTTCGTCGTCCTGCCAGCTCGATGCGGTCGGAGAGGCGTGCAGCGACGCCGACGCCTGCACCACCGCGGAGCAATGCGATGGTGCAGGCGCGTGCATCGGCGCGCCGCCTGAATGTGACGCGTGCCAGACTTGCGATTCCGAGCTCGGCTGCGTCGGCGCCGTTTGCACCGCGACGGCGACCGGCACGGCTACGAATACGGCGAGCGCGACTCCGACGGACACTGCAACGCCGACGGATACGGCGACTCCTACCGATACCGTGCCACCGCCCGCGACGGCGACGCCGACTCTTACCGCCACCGATACTCCGCCGAACACGCCGACGCCTACGGCGACGAACACGTCGAGCTCGACGCCGACCGCTACCGCGCTTCCGTCTGCGACAGCCACCGATACTCCGCTGAACACGCCGACAGCGACGGCGACAAATATGCCGAGCTCGACGCCGACTGCTACCGCGCTTCCGTCGGCGACGAATACGGCGACGAGTACCGCGACCGATACTCCGATCAACACCCCGACACCCAGCGCAACCGCGGCTGCCGGCTGCCCCGCGACGCCGGTAATCTGCGGCTTGCCGCCGGCGAGGAGCCGATTGACGTTGCGGTCCGGTTCGGGTCGTCCAGCGCAACTCAACTGGCGCTGGGGCGACTCCGGCTCGGCGATCGCGTTGCCGAGCCTCGGTGATCCGCTCGCCGGCGATACGGCCTACACGCTGTGCCTCTACGACCACGCCGCTGGGGCGCCGTCGCTCGAGATGGGTGTGAAGATTCCCGCCGGAGGTGTCTGCGACGGCAGGCCGTGCTGGAAGGAGCTGTCGGACAAGGGCTGGCGCTACCGGAACAAGACGGGCGCGGGCGATGGAATCACCAAGGCGACCCTCAAAGTGGTGGGCGCGACCAAGCTGCAGGTCGCAGGCAAGGGGACGAGCCTGGCGCTTCCCGAGCCGGCGAGCGGCAGCCAGTACTTCACGCAGGATCCGGCGGTGATCGTCCAACTCCACAGCAGCAATCCGATCGGCTGCTGGTCGAGCACCTTCGATCCGACGGGCACGTCGAAGAACGGCGGAACGCTATTCAGCGCAAAGTCGCCGTGACCAGTACTGCCGTCGATGTCGCCGCCGCCGTCGCGGCTGCGGCAGGCGCCGGCGATTGCCGGTCGACGCCGGCGATGGCGTGTTGCGATGGAAGATGAGTCGCTCGTATGTGGCGTCGCCGCTCAGGCCGATTGCGGCGCCGCAGCGCCATCCGCCGATCAAGCTGCCGACGTTGGTATGCCAGCACAGTCGGCTTTCCGCGTTCGCCTGGTGCGTATCGCAGGGACTGCGCGTGATCGGCTCCCCCTGCGGCGCAAATCCCCATGACCAGCCGTACGAGTAGTACCAGCCGACGCCATTCGCGTCGTGCGGGATCTCGGTCATGCCCGTGTCGAACAAGACATCGGCGCGTGGCGCGTGTGCGGCGACAGTGAGAAAGGAATCTCCCGCCCGGCGGCAGGCGAGCAGGAGCTCTTCGCGGCTGCAAGTCTCCTGGATCCCGTTTACGCGGGCACTGGCGTTGGCGTAGACGTCGCTGAAGCAGAGAGTCCACCCATCGTCGAGAACGGTGGATACGGCAATGTTCGTCTGAACCCCGACGAAGGCGTGCGTCGCTCGAACACCCGGCCCGACCTGGGCCGAACCCGTAGCCGCGACGGCTAGCGCGAGGCGACGCAAGATCGTCAGAGCGACTTTCTCCAGCGGATCTGAGGTCCTCATGGGATGATCCTAGTCCCTGCGGGGCGCTTGCCCCGAACGGTCGGAACCCCGTCTTAGCCCACGGAACCGACTGCGTGACAAGTCCGGTTTTGCACGTACAGGGCATTTGCGGATGTGCGTTCAGCCCCTGGACAACCCGCCAAGGCGGGGCCATAGGCCAACTAGTTCAACTACCTGGCGGGTTTGCTCTCGCGTTGGATGTCGAGCAGGGTGGCGGCCAGCCGATCAACGGAGAGAAGGAGACGCTCATGAACAGCCCGATTCTGGCGCCAGCTTCAGTACTGATTCTCTGGTCGCTCGCCGTTTTGGGGTGGATGGCATCCACTCGCTTGCCGGCGATGCGCAAGGTCGGCCTCGATCTGTCGACCATCGTCGGCGGCCGCGGTGTCGATCTGCAGGGCGTGATTCCGGATCAGGTGAACTGGATCTCGCACAACTACACGCACCTCATGGAGCAGCCGACCATCTTTTACGCAACGGTCGTGATTCTGGCGCTCAACGGTGCGGGAGACGGCTTCAACCTGACGCTGGCGTGGGCGTACGTCCTGCTCCGCATCGTTCACAGTATCGTGCAGGCGACGTGGAACCGCGTGCTCGTGCGGTTTCTCCTGTTCGGCGCCTCGACGGCATGTCTGGTGATGCTCGCGGTCAACGCCGCTCTATCGTCGGCTTGGTGAGCGCGGCGGCGAAGCCCAGAAAACCGTTTAGCCTGTCGAGTTTCTCTAAATGCGTCGGGGTCGGTATCGCTTTCGGTATCGGTAACGAGATCTAAATCGATAGCGATACCGACCCCGATTCTGTTTGAGATCGCTACGGCCCGATCGCTGGCGCCGAAGACGACCCACGGTTCTCGGAGCGACGCCGCCTACTGCGATGCCGACGCGCTGGCGTCCAGATACATGACTTCCCAGATGTGGCCGTCGGGATCCTGGAAGGCGTGCTCGTACATGAAGCCGTGGTCCTGTGGGTCGCGGAACACCGACCCTCCGGTCGCGGCCGCCTTGCGCACGTAGTCGTCCACCTGGGCACGACTCTCGCACGACAGCGAGATCAGCACCTCGGTGCTCTTGCGCGCATCGCAGATCGGCTTTGGGGTAAAGGTCTTGAACTTCTCGTGCGTGAGCAGCATCGCGTTGATCGTGTCGCTGATCACCATGCAGGCCGCCGTGTCGTCGGTGAACTGCGGATTGAAGGTGAATCCCAGACCCTCGAAGAAGGCCTTGGACTTCGGCAAGTCGGTCACCGGAAGGTTGACGAAGATCATTCTAGACATGACTGCTCCTCTCCTGGCGCGACATCGGCGGTCGCTCGACCGCCTGCCGCTTCCATCCATCGATCCGGCACCGCGCCGGAGCTCTCGTTCACCAGTCTGTCGCAGCGGCCGGCCGCGAATCGACACGGAAAGCCCATCTCCTTCCCATCACAACGAGATCTGGCTCTAAAACGGCTTGCCCAGCGTGGTTTTTTGGGACCTTGCTTGTCGGCGTGCCACCGAAGGACGGAGAACACGCCGGCGGGATGCGAGCGCTGGCCGCGATGACGTGTGACGTCTACGAGCGGAATGCGGCGCGTTTCGCCGTGGAGCGATCGAAGTCGCTGCACGAACGCGTCTGGCTGGATCGCTTTCTAGGTTTGCTACCGGCGGGTGGAACCATCCTCGACCTTGGCTGCGGCAGCGGCGATCCGATCGCGGTGTATCTGGCGCGACGTGGCTATGCTGTCACAGGCGCCGACTTTTCCGGGACAATGCTGGCACTGGCTCGGGCACGCTGTCCGACCGGCGATTGGCGTCGCGTGGACATGCGCACCCTCGATCTACCGGAGCGCTTTGACGGAATCGTCGCCTGGGACAGTTTCTTCCATCTGACGCCCGGCGAGCAGAGAGATGCGCTGCCGCGCATCGCGCGCCACCTGGCGCCCGGCGGCGCCATGCTGCTGACAGTCGGTCCGGCCGCGGGCGAAGTGGTGGGGCGTGTCGGCGCGGACCGCGTTTATCACTCGAGCCTGTCGCGGGAGGAGTACGAGCAGATCCTCGATGCCTCAGGGGTCAACGTGGTCAGCTTCGTTCCGGAAGACCCGGACTGCGATGGCCACACGGTGCTGCTCGCGCGCCGACTCCAACCGTGATGACTCCTGCCTGCCTGTCGAGTTTCGAGTGCGCAGCCGGCGCTACGGAGCAAGCGCTCGCGGTTTAGATGATCAGGTGCCGCAGAACGTCGCCTGCACTTCCTCCTCCGGGCGCGGTGGGCGCTGGTATTCGGCGCGATCGGGGTGTTCGACGAAAGGCTCCTGCAGCGCGGCGTGGAGGCGGTGGAACGGCGTGAAGTCTCCCTCGTTGCCGGCTTCGATGACGGCTTCGATCTGGTGGTTGCGCGGGATGACTACCGGGTTGACCGCGCGCATGCGCTGCACGGCTTGCGGCGTCCCGATGCCCCGCCGCGCCAGGTAGGCGCGCCAGCCGGCGAGCCAGTCGGGCAGCGCAGCGCCGTCTTCGATGTCGTCCAGTAGCGGCCGCTCGTCGCCGTCGAGTGCGCCGGCGAGGTGGTGGAAGGTTCGGGTGAAGTCGGCGCGCTCGCGCTGCATCAATTGGAGCAGCGACTCGACCAGGGCGCGCGATTCGTCGTCGGCCGGCGCCGCGCCGATCTTCTCCGAGAAGCGCCGGTTCAGCGCCGTCTCGAACCGCCCGGCGAAGTCGCTCAGCACCGCCTCGGCGATGGCGATCGCGCGCTGCTCGTCGGCGTCGAGCAGCGGGATGAGGCAGTCGGCGAGGCGCGCCAGATTCCACTGCGCGATCGACGGCTGCCGGTTGAAGGCGTAGCGCCCGCCGTGGTCGATCGAGCTGAATACCTTGGCCGGCTCGTAGTGATCGAGAAAGGCGCAGGGGCCGAAGTCGAGCGTCTCGCCGGAAATGCTGGTGTTGTCGGTGTTCATCACGCCGTGGATGAACCCCAGACTCATCCAGGTCGCCACCAGCTCGGCCTGTCTGCCGACGACCCCCGCGAGCAGCGCCCGCGCCGGGTTGTCGTCTTCGGCCGCCTGCGGATCGAGACGCCGCGCGGTGTAGTCGAGCAGCCGGCGCAGATTGTCGAAGTCGTTGCGCGCGCGGAAGAACTGGAAGGTGCCGACGCGAATGTGCGAGCGAGCGACGCGCGTCATGACGCCGCCCGGCACCGGTCTCTCGCGGTACACCGGCTCGCCGCTCCACACGGCGGCCAGCGCGCGCGTCGTCGGCACGCCGAGGGCGTGCATCGCCTCGGAGACGAGATACTCGCGCAGTACGGGACCGAGCGCGGAGCGGCCGTCGCCGCGGCGTGAAAAGGGCGTCGGACCGCTGCCCTTGAGCTGGAGGTCGCGGCGCACGCCATCGCGGCCGACCACCTCGCCGAGGAGGATGGCGCGCCCATCTCCGAGCATGGGCGAGAAGCCGCCGAACTGGTGACCCGAATAGGCGAGGGCGATCGGCTCGGCGCCTTCAGGAACGACGTTGCCCGAGAAAAGCGCGGCGGCGTCGGCGGGCTCGATCGCGTCGGCATCCAGGCCGAGCAACTCGGCGAGCCCCGCGTTGAGAGCGATGAGCGACGGCGCCGCCACCGGCGTCGGCGCCACCCGCGCGTAGAACGCCTCCGGCAGCCGCGCATAGGTATTGTCGAAGGTGAATGCCATGACCGCAGCTTACGAGTTGTCGCCGGAAAAGACACCGCCCTCAAGAACATACGTTCGAGACGACGATCTGCGGCCATCGGCGCAATCTGCGGATCAATGCTCTCGCACCGTCAGCCTCCGGTGGGATGTCGCGATGACGAGCAGGTGATGGCGATCACGTTGCCCTCGCTGTCGAACTCGGTCGGCATGCAGTCGGTCGGCTCGATCGGCCCGGCGGGAGCGATCCACGCAGTCGCGGTAATCGGGCCGCACGGGCCGGTTACGCCGCTCGGGCAGGTGGCGGAGTCGGTGATCGCCGAGGCGTTGCTGGCGCCGAGGTTGGTGGCCGGGCGGTTGACGGCGAAGTACTGATACTCGATCGCCTTCTGGAAGTGGTCGGGGTCCTTGAGCACCTCGATGAACACCTCGCTCTGCGCGGTGGCATCGACGCCGGCGTTCTGCAGGATCGCGTAGCCGAGGTTGGCGTTGGTCAGATTGGCGCCGCGCAGGTTGGCGGTCGACAGGTTGCTGCGCGTCTGGCCGTTGCGGTCGAAACGGGCGCCGGTGAGGTTGGCGCCGATGAGCTGCACGTTGGTCATCGTCGCGCCCTGCATGAAGGCTCCGGTCAGGTCGAGGCCGGGGAGGTCGGCCAGATTGAAGCTGGCGCCGATGAAGAACGCGCCTGCTCCGGTGGCGATCGGCGAGCTCGGGTCGACGTTGTACCACGACACGCCGTCGAGGACGGCGTTGGTCAAGTGCGCGCCGTTCAGCTTGGTGTTGAGCATGAACGACCCGGAGAGATTGGCGGCGCCGAAAGTGCCGCTGCCGTCGTCCTCGAACCAGGCGCCTGCCAGGTCGGCGCCGCCGAGGTTGGCCGGGCTCATCACCGCGCCGCGGAAGAACGACCCCGGGAGCAGTGCGTTCTTCATGAATGCGTGGATCAATGCGGCGCGGTTGAACTTCGCCGGCGTCGACGACGGGGCCGTGACGGCGCCGAGATCGGCGCCGGTCAGATCGGCGTAGCTGAAGTCGGCGCTGCTGAGATTGGCCGCGGTGAGGACGATGCCGGGCATCGTCGCGTGGCTGAACTTGGCGCCGGTGAGGTCGAGCGGGGCGCCGGTGCTCGACACCGTCGCGCCGTGGCTGTCGGTGAACACGACGCCGGTCAAGTCGTTGTAGCGCCAGTGCTGAGGAAACATGGTCAGGATCTTCATCGTCGCCCCGTTCATGTCCAGGAACTGAGGCGTGAACGTGTCGTCGCTCTGCATGTTGGCGTGGGTCAGATCCACGCCGCGGAATGCCGTGTGATAGAGGCGGGCATTGTGGAAGTCGGCGTTCTGCAGCAGCGTCGTCCCGCCGGAGAAGCTCGTGTAGTCGAGGTTGGCGTTGCGGTAGATCGTGTCGGTGAGGTTCGCGCCGCCAAGGGTGCTGGAGTACAGGGAGCCGAAGGTCAGATCGATGCCGCTCAGATCGGCGTTGGTCAGGTTGCAGTACTCGCATTTGTTGGTGGAGACGATCCACTGGCGCGAGGGAAAGATCTTGAACGACAGCGTCGGGTCCTCGAACCAGACGCAGGACTGGCTCGCGCCGACGTACGTGATCTCGCCTACGTAGTTGGTGTTGCGGAACGTCTGGATGACGGTGTCGGGGCCGAGCCGCATCGAGTCGCCCGGGTGGCCGAGGCCGCCGAACACCGGCACGGTGAAGCGCTCGCCGGTGAAGGGGCTGCCGTACGAGATCGCCCCGGAGTCGGGAACGCTGGTGCGCATGACCCAGGTTCCCTTCGATGTGTCGTAGTTGCAGTTGTGTGTCAGCGCGACTTCGCCCGGCTGCAGGGTGGGTACGGTGACGCCGGGCGGGTAGTAGGTCAGCGCGTTGGTCAGCGTTGTCGGCTGCTGCGGCGGCGACGAGATCGACCAGTGCAGGAGATTGTCGGTTCCGATGTACAGCGGGCTGCGGTTCTGCGTCGTCTCCATCGTGAACTGGAAGTTGCCGAGATCGATGATGTCGTAGATGTCGTTCAGTGGGACGGTGGCGATGATCGGCACGAACGCCGAGTTCTGTTCGTGGTACATGTACGCGCCGGTATTGCCCGGCCGGCGCCCCGCCATGCGGTAGTTGCCGTTCACGTCGCGGCAGGCGCTCCAGCCGCCGGTGGCGAGGTCGAGCGGATAACCGCCGATGACAGTGTGCGGAGCGACCTGCACGGTGCCGGACGAGTCCGACCCGGAGTAGAGCCAGCGGCCGTCCGCGAGCTGGAGCGCCGAGATCGAGCGCGTCTGTCCCGCGTCGGCCGGCAGCCCCTGGCACGAAGGGGCATCGATCGGCGGAACCGCCGTAGCGCCGAGCACTCCGCTCTGGCTCGCGACGGGATCGAGCTCTTCGCTGAATCGCTTGGTGCGCGGCACGTGTGCGAACGCGACCGCGCCGTCCGGCGGGACGTTGGTCGCATCGTGGATCACCACCAGCGCATAGCGGCCGGGCTCGACGGTTTGCGTCAGGCACTCGCCGCGCTCGACGGTGAACGCGACCTCCCCGTCTTCGCCGACCATCTCGACGCCTTCGATGTAGGGCTCGTCTTCGGGGATGCAGAACGAGTACGGCGTCGCTTCGTCGACGCGATAGCGGATGTGGTTCTCGCGCCGTCCGAAACCGCCGCGCTGCGCTTCGATATCGAGCATCACGACGTGGCCCAGGTCGGCGTGGATTTCGGGATCGCGCCCGAAGTCCTCCTCCTCCCATACCGTTTGCGGGTTGGCGATCGCCTCGACCGGGTCCTCGACGCTGGACCCGTCGCCGCAGCCTATGAGCAGAGAGAGGGCGAGAAGGATTGCGGTCGGGAACCGGGTGCCGGGAACCGGGAACCGGCAATCGGTGGGATTGCCGCTGTCTGTGCCTGGACCATGGTCGATCATGCCGCCCCAGATAGCCGCTCGGCGGCCGCCGAGTCCTGTCGAAACTCTGTAAGTTTCGTGGAATTTCGGGGGGCGGCCGCTTGGGCGTGGGACTTCAGCGGAAGGCGCCGGCGCGCCAGGCGCGCCAGAACTCGCGTGCCAGGGCGACCAGCGGCACCGGCTTCTGCCGCCAATCCTTGTCGAACTCGAACTCGGTATGGCGCTCGATTTTCCACATCGCGTACTCCGGGCCGCGCTCGACCGTGTAGGCGTTGCGCAGGATGCGCAGAACCGAGAGGACCTTCGAGTATGCGCCGCGCCGCCGCCATTCGCGCAGACGCGCCGCGCGCTCTGCGGCCGGTATCGCCGCCTGCCATTCGTCACCGCGGCGGTCGACGGCAAACGGCATCGCGGCGAACGCCAGTTGCGCCGCGCGCTCGTAGTACGGAGCGAAGCTGGCGAACAGTTCCTGCGAGCGATCGGGTGCTTCGACGCGCAGCTCGCTGGCATAGCTGCGCGCGAGCCCGGCGAGCCAAAGCTGGCGCGTCGAGAAGCGCTCGCCGACGAGGGGCAGGGCGTTGCGCACGAAGGTTTCGACCGCGGTGGCGAAGCCCGCGGCGAGAGTGCGCCGCACCTCCGGCGAGGCTGCGTAGACGACCGCCGCGGGTTGTGCGAAGCGGCCCCAGAAATACGACTCGCGCGTCGAGTCGGCCATGTACGAGACGAACGAAGAAAGAGTGACGACGGCGTACTTGGCGCGCACTTCGGTGTCGCCGGCGCGCGCCTCGATCGTGAACACGTTCGGCGGCAAGGCGCGGTTGAGCCACGCCAGGAGGGGCCGTTGGTACGCGTTGTCGTACGAATCGACGAGCACGTAGAGGTCGAGCATCGCGTCGACGTCGCTCTCGGTGCGCAGACACGAACCGTAGAACACGACGGCGAGCACGCCCCCGACCTGCTGGCGGACCGCGGCGGCGAGCGCGCGTGCTCCGGCGGACACGTCGCGGTCGAACTGCGCCGCGACCAGCGCCTCGAGCTCGGCGCGTTCGCTCATCAGGGCGTCAATCGCAGAAAGCCGCCGGTCGTCGATGCCGTGACGCAAACGCGGGTCCCCGGCAGGGCGTCGAACAGCTCGCCGTCGAGCATGAAGCCGGCATCGATCTCGATGTCGATCCGATCGCCGTTGTAGCTCGTGTAGCCGTTTTCGGTCGTCACGAAGCGGCCGCGGCGGCCGCGCAGTGCCGGCAACAGCGCCAGCCACAAGCGCCGCGGGCGATAGCCGATGGCGCTGTAGCGCAGGCAGCCCGGGCCCTGGCCCCAGAACGGCCGGATGCCGAGAAACAGATGGTCGAGGGTCGAGACCAGGATGCCGAGATGCGGCCCGCCGTACAGCGGCGCGCCGTCGATCGTGCCGCGCAGCAACATCGGCGCGAAGATCTCGCGGAAGCGTCCGGTGGCCAACAGCGCGACGAACCAGGCGAGCGTCACCACCGGCCCGGTCTGGCCGTGCGCGCCGCGACCTTCGACTTCTCGCTTGGCGAACTTGACCGCGTTGTAAATCGCTCCCGCGGAAAACTGCATGGCGCATTGCGGCCGCTCCCACAGCGACGACTCGATGCGCAGCACCTGCCTTTGCACGAGGGTACCGTCGATGCGCCCGCGTCGCGCCGCCGCCAGCGCCGCGCGGATGCCGTCAATCGGCTGCTTACCAACACCGACGTCACCGGGGATGGTGTTGCTGGTCCCACCCGGGACCAGAGCCAACAACGGCGCTGGCTCGAGCCGCGGCTCGGCGTAGAGAGCGGTCAGCACCATCTGTACGGTTCCGTCGCCGCCGTTGACGATCAACAGCTCGACCCCTTCCGCGTCGAGCCGGCGCACCGCTTGCAGGATGTCGTCCGGCGCCGACGCCTCGATGTGAACGGCATCGGCGGCAGCGAGGCGAGCCTGCGCGAGATGATCGCGCCGCTTGTTGTAGCCGCCCTCCGGGTTGGTCAACACCGCGGCGCGGATCGGGCGGCCGACCTCGACGCCGGGTGTGACGCGCAGTTGCGCATCGGCGAGCGGCGCGGCGGCGACGGCGAGGTTCATCGCGTCCACCGCAGCTCGTCCGGCAGGTCGCGGCGCGCAAACACGCGGACGCTCAAGCGCTCGTCGTCTTCGGTCACCGACTGCAGCCAAGATTGCAGCGGTCCGCTCGTCAACCGATGGATCAATCCCTGGGCGAGAAGCACCGCCAGGTATGCGGTCGACAACACCGTCCATGCGGCGACGGCGTAGAGACCGGCCAGCGGTTCGCCGAACGCAAGGGCGATCGTCAGCAGCACCAGGTTGGGATTGCGGCGCGCTATGATCAGCCGCACCCAGGCGTCGATCGGTCGCCAGGTGTAGATCGCGAAGTTGCCGAGGAAGAGCGTGAACCCCCCCTCGATCAAACGGCCGCCGATGTAGCCGGCCAAGATGATCGCGTACGTGTTCCACAGGGCGTCGCCGCGCGGCCCGCCGTGCGCTTCCAGGCCGTACCCCCACGCGATGTACCAGATGGGCGGGTGCACCAGGTCGGTGATCTTGTCGAGGAAGTGCCCGAACTGCGTCGATTGCACGGTCACCCGCGCCAGCTTGCCGTCGACGGTGTCGAAGAAGGTCATCAGCCAGGCGAGAACGAGCCCGAACCCGAAGTGGCCGTGCCAGAACAGCCAGGTGGCGGCGATGACCAGGAGCACGCTCGCCGTCGTGACCGCGTTGGGTGTGATGCCCAGGTGCGTACACAGTCGGACCACCGCCCGCGCCGGGGCCGGCCACACCCACTTGGTCACGATGTCGGTGACTCCTTTGTAGGAGCCGTCGAAGAGGTATCGCTCGAGCGCGGCGCGGTTGCCCGCTTGCACCGGCAGCAGGCGCACCGGCTCTGCTTTGTGCAGCGCTTCGTTGAACGCCGGCGAGAGCGCCTCGACGCCCAGCACTTCGACCGCGTCGGGCGCGCTCGCCCGGCGCCCTTCGAGCCAGGCGAGAGTGTCGGCCGCGAGCGCCGCGGGTACATGTGCCGCGACCGCGGCGCCGTCGTGTTCAACCCCGACCGCGCTTCGCTTCGAGAGATCGTCGATGGTGCGCTGCTCGAACAGCCGGTCGGCGCGCAAGAACATCACCGTGCCGTGCCCCGGCGACGACTGGCTCGCCGGCGCGACATCGCTTACGCCGACGGCGGCGAGCTGGCGGCGCAATCGCTCGAACGCCGATAGCTGCCAGAGCGACACCTCGCATTGGCCGACCACCCGCGCCGTGGCCCCTGGGGCGCGCGCCTGTTTCTCCATCCCGCTTCCTCCTCGCTGAGCGCCTGCCACAGTGACTGCGCGCTCCACCCGAGTCCCCTGCCATTGAGCAGGAAGCCGCGCCCAGTGCAATG
>CADEER010000010.1:20036-35042 GCA_902826395.1 uncultured bacterium
TAGCGCAGCTTGCGGAACTGCCACACGCCGGCCGCGAGGGCGATGAGGCCGGGTAGGGTGGCACCGAGAAGTGGCGGCAGCCGGTACACCAGGGCAAAGGTCGCGAACGTCTGATTGAACATCTGGAAACCGACGCCGGCGAGGGCCGCCATGATCACGGCGCGCCCGTGCCGCCGCTCCGCGACGGTGCTCAGCACCAGCGGCATGGCGAGCATCATCATTGCGAGAGCCACCGCGGGGGTGGTGATTCGACGCCAAAAGGCGAGGTCGTAGCGGTGCGTCAGCAGCCCGAGGGATTGCAGGCGGGTCTTCGTCGACCACAGCTCGGCCACCGCCAGATCCTCGGCGGGCAGCAACATCGCCTGCATGTTGGTCGCCGTGGGCAGTCCGGTCCACGGCTCGCGGTCGACGCGGCGCGCTTCGATGCCGTCGGCGGTGATGATCGAGTCGACGACGCCCTCCAGCATGCCGCCGCCGTCGGCGGTGGTGCGGCCGCGCTCGGCGCGGACGTAGCGGCGCAGGCGGTTGTCGGCGTCGAACTCGTAGACGAACACGTCGCGCATCGTGCCGTCGGCCGAAACGCTGCGGATGTTGATCATCGAGGAATCCGAGCGCGTCCACATGCCGGTGCTCGAAGCCAACGCGCGACCTCCGGAGACGGCGAGGGTGCGGTGCAGGTGTGCGCTGCGAGCCAGAGGCGCGGCGACGAGCTCGGCGAAGATCATCATCGCCGCGCCGGCGAGGGTCGCCGCCTGCAGCGCCGACAGCGCCAGCCGCGTGTACGAGACGCCGCTCGCGTGCATGCCGATCAGCTCGCCGCGCGCGGCGAGCTGGCTGAGGCCGAGAACGCAACCGACCAGGACCGCGCCGGGGAACAGCTCGAAGGCTTCGGCGGGCAAGCGCAGGAACACGAACCACGCCGCGTCGCCGGCGGTGTACGATCCGCGACCGATGTCGCGCAGCTCCTCCATCAGGGCGATGACCGAGAAGATGAGGACGAAGGCGCCGAGCGCGAGTGCGACGTTGAGCAGGATCACGCGCCCGACGTAGCGGTCGAGAATGGTCATCGCGATGAACCCGTCACCGCGCCGGCCCGAACGCCAACCGGCAGCAGCGCCCGCCAGCTACCGTGCTCACGCCTGCTCTGCAGCAAGAGCAGGCCGGCGGCGAGGGCGAGAAAGACGGCGTGCACCGCCAGCAGCCCGGGCATCGCCGGCAGCGTGCCGGCGATGATCCATCGCTTGCCGGTGGCGAGAAGCTGGCGGTAGACGACGAACGCCAGCAGCGCCGCGAACAGTCGCCAACCGATGCCGCTGTTCGGGCGATCGGGAGCGATGGGCAGTGCCAACAGCACCAGGACCAGGGTCGACAGCGGCATCGCCAGACGCCATTGCCACTCGGCAGCCTTCGCCGGCGTAGGTGAGCTCCACAGTACCGCCGGCGGCATCTCCTCTTCCTCGAGCTCGACCGCTTCGACGGCCGGCTGCGGGAAGGCCATCACCAGCTCCGCGTATTCGGTGATCTCCGGAGCATCGCCGTCGAGGGGGAAGTCGTAGCGCCGCCCGTCGAAGAAGCCGACGATGCGGCGCCGATTGACGGAGTCGGTACGCTCTGCCGCGCGCGCCGCGACGTGGATCGACAAGAGGTTGTCCTCGCGTTGCTGCAGGAACACGTCCTCGAGAAAGCGCGGGTCGTCGCTCGATCGGCGTTCGGCGAAGAACACCTGCTCGCCGCGCCAGTCGAACTCGTAGAATCGACCCGGACGCATCTGGTCGGTTCCGGCGGCGGCTGCCGCCTCGGCTTTGGTTTGCAGGTACAGCGCCGCCGCCCATGGTCGCCCCCATGCGGCGAGCGCGCCGATGGCGACCGCCAGCACCAGGGCCAGCGGCGCGATCGAACGGTAGATGCGGGCGCGCGAGACGCCGCACGCCTGCAGCGCCTCGATTTCGTGGTTCTGGCCGAGCCGCGTCATTACCAATAGCACCGCCAGATACACGACGGGCGGCAGGAGCGACGGCAACGCCATCAGCGTGCGCAGCGCCAGCAGCTCGACCATGACGCCGATCGGCAGTGCGGCTTCGGTGAACTCGGCGAGGAGCAGGGCACTGCGGCGGACGAGAAAAACCGCGAGGATCAGCACGAACGTCCCCGCCGCGTACGCGAGAATCTCGCTGCTGAGATAGCGGGTGAGCAGGCGCATTTGTCGTGTTGGTCGCCCGTCCGGCCTGGCGAAGCCGCAGTTGCCCTACCACAGTTGCGCGGCAGCGGTGAAGTTGACGCAGCCGGTTCGCGAGGCTGACTTTCCCCCCTCCTTAACTCTCTCCCGGAGAGACTGTCGAGTTTCTCTCGGCGGAAGGCGAGGCGAGGCACAGGCGAGGCGAGGTGATTCTGAAAAACCCTTGCCTCGCCTCGCCTGTGCCTCGCCTGTGAAGCCTGCGCATGAACGGTGCGGCCGAGAAACGCTTCGTTTTCCGAGAGTCTCCGGAGGGAGAGGGGATCTTTGCGGTTCGGGCTCGAGAAACTGTTCGCATCTGCTTTTACGACAGTCTCGCAAGGAGGGGGACTGTCAGGGCGGCTGCGCCGCGTCTGTGTGCAGCCGCGCGATCCTCAGCTCGGCGTCGAGCTCGATGATCAGCGGGCGCGCGGTTGCCAGACGATGCGGCAGCGGTCCGTCGGCGCGCTCGAGATGGCGCAACAGGCCGCGCAGCAGGTTGTTGTGCGCGACGACAAGCACGCCATTGCCGGCGCGCAGCGACGGCGCGATCTCCGCCTCCCAGAGCGGCAGCAGGCGCAGCACCGCGTCGGCGATGCTCTCGCCGCGCTGCGCACGGCGCCACTCCTCCGCGTCGGCCGGCGCGACGCCCGGCGGTGCCGATGTTGCCGGTGCCGCGAGCAGTGGCGGTCGCGCAGCGGCATCGCGCCCGCAGCGCAGCAGGGCGGCCGGTCCGAAGCGCCACGCGGCTCGCCATATCGAAAGATCCTGCATGGCGCCGTAGTGGCGCTCGTTGAGTCGCCAGCTCTGCCGGAGTGCCGGTTCGGCGCCGTGCGCCGCGAGCAGGATGTCGCGCGTCTCGCTGGCGCGGCGCAGCTCCGAGCAGTAACAGATGTCGGGAACGAAGCCGCGTGCCCGCAGGTCGATCCCCGCCTGACGCGCCTGAGCGCGTCCGCGAGCGCTGAGCGGTACGTCGGCCCAACCGGTCAGGCGCAGCGATCGATTCGAGACGCTCTCGCCGTGCCGCATCAGCACGAGGATGCTGCCGCTGTCTCGCAATC
Source organism: uncultured bacterium (assembly GCA_902826395.1). Taxonomy (GTDB): domain Bacteria; phylum Desulfobacterota; class Binatia; order HRBIN30; family CADEER01; genus CADEER01. The sequence goes on from CADEER010000010.1 coordinate 23,310, forward strand.
CAGTCATGGCGACGAACGACCGTTGGCAGCCGGCGCTGTAGTTTTCAATGAGGCGGGCGGTATCAATCGCCTCTCCCTGCGGAGAGCTGAGATCTTTGCGCGCGAAGGCTGTGAGCGGCGGTGCAGAGTGATAACCTGCCGGTCATCATGCAGCTCGCGGTGCAACGCTCGTTGTTATGCTCGATCGCCATCGCCTGGCTCGCGATCGCGGCGCCGGGGCTTGCCGACTCTGCGCGTATCGCCGTCGACCCGGGCGCCCGATGGCTCGAGGGCGACGGCGCCGGTGAGGCGTGGGACGTGAGCGCGCGATTGGACGATGGTTCGCACTTCTTCGCGCGCTTCTGGATCACCAACGAGGGCCCAGGCGCGCACACCGGAGTGGCGATGGGTTACTTCCGCCGTCCGGACGGGCAGGTGGCGCAGTTTCGCTACGGCCGCGAGCGCGAGCGCTGGGAGAGCGGGGCCGGCGGCCGCTTCATGAGGATCGCCTCGGCGGTGCTCGATCTGCGCGCGCCGTACGGCGCCGTCGAGATCGACACCAACAGAGGCGGCATGAAGGTCTATCTGCGGTTTGCCGTCCCGGAGACTCTGCCGGCGGTGTGTGCGCGCCGCGAAGGCGATTCCGGATTCGACGTTCTGCGCATGCAGGAGCCCGTCGAGGGCGTCGCGTGGGTTGCCGGTATGACGGGCCTGATTGCGGCGAAGGGAGCGGTGGACGTCACGCACGCGTGGAGCGCGGAAAGCGAAGTCGACGCGATGCTGCGCCGCATCGACGTCAGCGGCCGCGACGGCGATTTGGCCTTCTTTGCCACTACCATCGCCGCGCGCGACGGTGCCGCCGGCCCATCGTGCGTCGCCGTCGCGCGCGACGGTGCGCCGATCGCCGAAACGCGCGCGGCCGCGGAAGTCGTAATCGCGCAACCCACCGAAGGCGCCGAGCTCTACCCGCTGCCGAGCCGCATTTCCTTTCGCGATCCACAGGTCGAGGTGACGGCGTCGCCGCGGCGCGAGCTGCTGCGCGTCGATCCGCTCGAGATCGTCCCGCAGCCGTTCCGCGCGCTGCTCGCATTGCGCTCGGCGCCTCAGCGCATCTGGATCGAGGCCGACTGGCAGCTTCGCCTCGAGTCCGGTGGATCGGAAGAGCGCGGCGTCGGGTCGGCGGCGATCACGTATACGAATCCGCCGTGAATCGGGAACCGGGGAACCGTGAACTGGGAACCGCATCTCTGGTTGCCGGTTCCCAGTTCACGGTTCCCCGGTTCCCGATTCAGTGCGCGGTGGAGAGTCGCACACCGGCGCCCTCCATCAATCGGGCGGTTCCGTTTTCGAGTCGGTAGACGCGGTCCGCCATCGCGATGATGGCGCCCTGATGGCAGATGGCGAGCTGGGTTACCTGGCCGCGCAGTTGATTCAGGCTGGCGCAGATCGCCGCCTCGGTGGACGGGTCGAGTGCCGTCGTCGCTTCGTCGAGGATGAGCAGGGTGGGTTTGCGAACCAGGGCGCGCGCCAGGGCGATGCGCTGGCGCTGGCCGCCGGACAAGCGCAGGCCGCGCTCGCCAACGACGGTGTCGATACCCTCGGGCAGCGCCGCGACTGTTTCCGCCAGCCCCGCGGCGGCGAGCGCCTCGCGCACCATGCCGTCGTCGATCGCCGGGTCGCCGAGCGAGACGTTGGCGCGCACGCTGTCGTGCAGCAGCAGGGTTTCCTGCGGCACGTAGCCGATCGACGCGCGCCATCGCGCCGCGTCGACATCGCCCAGCGGCACGCCGTCGATGCGCACTTCACCGTGCTGCGGTTGGAGGAGGCCGACGATCAGATCGGCGACCGTCGTTTTGCCGGCGCCGGACGGGCCGACGATGACGGTCAGCTCGCCGGCGGCGATGCTCATGTCGATGCCGGCGAGGATGGTCCGGTCGGCGTAGGCGAAGCGCACGCCGCGCAGCGTGATGGAATCCAGCAGACGCGGCGGACGGTCGCCGCCAAGGACTTCGCGCGCCGCGTCGATCTCGTCGATGGTGGCGCGGATCGACCAGTAGGCGCTCTCGTCGAGTACCATCTCCTGGTACTCGCGCTGCATTTTCCCGGTGCTGGAGATGATGCGCTCGGCGAGCAGGGCCAGCATGATGACGCTCGGCAGCGCCACGTTGCCGACGCGCACCGCGGCATAGACGCCGACGGCGAGGAAGATGAAGATCGTCGGATCTTGCAGCGACTTGAACGCCGTGCGGCTGAGCACCTTGTGCCGCAGCACGCGGTCGAGACGGTGGATGTCGTGGTCGAGAAGCGGCGCGACGAGCTTCTCGCGCCCCATCGCCTTGAGCGGCTTGATCGACTGCAGCGCGTCGGTCAGTCGCGCCACGATGTCCTTCATGAGCACCGTCTGCTTGCGGCCGGCGCGCTTCGACATCCGCACGAGCTGGTGCAGCAGGACGGCCATCACCATACCGGCGCCGACCGCCAGGACCGCCGCTTGCCACGACACCAGCAGCGCGACGGTGAAGTAGACGACTGCCTGGATGAGCAGCGAGAGGATCGTCGTCGCGCGCAGATACGCTTCGGCGGCGCGCTGCGCTTCGGTCGCGAAGGCGTTGGCGAAGGTGCCGATGCGCTGGCCGACGTAGTACTGCCAGCGTGAAGCGAGCAGGGCGCGCAGCAGCTCGAGGCGCAGGTCGGTCGCCACCTGCGCAACGCAATAGCCAGCCTGCCGGTTGGCGACGAGGGTCAGTACGGCTTTCAGCGCGATGCCGGCGACGATGACGACGAGGAACGCGCCCATGCTCGGTTCGAACCCGAGCGCGCGCACCAGGTCGTTCATGCGCTGCTCGATCGCCGTCGGATTCTCGGCCGCATCGCCGGAGGCGGCGCGCCCGAGAAACGGCAGCAGCCCCGACAGGCCAATGCCCTCGGCGAGCCCACCGGCGACCAAGCACAACAGCAGAAGCACCGTGCGGCGCGGATAGGCGCGCAGGAATGTGAGGAGCAAACGCATGCCGCTGGCGTATCAAGAACCACCGCCCGGCGGTAGGACGGTTGCAAGGCCGCCACCCGTGCTCGCTTCGCGCTACTCGGGGTGGACGGGGGATGTTTCTCGCGTCACCCTCAATCTGAATGTGCCGCTGCGGCGGTTGCGCCGTTGGATGGGAGCGAGTAAGCGGCGCGGGTGGAATTGCCTCAGCCGCCAATCGCGGAACGGTTCACGGCGGTCGTTCTCGCCGGCATCCGCGCCGCCGGCGACCCGCTCGCCGAGGCGCACGGCGTGCCGCGCAAGGCGCTGATCGAGATCGGCGGCCAACTGATGCTGTCGCGCGTGCTGGCGGCGCTGCGCGCTTCCCCGTCCGTCGGCGGCATTGCCATCTGTGGCGCCGACCGGGCGACTCTCGAGGCGGGGGGCCTGAGCGCCGCCGAGCTCGACGGTGTGCGGTGGCTGGAGGCCGCGGCGCAACCGAGCACCAGCGTCGCCGCGGCGCTCGAATCGCTCGGCGCCGAGCGGCCCGTACTGGTCACCACCGCAGATCACGCGCTGCTCACCGCCTCAATCGTCGACGAGTTCTGTATGTCGGCCGCCGCGGTGGCATGCGACGTGGCGGCTGCGGTGGTCGACGCCGAGACCGTGCGCGCCGCTTATCCGGAGGCTCTGCGAACCTTCTACCCGCTGCGCGACGGCGCGTTCACCGGCTGCAATTTGTTCGCCTTCTTCGGCCCCGGCGGCGTGCGAGCCGCCGAGGCATGGAAGGACGTCGACGCTCGCCGCAAGCAGCCTTGGCGCGTCGTCGCGCTGCTCGGACCGCTGACCCTGCTGCGCTTCGCGTTGCGCCGTCTCACCGCGCAGGACGCCGCCGACATCCTGTCGCGGCGTCTGGGGATTCGCATCCGCATCGTGCGCATGACCGCGCCCGAAGCGGGCATCGACGTCGACAAGCCGGCCGACGTAACGCTGGTCGAACGGATCCTGGCGGCGCGAGTAGGCTAACTCGACGCCGCGTGCTGATCGCCCGCTCCGGGCAGCGAGGGCACGATCTGTTCGGCGAGATCGATGTCTTCGAGTACGTCGATCTCCGCGGTGGCGAGCCCGTCGACGTGGGCGGCGCGCACCCGACCGGCGCGCGCCAGCTCGTCGACGACGGTCGGATACCACCAGCGCTTCGAGTCGGGCAGGGTCACGGCGCGCTCGATCGCTTCGCGAAACAGCGACGGCCCTCGGCCGCGGAAGTACATCGCGCCGATCGATTCGGCCGTGGTGGTGTCGAGCGGGATCTGCTTGCCGATGCGGCGCAACTCGGCGCCGGCGCATTCGACCTTCATGTCGTCCGCGTCGTAGGAGGGCTTGCGGCGAACCGCGACGGTGATCGGTGCCGCCTTCGAGGCGAACAGGCGATCGATGACGGCCGGCTCGAACAAGGTGTCGCCGTTCAGCAGGATGAAGTCGCCGATCATCTCCTCGCGTGCCGCCCAGCACGAGATCAGGTTGTCGGACGACGCGAAGAACGGGTTGAACACGGTGGTCACCCGCATCCCCGGCGGGGCGTTCTGGGCGACGTAGTCGGCGACCTGGTCGGCGCCGAAGCCCGAGACGATCGACGCCGATTGCACGCCGGCCGCCGCCAGGGACTCGAGCTGCCACCCGAGGATCGCCCGCCCCCCGACTTCGACCAGCGCTTTCGGCGTCCGCTCGGTGAGCGGCAGCAGGCGGCTGCCGCGCCCGGCGCTCAGGATCAACGCCGAAACGGTCTTCGTTCGGCGGCGCACGGGAAGCTTCAGAGGTTCGTTCATTTGCGGGACATCGATGCGATTGCCGTCGTCTACCAAGGTACCCCCATCGCCAAGCCCATCCGCAGTGTGCGGTTTCACCCCTCAGTAAACCCGCAAATGCCGCGTCGTCGGTACCACGCGGGCGAGGGATTTCCAACCGGGGGCGGGCTGATCGCCCGGACAGGCGCGCTGAAACGGAGCCCCCTTTTTCGGCCGGTTCGCGGGGTCGGAGGGCAATTTGCTAGACCGGAAACTGAGGCTGAGCGGAGGTAGAAATGACCAAGTCTGGAATGCGGCACCTCGGTATCTCGATCGTTGCCGGCGCCCTCATCGGGGTGCTGGTCCAGTCTGGCGAAGCGCGCGCCGACGCGGCGTTTCAGTTCGCGGCGCCGAATGTGCGGGTGCCCAACGATCCCGCTGTGAACGGAGTGCGGTTCTCGGTGATCCATGGCGAGAACCAGCGCCAGCGCGGGTTCGATGTCGGCATGCTGTCGATGAGCAAAACCGCCAATTTCTCGGGTCTCGCCATCATCGGCGGCTTGAGTCGGATAACTGGTGAGATGTCGAACGGCGCCGTCTTCAGCGCCGTCAACTGGCACAGCGGACGAGACGCGGGGTTCAACGGCGCCTTCGTCAATGTTCTCAACAACACCGAGAAGGCGTTCAACGTCGGCTTCGTGACCATCGCGACCGACACGGGAGTCGATCTGGGCGGCTTCAACCTGTCGCGCAGCTCGACCGTGCAGATCGGTTTCCTGAACGTCACCGATCGCATCGAGAGCTTTCAGTTCGGTTTCCTCAACATCGCGCAGAACGGCTTCCTGCCGATCTTCCCGGTCTTCAATTTCCCGAAGAACTGAAGAGCTCGCGCTCAGAACGCGTACTGGATTTCGAGCGTCGGCACGACTTCGGCGCGCAGCCCTTCGTCGTTGAGGGGTAGCAGGGCGTTGACGGAGACGACGCCGGTGTCGGCGAACAGGCAGCGCAGGCCGAGGGCCACGTCGAAGATGTCGTTGCGCTCGACCTGAAAGAAGAAAGGCGCGTCGATCGTGTCGGTCTGCTCGTCGAGGTCGTGGCGGCCGAGAAACACCGCCGCGGCGGTCAGCGGGCCCCATGCCTGAGCCGTCGCGCCGGCAGCCCAGCGGAAGACGCTGCGCTCGGCGTTCTCGGCATTGACGTCGAAGCCGGCGTTGACCAGCGGCTGCAGGCGATCGAAGACAACTCGCGAGGCGACGAGGGCCGGCTGGACGCGCATGCTGCCGCTGCCGTGCAGGTTGCGGTCGTCGCCGGTCGGGAAACTGAGGCCGAGCGTCGCGGCGAGATCGACGGGCCCGTCGCGCAACAGGACGTACTTGGTGCGGAAGAGCACGTCGCCGATGCCGGTCGCCGATTCCGAGAAGCTCTGAACGCGCGTCTCGGCGAAGGGGCTGCCGGTCGGCAACGCGAACTGCGGCAGGCGCGGGTCGGGAATCTGGTCGCGTACGTTGGCGCGCAGCGATGAAGTGACGATCGGAATCGTCAGGTTGAAATCCCAGTCCGGCGTTATCCCGTAGGTGAGGAACGGGGACACGATGTGGGCGTCGACATCGAGGTCGGCGTTGACCATTGCCGGCAGGAAGTTGGTCAGCCGCCCGTCGGCGAGCACGACGGTGCCGTCGATGCGGCGGTTGACGACGCGACCGTCGACCACGGGTTGGTTGCGCAGGTCGGAGAGGTCGGTGCCGTTGATGCTCTCGAGGTCGACGTAGGAGTAGCTGACGCCGACGTTGATCTGCATCTCGCCGATCGTTTCGGCGCGCTCGCCGACGATAGGTCCGAGCACGCGCGTCTCGCGCTCGAAAGCTTCGAGCCGCGGATTGTAGGCGTAGGTCACGCTCGAGCTGGCGGAGGCGACGGGATAGGTCGACGCGACGGTGTCGGCCAGCACGTCGGCGAGCGGCCCCAGCTCGAGGGGCGCCAGCTCGTTGCGGAACACGTCGGTGAGTCTGTCGCCCGCGGCAGCGGGTGGCGCCGCGCACCAGCAGATGGCCATGACGGCGATCGACGCGACCGCCGCGGCGGCGCGCCCTCGCGCCGCCGTCGTCCCAATCAGAGCGAGCACGGATGTAGGAGATCGCAGGACACCGAGAATGTCGAGCGCGGTATGAGCAGCCGGCATAGGGGAATCCCACGAGAGCGCGTCATGGTCGTCGACATCCGGTAAAGGGTGTGGCTTATGGATTGCGGCTTCTCACTGCGACGGACTGAAACACCGGAGCGACTGCGGCGCTGCCGCTCTCGCTGGAACGATGCGCGACCCTGAGTTCCGCGGCGCCGTGCAGTGGGCGAACGAGGTGCTTGGGTGAAAACCGTCGGGGCCGGATCACGGCCGGGTGCGGAAACGGGCGGCGACGATCTGTTCAGCCGCCGGGTCGTCGCCGTGCTTCTCGCCGATGTCGCCGGTTACAGCACCATGATGGGCGAGGACGACGAGCGCACGACGCGCGCTCTCGGCGAGCTGCACGCCTTCATCGGCGAGATCGTCGGCGAGATGCGCGGCCGCTCCGAACCCAAGGCCGGCGATTCGATCCTGGCCACTTTCGAGAGTGTCGCCGCCGCGGTCGACGCGGCGATCGCCATCCAGACGCGGATCGAGCAGCGGACCTTTGCCGAGATGCCGATGCTCCTGCGCATCGGCGTCCATTTCGGCGACGTGTTGCAGACCGGCGGCGGCTGGCACGGCGATGCGATCAACGTCGCGTCGCGCCTGCAGCAGTTGGCGCGGCCCGGTGCGATCTGCGTGTCGGAGGGCGTCTATCGGCAGATTCGATCGCGCATCACCGTCGCGGTCGTCGACCTCGGCCGACAGCGGTTGAAGAACATCAGCGATCCGCTTCGCGCCTACTTGATCGTCCCCGGTGAGGAGAAGCACGCACCGCCGCGACGGCGACTCGCCTGGAGCGCGGCGGCCGTGGTGGCAGTGTTGGCCGCGGCGCTGTTGTGGTGGCAACGGGAGCGGATAGCGGAGCTGTCGACCGCCCCGGCGCCGGCCGCACCGCCGGCCGAGGTCGCCGCCGAGGCGGGCGATGTCGTCGCGGCCCCCGTGGTGACGCTGGGGGTGATGATCTTCAAGCAGCTCGGCGATGGCGCGGAGGACCACGCTTGGATGCGCGAGGCGATCCGCGACGGACTCAACACCCAACTCAGCGCGCTGTCGCGCGTGAAAGTGTACTCGAAGGAGTTCCTCGACTTTCTCGTGACTCGCCAGGGCCTGTCGGAGATCGAGGTGGCGGAGAAGCTCGGCATCACCAAGATGCTGACCGGCAGCTTCCTCGCGATCGGCGACAAGCTGAAGGTCGATACCCACGTCGTCGATGTGCCGTCCGGTGTGATCGAGGCATCGTACACCGCAACTGGCCAGCAGGAGCGATTCCTCGACCTGCAGAACGAAGTCGTGATGGGTGTCGTGTCGCGGCTAGATCTGGAAGTGACCGACAGCGAGCGCGAGGCGCTGGTGGCGCGTCGCGCCACCGATGCCGAGGCGCTGCGCCTGCTGCTGGAGGCGGAGGGGGCGAGTCGTCCACATCGGAAGCCGCCGCCAAAGCCGACCGAGGAGCCGGACGCGACGTCTCGCCTGCTCGAGATCCTGCAGTGGCCGTCCGCGGCGCGCGGTGCCGAGGTGCCGAGCGACGAGGCGGCGATCCGCGATCTGCTCGAGCGCTATCGCGCCGCCATGGAGAGCGGCAGCGCCGAAGCTCTGCGGCCGTTGTACCGGGGCTTGAGCGACGAGCAATTGGCAGCGCAGGAGCGCTACTTCGAGAACGTCCGCGATCTCGAAGTCGGCATCGACGAGATCGATCTGGCCGTCGTCGGCGACGAAGCGGTGGTCAGCTACACGCGCAAGGATCGCTTCGTCGACCGGCGCACCGGCCGCACGATGGACATCGCCGTGCGACTCACCAAGACCCTGGTACGCGACGGCGACGCCTGGAAGCTCAAGCCGGGCGAGTAAAAAGAATCTCACCACAGAGGCACAGAGGACACAGAGATTCGCCGGCGATTCGCGACCGCACAATTGCTCGCGTGGGCGAAATGCAACGTGGGTACGAACTTCGCGAGCGAATGAATTGGTGCCTCTTTCGGCGAGACCTCTGTGTCCTCTGTGCCTCTGTGGTGAAGGCGTTTATCAGTTCGCCGCGACGCGGTAGCCGGACGGGCCCGGCACTTCGACGATCTGGATGCCGTTCTCGTTGACCAGGCCGCGCGTGAACGTGAGTTGGCGCAGGCCGCTGCCGTCGGGGCGCATGGCGAAGATCGCATCGCCGAACGGATTGGTGCCGAGCGGATCGCAGCTCGAGTGGAAGACCAGAGTGCCGGTCTCCGGGTCCTGGAACATGCCGCCGATCGCGCAACCCGGCAGCGGCGAGAAGAGGCAGCCGAAAACCGACTGATCGGCCTCGCTGAAGTCGGTCAGTTGGCGCGGCGTGCCGCCGATCGTCGGCACTGAGAAGAGCTGGCAATTGCGACTCGGGTTGGTGCCGAGCGGGTCGGCCGACGCGAGGTAGAAGACGGTCTCGCCGCCGATGTCGAGCAGGACGCTCAGGGTATCTTGTTTGCGGAAGTTGGTGAGCTGCAGCAGATTCTGCTCCTCGTCGAAGTAGAAGATCTCCGGCGCGGCGGGGCCGCCGGAAGGCCCCGGTATCTCGAGAATGGTGACTGCGGGTTGTGTGCCGGTGATGGCGAAGAGCGGCGATACCGCGTCGGCTGGCAGGTTGGAGCGCGCGATGGCGAGGTCGGACCCGTCGGTGTCGACGGTGAAGAGGGCGAACTCGCCGCCCGGGTTGAGGCCGTCCGGGTTGGCGGTCGACGTGAACGCGATCGTGTCGTCGTCGACGAAGCGCGCGCAGCAGCTCGACGGGAATCGCTCCGCCGGTGGGCCGGCCGGCAGAGGCACGACGACTTCGCGCGCGCCGTTCGCCAGATCGAGAGTCACGATCTCGGCATCGGTGCTGGCGATGCCCTCGAAGCCGTCGACGAAGGCGACCGATTGGCCGTCGGGGCTGAACGCGAACGCATCGACGCTCAACGCGGCTTCGAGGACGAACGACGGCAGCGTGCGCGCATCGGCGACGCGTCGGACGTCCGTACCGTCGGCGCGCGCTACGAAGATGCCCTCGTCGGCCGCATCCAGGAGGCCGGGCGGCAGGGGCGAGAAGTTGTCGGTGACCTCGTAGACGATGGTCTCGCCGTCCGGACTCACCTCGACGTCCTGGATGAAGAGGAAGAATACGCTGTGTGTCCCGAGCCGCACCTGGCCGAGTAGGCGGCACGCCTCGGCGAGACCGACCTGCTGTGGCGGGATGGTCGAGAAGGGAAAGACCACCGGCGTCTGCGCATCGAGCGGCCCGATCTGGAGCGAGGTCACGGTCGTCTCGGGCCTATCCTCACCGCCGACGTGCAGATCCTGGCGCACGGTCACGGTCTCGCCGTCGCTGCGGCACTCGGTGACCGCCCAGGCGACAGTGCCGAAGGTCGCCAGCCCGTCGGGTTGCTTGGCGTCGCCGTCCGACGAGCCACCGCAGGCAGCGAGCAAGATGCCGACGGCGAGCAATGTGAAACTGAGCAGGTTGCGCGAGATGCGATTCATTAAGGCGGCCGCAGCGATCATGGGCGCCGGGACGGCGGATCGTCAAATCGGGGAAACTGCGGGTGCCGTCCAAAAGACTCTCACCACAGAGGCGGAGAGAACACAGAGATCTCACTGAACACTCGAGAGAGAACAGTTGCTCGCGAAGTGGTATTTCCGTCGTCGAGCGAAATAATGGGTCTAAAGACTGCATCGGGTGACTCGCGTGTCGCGCGGAGCAATGCGGGGAAGCGGCCTCCAACTGCGCAATCTCTGTGTCCTCTGTGCCTCTGTGGTGAAGAGTTTTTCGCGGTGGTAGGTTGCCGCGTGCTCCCGGTGCTGGTCGATTTCCCGCAGCTCGGCGTGGCGATTCATTCGCGGGGATTGATGATCGTGCTGGCGGCTGTGCTGTGTCATCTCGTGGGGCCGCGTTCGATCGAGTGGCTGTCGGGCGTAGACCGGCGCCAGGCACGGCGCGCGTTGCTGTGGTTGTTGCCGCCCGCGTTCGTCGGCGCACGCCTGCATTACCTGCTCAATCAATGGCCGCAGCAGGCGGCCTTCTGGGAGGGCGGCATGCACGCCGGCGGTGCCATCATCGCGATGGCGATCAGCCTGCCGCTGGTGCTGCGACACATGTCGATTCCGCGCGGCGCGTTCGCCGACGCGGTCGTGCCGTCGATTGCCGGCGCGATCGCGGTGGCGCGATTCGGCTGCTTCCTGCGCGGCTGTTGCTACGGCACGTTCTGTACGTGGCCGTGGGGCGTGCGGTTCCCGGATGGTGCGCTGCCGTACGCAGATGGAACGCTCGCCGCCAGCGCGCCGCTGCACCCGGTGCAACTCTACTTCGTCGCCTCGGCTGCGGGCGTGGCGCTGTTCGCGCTGTGGATGCATCGGCGCAAGCGCTACGACGGCGAGGTCGCGCTGCTGTCCGTGCTGCTGTACTCGCTGAGCGCAGCGCTGATCGAGCTGTTCCGCGCCGATCACCCCGGCCGGTCGTACTGGGGGCCGCTGCCGCAGCTCGAGTGGACTGCGCTGGCGATGGTCGCCGCTTCGCTCACTGCTCTGGCTGCGGCGCGGACCGCCCGGCGTCCCACGGTTTGAAGGAATCTTTCGGTCGACTCGCTCGGCGCATGGTTTTGTTCATAGCCGTGGCGCCTGATATACGCGTCGGCGTTCGGTTCTCGCTGTAACGAATCCGGGAGGCCTCTCGTATGATCGCGAAACTCACCGTCGCACTGATTGCGATCTCGATTGCCGGGGTGGTGACCGCCGCGCTCTGGAACAGCCAGGACCGGTGGCGGAAGCTCATCCCCGCCCTCGGGGCCATCGGTCTCGCCGCCTACGGCATCGCGCTCATCGCCGCCAACGGTTCCTGCTGA